>JARLFZ010000157.1 GCA_031296305.1 Occallatibacter sp. | reverse complement strand
CGAAACAACCACAGGCCATCACAAATTTCCGATACTGAAACTCCATTGAATATGGCCTGTGGTTGTTTCGCGCTAGGGATATGAAGAAGAACGGAATTCTGTCTTTGCTGTGCGAAGACAGAAAGTTCCGTCAGCTATTGTTTGCGGCTTTCGAGGTCGCGCCGAAACCGTTCCAATTCTTCCCAATGATTCTTTCGTCTGGCAGGACGGTCTGGTACTCGGCGGCGAGAATCTTGTTGGGCAGGTTGTCGAGGGCATAATGCGCCTCCGCAGCTCCCTTCTCGGCGCAAAGAATCAGGCCGACAGGCGGGTTTTCGCCGGGCCTGGCCCAGTGCTCGCGGGCGTAGTTGAGGTACATGGAGGCCGGTGACGCCTCTATTCTATCGAACGCGCACATCAGATACTCAGCCCATGCTGATTCCCTGCGAGGTGGCGATACACTGTGCGACTTTGATCGCAGAGGTCTTGGAGATGTCGGCGCTGAGCTGCGGGGCGAGTTCGGCGAAGTTGTTGGTAAAAATCTGCGCGTCCTGCGAAGCCCGGGAGACCGAGACATAGGCAAACCGGGTATTGATGAGTTCGGGGTGGACATTGGTGTCCATGTTGACCAGAATGCGCTCCGAAGTGAGCCCCTGCGAACTATGGGAAGTGACAGCATAGCCGTGATCGAAGTGCCGCATCTCGGCTGGATCGAAGGTGACCGTCCGGTCCTTGCCGCCGTCCATGAGGACGGTCATTTTGCCGTTCTCGCCGATCTTCTGCACAGTTCCAAGGTCGCGGTTGGCGACTCCCAGTTCACGATTCGGCGCAGTAAATTGTAGACGGTCACGGACTGCAAATTCACGCTCGATCTCGCGATAAGCAGAGATGCCGTGCAGCCGGGCTGGATCGTAGATGATCTGCTGTCCGTCTGGCTTCTCGACGGTCAGCAGGTTCGATTTTGGATCGGTTGAGACCACTCGCGCATAGCTACGTTGCTCAATGCCAAGGACCGTGCTGCCACGCTGGTAATGGAGCACGTCGCCTACCTCGTAGCGCGCGGCCCAGGCGCGGTCGGCTCCGGTCATATCGGAACGCGGCGCAAGCACGCGCAGGGCGTGGTTTTCGGATTCGACGATGCTGCGTTCCTGCAATTCCGAGCGGACCGCCTGGTTGATCGCGCGGCGCGAGGCATTGTCGGGAGAAACGATGATGGTATTGTTTGGATTGTCGGCATAGTTCCGGGCAATCGAGGCGATACGCTTTTCTGGATCGGCAATCTCCGTAACCCGACCCTGCTGTTCGAGAAGCGCGACACCTTCGGCCACTTCGCCGCACGATAGATGCTCAACAGCACGCAGCAACTCGGGGTCTTTTTGTCGCACGATCTGGTCGAGCTTGGCAGTCCTCATCCCGGCATCGACCAACTGCTCGAAGGGCTTTCCGGCTTCGACGCCTTGATGCTGGCGCGTGTCGCCGATGAAGAGAACCTGGTCGCCTGGATCGAGTTTGGCAAGAAAGTCGCGCACCTGTTTGGTGCTGGCGAGGCTCGATTCATCCACCATATATAGGTGGCGTTCCGGTGTCGTCTGCTTATGCCGGGCGAGGAAGCCTTGCAGCGTATCAGCATTGATGCCGGCATCGCGGAGTTGATGCGCGGCGCGGGAAGTCGGGGCGAATCCTTCGACAATCATCCCGCGCTGCTCGGCTGCCTCACGCACGGTTTTGAGCGCCGTGGTTTTTCCCACGCCGGCGCTGCCTTGTAGACCCTGGATTCTATCGCGCGAGGTCAGAATCTCTTCCGCCGCCGAGCGTTGTGAGGAATTGAGAATTGGATATTGGGCGGTATGAGCCACGGCCTGCTGGACAGGCATGATCTGTTCGGCCCGGCCTTGCCCTTGGCGCATCTGCCGCAGAATTTCCTTCTCAGCATGGATGGTCTCGGCCGTGGTGAATTGCCGCGCGGAACCGTGCTTCGGCGCGGTGACAAGCTGGAACTCGCCGGAGGCCAGACGCTGTTCAACAGTCGCGCGGACCTGCGCGAAGGTCGTGTCGCCCATTCCGCGCCGCAAAGCATCGCGGAAAAGGGCGCGCTCGTCCGTGACGGCCTCGCGCTCGAAGCTGCGTTCGCGTGCAAAGGTCACTGCTTCCTGCGCGGCCTTCTGCGCTTTCTCCGGAGCGCGCTCAGCCGATTTCTTTTGGCTACGCTCGCGCGCCGCGGCTACAACCTGATTCGGCTGATTGCCGAACTCGGTGGCCAGCTTGCGGTGCGCCGCCAACACTTGGCCGGGCGACTGAATCTGTTTCTTGTCGCGCGTGGCATGGGCGGCGATCTCCGCCGCCTCATAGCCAGAGAGGCCGTTTTGCTGCATATGCGCGAGGATCTGATTCTGGCGCTGGCTCGAAGCGTCGAGATACTCCTGCGTATATCCCTTGATCTCCGGTGCGCCGCTTCGGCCCGGCGTAATCTCGTAGCCCAACTCGCGCAACCGGAAGGTCAATTCCGATTGATAGACGGCAGTGGCGAACTGCTGGGACTCGAAGAAGCCGCGCTCCTGCAAGGCGCGCGTCGTTCCATCGGCGCGCTCAGTGACATTGAAGATAACCGCATGGGTGTGAAGTTGTGGCGCGGCATAACCATCGACGGGCCGCGATGTATCGTGCTCGAATTTTGCGACGATGAATTGGCCGGTGGATTCGGCGGGACGATTGCCGCCGAGCCTCGCTTGCGTGTACCGCTCCAACTCGCCGAGAGCGGTCGTGACCGCCATGCTGTGAGCCTCGCGGACCCGGTTGTCGCCGCCAACAAGCGCGGTCAGCGAAACCGACTTCGGCGCGCTGAAGGTTGCATCCCAACCGGCGCGATGCTCGACGGATTTGATTGTCTTTCCATTGGCGTCCTGGTACTCGAAGGATTGCCGATGCTGAACAAATTGCTCGCCGGTTCGCGGATGTTCACCTTCTGAGAGTCGGTGGAACTCATCGGCGTTGACCGCACCAGCGAGGCCGTATTTTTCGGCAAGCTGACCTTGCCATTCGCCCTGCACGGTCTGCCCCTGGCTCCAATAGCTTTGGTCCGGCGAAGTGAATTCTTGCCGGTGGTAGTTTTCGAGTTTGCCTGCGGAGAGTGCTTTCGAGATTTTGACCATATGTCAGTCTCCCAATGAAAAGCCGCTCTGAATGGACTCAGCGCTTTCTTCAATGGCATCCGGCTCAGTTTGCTTCTTCGCCAGTGTCTTCGGATCGAAGCCGAGTTCATCGTCATCGAGCGGGCGCGGCACGAAGGCCGGTTGCGTAGCCGGAATATCGTGGTATGCAAATGAGAAGCAAGCGACGTAGTTGCCGAGCTTCAGATAGGCGTGCCGGTCGGGCAGGCCGGAGATTTCAGAATCAAGAACAAGCGGCTCGACCTGACGCTCCAGCGTGAAGTTTTTCCCCGTGCGGCTGCCGTCGAAATGCGTCTGCCGCATCCGCTCAATTTCGACTTTGCCGATGGCGCTCGATACCCACTCGGCGGCCTTCGGCTCGGTAGTTTTCAGAAAGATTTTCGTTGCGGGCTGCGAGAGCATGACCTCGGCCATGTGGCCGTAGATGTACTCAAGCTGCGCCTTCCCCTGGAAGCCCAACACAATCGGATTTTTGGATTTGCGGTTCTCGGTAATGGCCGTGTGGAGTTGCGGCAAGCGTTGCAAGCTGGCCAGTTCGTCCAGCACAAACCAGACCGGGTGCTGGCCTTCCTTTGGTTCATTCAAGAGACGCAAGACCAGCAGGTCAATCCATAGGCTGTGCAGCGGACGCAACGCTTCGCGCTCGCTGGGTTTTGAGGTGAGAAATATCCAGCCTCTCCGGCTCTCAGACCATTCGGTTGCGCTCCAATGATTCCGGTTATTATCTTTGCGCGGCAACATTCGCAAGCTGTCGGCGATCAGGCCGAGCGAGGCCAACACACCATTGCGCTGCTGCTGCGCGCCCTTGGCAATCATCGTCGCCATCTCGGTATTTTGGACGCGACGGTCGATCTCGTCGGGGTTGGCCATCCACTCGACAAGCTCCTGCGGAGACGGGCCGAAGGTCAGCAGATGTGCGAAGATTTTCTGCGGCGTTTCCGTGAAGAACTCGCCCTTTTTGTCCGTCGTCGGCTGGTAGAGCGAGGCCGCTATCGCCTTGGCCTCGGCGCGGCGGCGCAACTCCTCGGACGGCCCCCAGTAAGGGCAACGGGCGTCCAAAGGATTGAGAATGATGTCGCCGTTTTTGCTTTCATAAAATCGCTGAACGAATTCGCAGGCCGGATCGTAGACGATAGCTGAATGGCCTCGTTCCTTGATCTGCATGAGTATCTGCATAATGAGCCGGGTCTTGCCCGCGCCTGTGTCTCCCATCAATTCGATGTGCTGTCCTTCGGCGAGCCGGGGAATGCGCATGAGCTTCTTCGATTCGATTGTTCTGAAGCCAACTCCATCGCCCTTGACGGCGCGATTGAAGCCGACGGGCGTGACGCGAACCGGGCCTTTGAGCAGGCGGCCGTACTTCATTTCTCGAAATCGATCCACGTCTTTGCGGGCGGCGAAAGGAAGAACGCTCAAGAGAACAACAAGCCCGGCGAGCAGTGGCCAGCGGAAGACTCCAGTGACGCTGTGTCCTCCATAGACGAACTGCTGAAGATAGGTATGAAGCGGTCCATTCCGGTAGGCGGTTTTCGGGCCGCGATAGAGAAAAACCAGGCCGGCAGCGCGGGCGCTCATGGTCAATTGAAGTGGCAACGGCCGTGCGAATTCCATCGTTGTCACGCCCGGTTCCACATCGGCAGCGATGGCAGGATGCGCATGGAGATGCTTATCCGAAACGTCGAGAAACTGGTATTGGCTGGTCTGCTTCAATCCGGTCAGTGCGCCGGACTGAATGTACGGCCAGAGGTCGTAGCGTTCGAGCGGCGGCATGAATACACCCATATAGATGCGCAGAAATGCAGCGGTCAGAATCAGCACGAGCGCGATGGCCGCATAGCTATAAATGGGCGCCTGCGGCGGCGTAACGATCGTTTCCTTGCGTCCCCAATGCGTGGTGTTCATATCTGTTCCGCGCTCCTTTCCGCATAGCTGGCCAGCACATCCTCAGCAGCCTTGCGCTTGTTCGCTTTCACATAGCGAAGCATTTCTTTGAACTGCTCCACGGTCATCTTGTCACCACGCAGAAGCGGTTCGAGCGTGTTGATGAGCAGAAGCCGGAGTGCAGCAATTTCTCCCATAACCGCCAGGGATTGCAATTGACGGTTGCCATCGGCAAGTTCTCGCAGCGCCAGATCGCGCAACCACTCACCAACTGCTTTTCCTTCGGACTCCGCGGCGGCATCTACGGCGGCAGCTTCGGTAGCGGTTAGCTTGGTGTTGAGTGAATGGTTACGGCACTCGCGGCCTTTCACAGCGCCTTTGCGGCGCTTCATTTCGATGTCCAGAATTGGCATACGCAATACGCTCCTTTCGTTGAAATCGCATGGAGCTTATTAGTTCCCGCGATTTCATAACCTGTTTCGTTTCTGTCGGAACCAAATGGCTCCCGCAGGGAGCTAAACAGTTCCCTATGAGGGATGGAGTATCGAAAATTCTTCCGGCGCGCAGCGCCGCAGTGGTCCGGGCAGGAAAGCGAAGGCGAATCATGCCTTCGCTCCCACTGCTACTGCCGCTTTCGATGCAGGCTTTGAAGGCGCTTCAGCGGCTTCGGAAGCAGGCGCACGGCGGATACGCAGAGTCGGCGTGATGCGCTGCGCTTCAGGAGTGCGAAGGAACTCCTGAAAGTCGCGGTCTTTCGAGAAGACATAGGCGAGCGCCTGGTCGATCACTTCATCGGCTGAAGCATGGATGAATGCTGCATACTGATCGAGCTGTAAAGCGGTCGTCTCGGTCAATCGAATCGAGGCGCTGACGTAGTGGGTTTGAACGACTTCAAGCAGTGGCATATCAATTCTCCTTTGGCTGTGAAATCAGGCCGTCTTCCGACGGGCAATCATGCGTTGGGCGG
>JARLFZ010000156.1 GCA_031296305.1 Occallatibacter sp. | reverse complement strand
CGGCGAACAAGCACGATGCTGGCGCAGCTGAACTGGCAGCGGGCGCTTCCGCGATTACGGAAGACGATGGCGCGCTGGTCATCTTCACCACGGGATCGACCGGCTCGCCCAAGGCGGCGCTGCTCGCACATCGCAACATTACGTCGCAGAACATGTGCCTGTGCGGCGCATTCTTCGGTGGAGACAGCGGCACGCGCTCGCTGGTCAACCTGCCTGCCTCGCACGTGGGCGCGCAAACTGAAATCCTGATGACGACGCTATTCGGTGGCGGGACGGCGGTTCTTCTTGAGGTCTTCGACGCCGGCCGTTCGCTGCGCGCCATTGAGCAGCACGGCGTGCAACTCCTCGGCCAGATTCCTGTGATGTTCAACCTGGAATGGATGCTCAAGGATTACGACCGCTACGATCTCACGAGCCTGAAGTTTGCGGCCTACGGAGGCAATGCCGTGTCGCGGCCGTTCGTTGACAAGCTGGCCACGATGGCGCCGGTAGTGGGCACAGGCCTCGGCCTCACCGAGTGCGCAGGCTTCTGCACCTACGTTAGCGTCGACGCAGCCGAGCGCGAGAAGATCCTCGATGGCCTGGGCCACGACATGCCCGCCTACCCATGCACGATTCGGCAGCCCATGCGCGACGACGGCCTGGCCGGCGAGGCATTGCCCGATGGCGAAATCGGCCACCTCTGCTTTCGCGGTCCGCAGACATTCGCCGGTTACGTCAACGATCCCGAAGCGACCGCCCGAACCATCTCGCGCGACGGTTATCTCTACACCGGCGACCTCGGCTACAGAACCGCCGCGGGCATTCATCTATCGGGCCGTGCCAAGTGGGTCATCAAGTCGTTCGGCTACCAGGTGTTTCCCGGCGACGTGGAAGCGCACATCTCCGACCTTCAAGAGAAGGTGGCGAATTGCGTTGTGATTGGCGTGGCGCACGAGGTGGCCGGAGAGGGCGTGGTGGCCGTGGTCGAGAAGCGGCCGGGCGTTGAGCTTACAGTGAAGGAGCTGGAACGCCACACGCGCTCGCTCGCGACCTATATGCGGCCGCGGCACTGGATCATCGTCGAGCCCGGCCAGATGCCGATGAATCGACTCGGCAAGCCGGACCACCAACGCGCGCAGGAGATGGCGAACGAGGAGATTGCCGCATTGCGTGCCGGCGGCGAGTGGGACAGCCGGCACACCGACAGCAAGTAGGCGCAGCCCGTCCGATAAGATGTAGCGCCGGTCTCCAGACCGGCTGTACTGGCGGCGTCCACGCCGCCAGCGGTCATGCGCGGGTCAGGAGACCCGCACGACAGCCGGACTGGAGTCCGGCGCTACGATACGATGGGGGATGTAAGGGAGCACGCTTTTGGCATACGACGATCTGCGCGACTGGATCAAAGCGCTCGAGAAACACGGCGAACTGCGCCGCATCCGCGAGGAAGTTTCGCCTGAGCTCGAAATCACCGAGATCACCGACCGCGTTTCGAAGATCGGTTCGTCTTCCCACCCTTTCCGCAAAGAACGCGGAAAGGATGGGGCAACTAGCTTGAAGGATGGGGCAACACAGGATTACGCTCCCGGTGGACCGGCACTTCTGTTTGAGAACGTCAAAGGCCACCCTGGTCACAAGGTTCTGATCAACCAGTTCGGCAGTGAGCGGCGGATGGCGCTGGCTCTGGGCGTCGATCGCGTCGACGACATCGCAGAACGCATCCACGCGCTGATGAACGTGAAACCGCCGGCAGGCGGCTTTCTCGACAAACTGAAAATGCTGCCGCAACTTGCGGAGCTGGGCAACATCTTCCCCAAAACCGTGAGCGCCAAAGACGCGCCGTGCAAGGAAGTCATTCGGCGCGATAACTTCGACCTCAACTATTTCCCCATTCTCAAGTGCTGGCCGCACGACGGCGGACGATTCATCACGCTGCCCTGCGTGCACACGCGCGATCCGCGCACCGGCAAGCGCAACATCGGCATGTATCGCATGCAGGTGTACGACGGCCAGACCACCGGCATGCACTGGCAGCGACAAAAAGTTGCCGCCGAGCACTATCGCGAGGCGCTGCGCGCAGCTGTCTCAACTGATACAGCAAACCAAGACCAATACGGCCCGAAGGGCGCCGCGCGCGTAGCGATGATGGCCGAGTCGGCCGGGGGCGCGGTGACGATTCCCGACCAGCCCGCGGGCGCGATTCCGCAACTTGCGCTGGGCAACTTGAAGGGCTCGCGGCTTGAAGTGGCTGTGGCCATCGGCACCGATCCCGCGACGACTTTTTCCGCCATCGTTCCCGCGCCGCCGGAGGTCGAGGAGTTCCTCATCGCCGGTTTCCTGCGCGGCAAGCCCGTCGAGATCGTCAAATGCGAGACAGTCGATCTCGAAGTTCCCGCCCACGCCGAAATTATTCTCGAAGGCTACGTGGAGCTGGGCGAGTTGCGCTCCGAGGGCCCCTTTGGTGATCACACCGGCTTCTACACGCTGCCGGACGATTACCCCGTTTTTCATCTCACGTGCATCACCCACCGCAAAGATCCCATCTACGCCGCGACCATCGTGGGCAAGCCACCCATGGAAGACGCGTGGATGGGCCACGCCGTAGCGCGCATTTTTCTGCCCGCGATGAAGATGACCATTCCCGAGCTGGTCGACATTAATCTGCCCGTCGAAGCGGTCTTTCACAACCTGATGATCGTGTCGATCAAGAAGAGCTATCCCGGCCACGCGCGCAAGGTGATGAACGCCATTTGGTCGCTCGGCCAGGCCATGTTCACCAAGTGCATCATCGTGGTCGATGAGGACTGCGACGTGCAGAACATTCCCGAGGTAGTGCTGCGCGTAGCCAACAACATCGATCCGGAGCGCGACATTCAGTTCATGCTTGGCCCGGTCGATTCGCTCGACCACTCGAGCCGCCTGCCCAACTACGGATCGAAGATGGGAGTGGATGCCACGCGCAAGTGGAAGGCTGAAGGCTTTGAGCGCCCCTGGCCGGCGATGATCGAGATGGACCGCGCGACCAAGGCGAAGATCGACACGATGTGGGCGAAGCTGGGGCTGTAGAGAGGCTCGAGAAGCCCGCACGAAGGGTCGGCGGATCGTTTACCGCGCCGATGACTCCGTTGCCATCATTCCTTCCATCCAGTTTCGACGACCTTGTTGCCGCAGTAGCCACAGCTTCCGCTCCCACCGTGGATGCGCGTGTGTTGCGCCGTTTCTGCCGCAGCCTCGGTCGGGCTTACGTCACAGCCCCCTGCGCTGCCGGGCTTAAATGTGTAACCCTTCTGCGTCAGGTATGCATGAAAGTCATCGAGAATCGATTGATCGACTATTTTCGCGCCGTTCGGCATATGTCTTACTGGCTTCGTTGTCTGGAAGATGCCTGTGACATAGATAGCTATTCCTGCGCCGCCTTGGGTCGAGCAGGAGATGAATGGTCCGGCCGCGGAAGATGTTGTTGGTTGCGCTGCTTGCCCCGGTTGAGGTTGGTTGAACGAGCAGCTTGGGTTCCGGTCACCAGGCCGGCATCCAGTTGACGACGCCGACGGTGGCTGTGCGGCCGGCGTAGCAGAGGTATGAGCAGCCGCGGCCTGCTGTTCGGGCGTGTCAGAGAAATCTACCGCGACTGCGTGCCCGATTCGCTTGTTCGAAATCATCGCGGTTTGATGTTGCATCGTCTGCATTGACGGACTTTGTGCGCTACATCTGGGGCTCAGGTCCGTCAGAGTGAGATCGTGAACGTAGTGGTCCCGGATAAACACGTTGTAGGCCACGCTGACAGGGGCCGAGTCCCAGTCGGCCTGGAACACCTGGCTGACATACGTTGTCATGTTCGCATTCCAATTCGGTTGGCGCATGTCCACTGCCATGGTCGTGCCTCCTGGGGCAGTCAACGAGCAGAAATACGTTGTCAATCGATGCTGCGATAGATCGAGGCCGCCTCGCCCCAGCACGAGCGGATCGAAGCCGTCTTGTCCCTGCGTGACCGGCGACTGGCCATACCGCCAGCCGGTGTTCACCATTTTCAATTTGGCGCGATCGCGATCGCCGGTGATCTTTTTTTGCACCGTCTGGGCGTCGGCGATGCTCCAGATCGGCTGGC
Organism: Occallatibacter sp.; assembly: GCA_031296305.1. GTDB lineage: Bacteria > Acidobacteriota > Terriglobia > Terriglobales > Acidobacteriaceae > Telmatobacter. Next base: position 1,988 of record JARLFZ010000156.1, on the reverse strand, counting down.
AGGTAATGCCTGCGCTCGGATAGTAATACGTTGTCTTCAGGTATGCGGAGAAGGCGGGCTCGAGCACGGGGACCGCACGCAACGTGTCGACTGGAACCTCGAACACGGCAGTCAAAAACTCCGTCTTGTAGTTTGAATCGGATGGATTGGGCGGCGGGTTTGAGAAACAGATTTCCATGGCGGTCAAAGCGCCGCCGGAACTGGTGCTGGACTGCGCTGGAGGCTGGGCCGGGTTGCCATTCGGCGTCGCCGGCGCTGCGGTGGGGGGCGCTGCTGGACCACCGTTGCTCGACGCGGGAGATGCGCCCAGCACAAAGGTCAAAGTGGTTCCTGTCGGCAAAAAGACGTGCTGGCCCATGGCGGCGGATGCGACGTTCGCGGGCGCCCTTACGTGATGTCCCAATCCTCCCAGCACGGAAGTGACGGCTCCCGTCGTCTTCGCCTGAACATTCTGCGCAGGACCGGACAAAGTCGCGGAGCTGCTCGTAACGGCGACCACTTGTCCGTTGACGGTCACCGATGAGAGCTGCGCGGTATAGCCCGATCCACTGCTCGTCACTGTCACCGTCGCGGAGGAGCCTTGCTCGATTATGACGCCCTTGCCGGCGTCGACTCCCGCGGTGACCAGGGCGCGGTACTGCCTGCCAACGGAATCGCTCGCGGAGTCCACGGTGTCGACCATTTTGACGACCACCCTTGTGCCTGCCGCGGGAGCAGTTTGTGCGTGGATCACCTGGCGAGGGCTCGTTGAGGTGATAAGAAGCGTCGCGAGGGACACAACGGCTAAGTGAGTTGAAAGTCTAGTGCGGTGCACGGTGTTGACCTCCATTAGCGGTGCGCTTGGCGGGGGAGCTCGGGGAATGCGCAATTATACGCCCGCATCGGACGGATGGTGATTGTTCTTGATTCTCAATTGGCGATCAAGGAATCTCCCGATACCACCAAGCCGATCAAAGAACAAAGGGCCACACCGAACTGAATGGGGGTTCCACCGAGCGAGCCGCGAAGAGATCACTCTCTGGAATCAGGCGCGAGCAAAATGATCTTCCCGACGCCGCCTTTCTCTCCCAGCGCCTGCGCTTCAGCCGCATCGTGCAATGACATGCGGCGGCCAATCGGCAGCACGAACTTGCCATCGCGCACGTCATCGACAAACTCGCGCACCTTGGATGGATCAGGCCGAGCGCCTACGCGCGTAATCTTCACGGTCGGGTTTTTCGCCGCCGCACTTTCCGGCAGCATCGCGGCGTAGCCAAAGGCGCCGCCCGGCTTTATCCTCGCGATCAGCTTTGCTGCAACCTCGCCGCCCACGGTGTCTGCAATGGCATCCACCAAGGGGAATTTCTCAATCGCCTCATCGTCATCAATCGCGAGCACATCGGAGACCCCGAGGGCGCGAGCGTCCGCCAGATCTTTTCCGCGAACACCCGCAATCACCTGCGCGCCAATCTTTTTCGCCGTATGCACCGCGGCGCGGCCCACGCTGCCCAAGGCTCCGGTGACCAGAACGGTCTGCCCCTTTTGCACGTTGGTGGCATTGCGCACAAGCTGGTCGCCGGTGAGCGAAATCAGCGGGATCGCGGCCGCGACAATCAGGTCCACGCCATCCGGTAGATGGGTCACGTCCGTGTCGTCCACGGCAACCATTTCGGCATAAGTCTGGTTGGTGAATGCAAGAACGCGGTCGCCCACCTTGAAGTGCTTCACATTGGCGCCCACCGCCCGCACGATGCCACTCACATCGCGGCCCAAAATGGCCGGCAACGTCAACGGAAACATCTTCTGCATCGCCCCCGAACGCAGCTTCCAGTCGATGGGATTCACGCTCGCGGCGACGGCCGCGATCAGCACCGTATTTCCGCTCACCTGCGGTTCGGCAACGCTGTCTTCAAACTTCAGATTCCCAGGACCGCCATATTCATGCAGTACCACTGCTTTCATCGTGTACCTCCCGGTACTTATTCAACCTTAGACTCAGATGCGCGGAA
>JARLFZ010000155.1 GCA_031296305.1 Occallatibacter sp. | reverse complement strand
CCAGCGCGTCGCCCAGTTCGCCGACGAGCGTTCCGGCGCCATCCGTCTCCGCCTCGAGGGTAACGAGCTAAAGATCAGCGCTAACTCCACCGAGTCCGGCGAGAGCGAAGACACCATCGACACACCCTATTCCAGCGACCCGATCATGGTCGGCTTCAACTCGGTCTACATCCTCGACTTCCTCAAGGCCCTCAGCAACGAAGGCGAAGTTCGTCTCGAGTTCAAGGACTCTCAATCCGCCGGCCAGATGCGCCCCGAAGATCCCGAAGCCGAGTACAAGTACCGCTACGTCCTCATGCCCATGCGCATCTGATTTTCACCTTCAGAATAACTGTTGCATTTCCTAGAAAAGCCCTTTTATATGAGGGCTTTTCTAGTTTTAACCGTTGTTGCGTTGTATTGGACCCAAACCCCTTCTACGTGAACATGAACTCCGCCGTCATCTTGCACGATGCGCTCGGCAGCAGGCGAACCCACTGCGCGCTGAATGCATCCTCGAAGAACACCGGATGGTATTCGCCGGCATTCAGCCTCACAGTCTGGTATTTCTCCCATGTGCCGTTGCCGAGAAAGTCAACTTGAATCTCCACCTCGGCACTTTTATCGGCGACGAGATGGAGCATCTTGCGCTGGAAATCCGTGAACAGAAAGGGATCTGAAGGCACACCGGCAGTGACTGGATCGTTGCGCCATGGGCCTCCCCAGCCCTGCGGACGGCCCCAACTCCACAGGTCGTCGGATTTCCCGAACCAGATGCCGCTCTGTGGCTGGCCGAGTACCGCATTATTGTCTTCGTTCGGTGTGTTCTCGTTGCCGCCGACAGCCAGCATGCCGCGGAAGCTGCAGTAGTCGGGGATGGTGCGCAGGTGCTGGCAGACCGGCTTTACGCCCCAAATGCGCCCTTCGAAGGCCACCGGTTGCAGCTCGTAGAACATGCCTTGAATGTCCATCATGTAGTGTTCGGTCTCGATCTCGCGGATGCGCATCCACTCCGTCTGCCATGCCTGCTCGAAAGCGTGCGATGCCTTGGGCAGGCGATAGTGCTGCCACTGGCCGTCGACCAGCGCATCGAAAAGAACCGAGCGCTCGTCCCAGCCCGACGCAAATAGAACGCTATCCATGTTGTTGCGCGCCGCCACGTCCATGTGCGGCTTATCGGAGATGCGCCTCCACGTCTTCCCGCCGTCCCATTCGAACAGACCAGCGTCGGTTTCTCCGTAGCTGAAAAATCCATTATTGGTGACCACGACCCGGCCCTGCGCCGTGTAGCCCCCTTTAAAGTGCGGCTGCTGTTTGATGCCCATGTCCGCCGTGATATTGAAGAGCAGGCGCGGCTTCAGGTCGCTGACGTCCATCTCGAAGAAGAGCCCTTCCATAGTCTGGAAGTAGATGCGGTTGGCAGGGTCGGTGAGGTGGGGCATGGTGGCGGTCAGCCGATGCCCGAGCAGGCCTTCGATCCGCCGCCACTTGCCCTCTGCATCCACTATGTAGGGGCCGATAATGCACTGGTTGGAGTGATGATGGATAAAGCGGTTGGCGAACACGCCGTTGTGCACGTCGAGCAGGGTGGGCTTGAGCGTGTCGTCGATCCGGTAGAGCCCCAGGCCGCTGCCGCTCTTTGCGCCGCTCGCTCTGCCGCCGATTCCCGATGAGTTGTACGTGATAGCGTAGAGACCGTCAGCCCAGGGCATCAGCGCACCAATGCCGCACTCGGTGCGCGAAGGATCGGTGTCGGACTTAAACCCGACGTTAGGAATGCCCGGCAGAAAGCTTTGCGCGCAAGCATAGCTGGCGGAGCCCGCCAGCGCAGCCAGAACCGAACGCCGCGACACGGCGCGGCTCTTGTTAAACAGGGAATCGCAGGTCATCTACTTCCTCATTTCTTTGCGGACTTAACATCGTTGGCAGCCCGCACCCGCAGGAGATGCTTCCAGAGTCCCGTCTGGCGGTAGGGCCGGAGTGTCCCGTGCTCAGCCGCATTCTCCTCCTGCATAACGCAATCAAACGCAATCATAGGAGAGGTAGTGCTGGAGCGAATCTGCTAAAAGTTAGATTTGCAAAATGATTTTTGCTTGAGATGCGCGGCTGTTGGCCGGAGGATTCTCGTACGCATTCGCGGCGACAGCTTCACACCCATGGTTGACGGAACAGGCTGAAGCAATTCAAATGACTCGCGGGGAGCGGGAGAGGCACGTGCCGGACTTTGCTCGAAAACAATCCGTAGCGCCATCCCGTCAGCTCGCCTTCCTGTGGGCAACAACCATGCTCTGCGTCTGCCTCCTGCTCGCGCCCGCCTCTGCTGCACAATCCTCAACCGCGAAGAACCGCGCCACAGGCGAACCGGAGTGGAACTACATGGTGCGCTCCTGGCAGTCGCAGAATGGATTGCCGGAACAGACCGTGCAGGCTTTTGCGGAGGGCCGCGACGGCTACCTGTGGGTGGGAACCACCGGCGGACTTCTGCGTTTTGACGGCGCCGGCTTTCACCTCTTCAATCATGCCAATACTCCAGCGTTTCAGGAGGACGACGTTTTCTCTCTGCTGGCCACACGGGACGGAACTCTGTGGATTGGCACCAGCGGCGGCGGATTGATCGAGTGGCGCAACGGTGCCTTCCACGCGCTTCCGGCTGAACGCGGACAGAGCACAGCCTATGTACGCGCGATGACCGAAGACCATCACGGGCGGCTGTGGGTAGCAACCGACGGCGGCTTGTTCTGGGTCAAAGATGGGCGGCTGGAATCGGTCGAAAGGCAACTGGGCGTGACCGATCCCGATGCTCATGCCGTGCTGGAGGACGATGCCGGGCGCATCTGGGCGGGCGGTTCGCGCTTGTTTGCCTTCAAGGACGGGCAGTCCCGCGAATATCCGTTGCCGGGTAAGGACAATCGCAACCAGGTCAAGTCTCTCGCCGAATCGAGCGACGGCGTCGTCTGGGTGGGAACCGTGAGCGGCTTGTATCGGCTGCCGCCAGGAGCAGCACATCTTGAAGCGGTTCCAGGAGTCTTCGGCCTGATTCGCACGCTGCGCGCTGTGGCTGGTGGAGAGATGTGGGCCGGCACCATCGGATCTGGCATCTTCAGAATTCGCGGGTCCCGCGTCACGCGCCTTCTGTCCCCGTCGCCGCTCATCAGCGACACGGCCTACTCGCTCTATATCGATTCCAGTCAGAATGTTTGGATCGGCACGCTGATTGGTTTCACCTGCCTGAGCAGGACGCCAGTCCGTGTGCTGGCTCTGCCCGAGGCTGCGGGTGCGGACTTCGGCACCGTAGCGCTCGATACCGACAACTCGCTCTGGCTCGCTTCCAACCAGCTCGTGCATGTCGTGGGCGAGCGCGCTGTTCCTGTCCGGTTTCCTCAGCTTGGCAATGTGCGCGTGCGCAATGTGCTGCGTGGTAGAGATGGATCGCTGTGGGTCGGCACCATCGGCGGAGGCGTGTATCGCTTCCGGGCCGGTGCAGTGCAGCACTTCACCGCGCATGAGGGCTTGTCGAGCAACTTTGTGCAGGCGCTTCTTGAAGCCCGCGATGGCACGCTCTGGATTGGCACCAACAACGGTGTCAGCCATCTTGATCGAGGCACGATGCACGATCTGCGCACGCAAAACGGCCTGGCGAATAACTATATCCGCGCCCTGCTGGAAGACCGTGACGGAACCATTTGGATCGGCTCGGATCACGGCCTGGGCGCTTACAGAAGCGGAGCGTTCGTCAGCAATGCCTTGACTGCCGCTCTCGCTGGCGAAAGTATTCGAGCGCTCTATCAGGACAACGCCAGTGGACTCTGGATAGGGACGCACGGCAGCGGTATTTATCTCTACCGCAACCGCCAGCTTGCGCACTTCACCACCGCCGAAGGGCTTACAAGCAACACCATCTATTGCATCCTGGGCGATAGGCGCAATCATCTCTGGGCCAGTGGTCCATCGGGCGTCATGCTGCTGGATCGCGCCATGATCGGCGCTACCATGCAAAATCCAGGAAGACTCATTCCCTTGGAGCGCTACCAGGTCAGCGAGGGAAACGCGGCGGTGCAGGTGCTGGGCGGAATGCAGGCCGCCGGCGCTCTTACTCCGGCAGGTGAAGCGTGGTTTCCCACCAGCCAGGGATTGTGGAGAATCAATCCAGACGATCATCGTCCCCAGACGAATCTCGGACTTGTCATCGACGCGGTTGCGGTCGACGGCCAGACCGTGTCGATGGCCGATCAATTGACCGTCCCTGCCAACAGCAATCGCCTGGACATCGCCTATCAACCCGTGCTGCTGAGTCCGCAGGAAGGGCTCGAGTTTCGCTATAAACTCGAAGGGTTTGATCGCGATTGGATTTACGCCGGCGCATGGCAGCGACGCGCGACCTATACAAATCTGCCGCCTGGAAAATTCACGTTTGTGGTGGAAGCCTGGGAAACCAACCGTCCCGAGCGTACGGTGCGGGTAACCATCGGTGTTGAGAAACTTCGGCGCTTCTATCAAACCGCATGGTTCATCTTGGTCTGCTTTTTGAGCGCGGGCTGTGCGGTGTTGATCGCCTATCGCATCCGTATGCAGCAGATTCGCGCCCGCTTCAAGGCCGTGCTTGCGGAGCGGACGCGACTTGCGCGGGAGATGCACGACACGCTGATTCAAGGCTGCATCGGCGTCTCGGCGCTGCTCAAGGCGGCCTCTTCAAGCGATGTCGACGATGAAGAAACCCGGCTCCATCTGATCGACTACGCGGCCACGCAGATTCATACCACCGTGGACGAGGCCCGCCAGGCGGTGCACAACCTTCGCGGTGAGGAGCGCGCCCTGGACGATCTGCCCGCCGCTCTCGCCAGCATGGCGGATCGGGTGGTCCGCGAGCACGGACTCAAAGCCGCGAGTACTGTCAGCGGCAAGTGCTTCTCCATTGCCCCACAAGCTACGCACGAGTTGATGATGGTTGCCCGCGAGGCTGTGTTCAACGCGATTCTTCATGGCCGCGCGCGGGAGATACGGATCGATCTATCGTACGGATCGGATTTGCTGCGGATGACGGTCGAAGACAATGGCGAGGGGTTCGACGCGTCGGAAGCCTTCGCCGACGGACACTTCGGCTTGCGCGGAATGCGTGAGCGCATCCACCAATTTGGTGGAAAGTTCAATATTGAAAGCGACCTGCACAAAGGGACCAGGGTGATCGTTGAGATTCCGCGCGCCACCCTGCAAACGTAAAGTGCCTGCAATCGCATCGACAGTCCCGGACACCGACTCCAATCTCTGCGCCCGTCTATAATTGCCTTGCCATGGCCCCTATCAGCATTCTCATTGTGGACGACCATCCGGTTGTGCTGCTGGGTGTCGGAGCGCTCATCGCAGCGAGCAAGAACATGGAGCTGGTGGCGCAGGCACGCAATGGAGAAGAAGCGGTTCGCCTGCATCAACTGCACCATCCCGATATCACGCTGATGGATCTTCGCCTGCCTGGCATCAACGGCGTGGAGGCCATCCGGCAAATCCGAAACCGGGACCCCAGGGCACGCTTCATCGTGCTCACCACCTACGAGGGCGACGAGGACATCTATCAGGCGCTTGAAGCAGGCGCCTCCGGCTACCTCATCAAAGACATGCCGCAGGAGGTTCTCTTCGAGGCCATCAGGAAGGTCCACATGGGCGGCCGCTACCTGCCTTCTCCGGTTTCGCAGGCGCTGGCCTCACGCATGCCGGACTCCTCGCTTAGTAAACGCGAGTGCGACGTGCTCGGGCTCATGGCCCAGGGACGTTCGAACGGCGAAATTGCTGGCGCCTTGGGCATCACCGAAGGCACCGTCAAGTGCCACGTGAGTGTGATTCTGAACCGGCTCAATGTTCGTGATCGTACCCAGGCCGTGGTCATCGCGCTGCAACGGGGACTGATCCATCTGTGAAGAGACGATCGGTCTTGCCCCGCGGAAAGATTTTCCAAACCATTCTAACTTTCGACAGATGTGCGCCGCATATTTGCGGGTCTAAAGTTGCTGCGTCGTCGATTTATCTATCCGCAACGGCATGGAATACACCGTGCGGGTGGAAACGGCGGAAAAGCACCAACTGACAGTGTGCGCCTGGCGCATGCCCATCTGGAAG
>JARLFZ010000015.1 GCA_031296305.1 Occallatibacter sp. | reverse complement strand
CTGCAGGCCACGGCCGCCGATCCCAACATGACGCTGCTTTCGCGCCGCCTCGACATGGTGACTGCCGATCTCCGCGAATCGGTGATGAAGGCGCGCATGCAGCCCGTCTCCAACGTCTTCTCCAAGATGCCCCGCCTGGTCCGCGATCTGACCCATGCGCTGGGCCGCCGCGCGCGCCTCCAGATGGAGGGCCAGGAGACGGAACTCGACAAGAGCCTGCTCGAGGCCATCAAGGATCCGCTTACGCACGCCGTTCGCAATGCGCTCGATCACGGCATTGAGCCGCCCGCCGTGCGCGAAGCCGCGGGTAAGGATCCCGAGGGCACACTCACCCTGCGTGCCGCCCAGGAGGGCAGCCACGTGGTTATCGAAGTCTCCGACGATGGCGCCGGCCTGGCCGTCGAAAAGATTCGCACCAAGGCCATCGAGCGCGGGTTGCTGTCCGCGGAGCGCGCCGCGCAACTCGGCGAGCGCGATCTGATGCAGCTTGTCTTCCTGCCTGGCTTCTCTACCGCCGCCGCGGTCACCAACGTGAGCGGGCGCGGGGTGGGCATGGACGTGGTCCGCACTAACGTGGAAAAAATCGGCGGCAAGGTGGAGATCGATTCGCGCCTGGGCAAGGGCGCCACCTTGCGCATGCGCATTCCGCTCACGCTGGCCATTATTCCCGCGCTCATCGTGCGCAGCATAAGCCAGAGCTTCGCCCTGCCGCAGGGCGCGCTCTCTGAGCTGGTGCACATTCCGCCCGAGCGGGCCTCGACAGCCATCGAATGGATACAGGGCGCGCCGCTCTACCGGTTGCGGGGACATCTGCTTCCCCTGGTCTTTCTGGACCGGCTGCTGATGCCGGGCCGCGAATGCACGCTCCTCAGCGATCGTGACAACTTCATCGCCGTGCTCGACGCCGATGGCCGCCGCTTCGGCCTGATCGTCGATTCGCTTGCCGACCCCGAAGAGATCGTCGTGAAGCCGTTGAACGCAGTGCTTAAGGACATCGGCATTTTTTCCGGCGCCACGGTTCTCGGCAATGCCGATCTCGCCCTCATTCTCGATCCCGGATCGATCGCCATCAAGGCCGGCGTCACCATGAGTAGCGACGAGGAATCCGCGCAGGCCGTGGAGGAAGACAGCGAGAGCGAAGCCGCGCGCATGCGCTTTCTGGTGGTGGAAGTAACAGGGCGTCAGGCCGCGGTGCCGCTGGCCGACGTGCTGCGCATCGAGCAGGTTCCGCTTTCGCGCATCGAATACATCGGCTACCGGCCGGTGCTCAACTTCGACGGCCAACTGCTCCCGGTCGAGGACTCGGGTGGCATACTGGCCGCCGCCCAGGGAGATCCCGAGACCCAGATTGTGGTGGTGGTTTGCCGCGACGGCAATCGCCACGTGGGCATCGCGGTTTCGCACGTGCTCGATGTCACTTCCGGCGGCAATCTCTTTGAGGCCGGCACAGGATCGCGCACCGAAGGCGTCACGCTGCTGAAGGATCGCGTGACCAGCGTCGTCGATCTGGGTGGCGTGCCGCCGTTGCCTGCCCACGAAGGCGCGCCGCAGGAATGGCAACAGACAGCGGAGGTTTTGGGATGAGCACGGAGATAGGCGCAATGCATCGCAAGCAGAAGAATGAAGCGCTGGTGGAAGTGTGTTCGGTGTGCGTCGGTACCACGCTGTTTGGCATTCCCATCCAGCACATTCTTGAGATTGTGGGCTCGGCCCGCCCGCAGCCCATTCCTCTGGCGCCGGGTTTCGTGGGCGGCCTCATTCACTATCGCGGCGACGTGCTCACCACCGTGAGCCTGCGCTATCTGCTCGATCTTCCACCCCTCGACGGCGCGCAGGACGTCCTGGTGCTGGAGAGCGCGGCAGGATGCTTCGGGCTGCAAGTGGACTCCGTTGGTGAGGTGCTCACTGTCTCCGGAGTCGACTTCGAGCCCAATCCCTCGATTCTCGAAGAGCGTCGCCGCGCATTGTTGGCCGGCGCATACAAGCTCAAAGACAGCCTGCTCGTCATGCTCGATCCCGAGCGGCTCGACCCCGCGCGACTTGACACCGCGCGCCCTGACCGCGCGGGTCCGACCGCGGCTCAGGCGGCCTAGGGCCTGCCGCAGGCATCTGTGCCAGGAGGAACATCATGCGCGCATTGATCGTCGACGACTCGCGATTTGTAAGGGGCTATTTGCGCGGCATGCTCGAGCAACGCGGGTACGCGTGCGACGAGGCCGGCGACGGCCGCGCTGCGATAGAGCTGCTGCACGGTGACTTGACCTTCGATCTGGCACTGGTGGATTGGAACATGCCGGTGATGAACGGCCTGGAGATGCTTTGCCAGTTGCGCGCCGACGGGTTCAGCGACGTAAAGGTGATGATGGTGACCACCGAGGCCGAGAACGACTACATCGTGCGCGCCCTCGAAGCCGGAGCCGACGAGTACCTGATGAAGCCCTTCGATGACCAGGCCCTGGACGAAAAACTGGCCATGCTTGGCCTGGTGGACGCCTGAATGAAGACGAGGCATGAACGCATGACGAGGCTTGAACGCACGACGAGGCCCGAACTATGACGGCCGCCGGTCGCATTCGGGTGCTCATCGTGGATGATTCCGCCGTGATGCGGAGCCTGCTGCGCTCTGTCCTCCTCTCCGATCCCGGCCTGGAAGTGGCCGGCACCGCGGCCGATGGCGCTTCGGCCCTGGAGGCCCTGCGGCTACAGCGTCCCGACCTGATTCTGCTCGATGTCGAGATGCCGGTGATGGACGGCTTGGTGACGTTGCGCGAATTGCGCGCGCGCAATCACACCATGCCGGTAATCATGTGCAGTTCCCTCACCCAGCGCGGCGCCAGAGTAACCATTGAAGCGCTGGCCAGCGGGGCCAGCGATTACGTTGCCAAGCCCAGCGGCCAGGAGGGACGCGAATCCGCCATTCGGACGCTGGCGCAGGAGCTCATTCCCAAGATTCACGCGCTTACCTGCCACCTGCAAGCGCGTCCGGTTGCTGCTGCGGCGCCGCGTGCTATGCTGCCCATGCCACCGGCGCCGTCGGCGCCGCAAATGTCCGCCAAGCCGTTGGCGCTCGCGATCGGCGTCTCCACCGGCGGCCCGGCGGCGCTCGACGTGCTCCTGCCGGAGCTGCCGCCCGGCTTTCCGCTTCCGGTTTTCATCGTGCAGCACATGCCTGAAGTCTTTACCCAGTTGCTCGCGGAACGCCTCGGCCGCCGCTGCTCTTTGCGGGTCTCGGAAGCCGCGGAAGGCATGCCGGCAACTGCCGGCTGCATTTATATTGCGCGCGGCAACTGGCACATGGAAGCGCTGCCCGCGGCGCGACCCGGCGCACCCGCCACCATTCACCTCACGCAGGACCCGCCGGAGAACCATTGCCGCCCCGCCGTAGACGTGCTCTTCCGCTCCACGGCGCGTGCCTATGGCTCTGGTGTGCTCGCCGTGGTGCTTACGGGGATGGGTTACGACGGTCTTGCCGGCTCGCGCATCATTCGCGAACAGGGCGGATCGGTTCTGGCCCAGGATCAGGCCACCAGCACCGTGTGGGGCATGCCCGGAGCTGTGGCCCAGGCCGGCCTGGCATACAAGGTGCTCCCTCTCGCCGCTATCGCTCCCGAGATTCTGCGCGTCGCCGGCCGCGCCGTCGCGTTGCCCAACCAAGTCCGCAGCCTCGTCCGGATGGGGGTTTAGCCATGGAACAAATCGCAGGCCCCGAGTACAGCTACCTCCGCCAATTGGTTTTCGACGTGTCTCAAAATGTCCTCGACGCCTCGCGGGACTACCTCTTCGACACGCGCCTTACCAAAGTCTTGCGCAACCAGGGCATGACGCGCCTCGACGAACTGGTGCACAAGCTGCGCGCCCAGAAAAATTCCGCGCTGGAGCGCGACGTCGCCGAGGCCATGACCATCAATGAGACCAGCTTCTTCCGCGATCTCCGCCCCTTCGACCTCCTGCGCCAGGAGTTGCTTCCCAAAATCATCGAAGCGCGCCGCTTCCACCGCACCCTCCGCTTTTGGAGCGCCGCCTGCGCCACCGGTCAGGAGGCCTACAGCGTGGCCATGATGCTGCTCGAGCACTTCCCCATGCTGGTGGGGTGGAAGTTCGTCATCGAAGGCACCGACATCTGTAGTGAAGTCGTCCAGCGCGCCCAGGCTGGCCGCTATCATCGTATCGAGATCAACCGCGGATTGCCCGCGCGCTTCGTCGTCCGCTATTTTGACCACGTCGGCGAAGACTGGACCGTCAAGCCCGAGGTCCGCAAGCTCTGCAATTTCCGCCAGGCCAATCTCTGCGGCACTTCGCTGCCATTCAACCGCGCCACCGATTCCTTCGACGTGATCTTTCTGCGCAACGTCATGCTCTACTTCGACCAGCCCACGCGCCGCACCCTCCTCGCCGGCATTCACCGCGTGCTTGCTCCCGACGGCATCCTCTTCCTCGGCTCCAGCGAGCAGCCCGCCGACCTCTCTCTGTGGACCCCCATCCTCTCCGGCGGCACCTGCTACTTCCGCCCGCGACAGCCGAGCTAGGGCATTCCTTGATTGCCGTACCCCCAAAGCTCCGTGCCCCATCCTCGCGGGTTTTTTCTTCTCGCAAGGGTGGGAGACCACCATCACTCGGTAAAGCATCTCTGGTTCGGCTCCCGGAAATGCCTCTTCGCAGGTTGACGCACACCGCGTAAACTGCGTAAGAAACGCAAAGGGAACGCAATTGACAATCAATCGCCGCAATTTTCTCTTCAGCCTTGGCGCATCAGCGGCGCTGCCGGCACTAGCGCCGGCAAGCCACGGCGCGCAGCCCGCGGCAAAGCCGGGCGCGGCGAGAGCGCATGTAGATCTGAACGGAGCCTGGGAGCGCCTGGTCGAGCAGGCGCATTACGACTTGATTTCTGTGCCGTCATCCCATCGCCCCATCGGGCAATTCACGCTAAAGCGCGAGTTCACGCTGCCAAAGCTTGCGCCGGGCATCCGAGCTTTTGTGCATTTCGAAGCGATCAACTACTACGGCCGAGTATCGGTCAATGACGTCACCCTGGGCGCGATGGGGCCGTACACGCCTTACGAGTTTGAATTCACTTCGCACGCAATGGAAGGCACAAATTCAGTTTCGCTCGACTTGGCCGACCTCGTACCGTTCGCTGATGGCTCGGGAACAGACGAGATCGCTCTCGGCGTGAATCCTGGCTGGGAGGCTTCCAGCGGAATCATTCGAGACGTCTATGTGGAGATGCGTCCCGCGACGTTCATCGACAATGTTCGCCTGGCATACACGCTGACAGAGGATTTCGCGAAGGCGCGATGCACGGCGCAGGTCATAACTTCAAGCAACGTGCCGGTTGGCGCCGAGGTCACGCTGCGCCTTATCCGTAACCAGGTAGAAGTGGACCACGCGGAGGCGGCGCGCGTGAAGCAGACGGCAAAGCTGCCGGCTGACGCCGGGACAGTGGAGTTTTCATTCGACGTTGAGCACCCTGCGCTGTGGTCGCCGGCCACTCCAAATCTTTATCGTCTCGAAGCGTCGCTCAAGTCTGCCGATGCCGTCGACACATGGGTCTGTCGCACAGGATTTCGCGAGTTCAAGGCTGCCGGCCGCGAGTTCCGCTTGAACGGGGAGCGTTGCGTCTTGCACGGAGTGTGCCGCCACGACATGTGGAAGGACCAGGGTTTTACCCTGACGCGTGCGCAGCAGCGCCAGGACATGAAGATGATCAAGGATCTTGGCTGCAATTTTGTGCGCCTGGTTCACTATCCGCACGACCGGCATATTGTGGAGCTTGCCGATGAAATTGGCCTGATGGTGAGCGAAGAGCCGGGATACTGGCAAGTAGACTTCAAAACCATACCGCGTAGCAAGATCGAACTCGGCTACGAAATCCTGGAGCGTACCATCCGCCGCGATTGGAACTCGCCCAGCGTGGTGGCGTGGTTGCTGGCCAATGAATGCTCCCTTACGACGGAATTCCTGTCGGAGGGCAAGCGGCGCTGCAACACGCTCGACCCGCTGCACCGGTTGGTCTCATCCGCGAACGATCGCGGCGCGAAAATCACCAAGCCAATGTATGAAGAGGCCGGCATGGACTTCTTCGACCGGCACCTTTACACGTTCAATGTCGCTGAATTCGAAAAGGAGGCGGATTTCTATGGTCCCAGCAAGCCGCTCACATTTACAGAGTGGGGCGGAAGGGCAATCGGGCAGGGACTGCCCGAAATGCAGGACACCGTGAACATGCTCCTGAAACTCGAGCGCGAAGGAAAAATTGCCGGTACATCGTTCTGGTCGTGGCAGGATCTAAGGCAATACACGCGCGACGACGCGGAGATGCACGACGGCATTCTCGAGTCGGGTGCGGTGACGGAATCGCGGGAGCCGCGGCCTGCGGTCTGCATGGAGTTGAAGCGGCTGTTCGAAGGACGTCCACAGTTTGCGCCGGTTGAGCCCCGGCCGGCAATACTTCCGCTGCGCCGTATTCCATGGGCGACACGCAGCACACTCATGCCCGTGCCGCTCGATGGGGTATTGGCCGCGAATGGTGCAGCGTGGAAGGCGTTTGAAGCGGCCATGGAAAAGTATTGGCCCACAGTGCGCGCCGATGACCAGTGGGCGCGGACTGGATCGAAATTCGAACTATGGCGGCAAAGCGCAGAAGACGAAATCCGGCTGGCCGGCGCTCCGTTTCGTCCGGCGCTCGTGGAGCGGCACGTTCGGCCGCTGGTCGCCGGCAAGCGCTTCGAGTTGGAGATTCCGATTGCGCAGCGCTGTACACGGCTCCATATCCTGGGAGGCATCTCTTTGCCCTTGGGGTACCCCATGATCGGGAAAGCAGGAGACGTGGCTGCGACCTGCGAACTGCTCTCTGCGAGTGGCAAGGCGACTGAGATTCCGCTTCGCTGGGGATTTGAAGTGGTACAGGGCAACATGATTCACGATGGCACGCGCATTCAGCCGGTTGCCGCGCAAGCTCAGGCGGCAATCGAATACATCAAGGACGCTGCGCGTGAGCAGTATCAGATCCTGCTCTACTCTACGCCGCGATTTGAAGCGAATATGCTTGCAACCCTGCGATGCACGGTTGCGGATGAGCGGAATTGGATCGCAATTTTCGCGATCACCGCGGAAAAGGAATAGCCGGCTGCCTGGCTGTTCGGAATGGAGAAACATATGAAAACCATGGAACGCTTCAAAGTCGCGCCGGGATCCAATGTAAGACTCAAGAAGATGGACCCCGCCTTCACCGACGGCCACAAGAGCCACAAGTCCGCGTCTGACGAGATCGCCCATTATCAGCAGAAACTCCGTGAGCTACAGGACCTGCTTTACGCCGAGCACGGCCACTCGCTACTCATCTGCCTGCAGGCCATGGACACCGGCGGCAAAGATGGCGTGATCAACCACGTGCTGGGCGCGATGAACCCGCAGGGTTGCCGCGTAGCAGCATTCAAGCAGCCCACTCCGTTGGAGGCTGCCCACGACTTTCTATGGCGCGCGCACAAGGCCGCGCCTGCCCGCGGCGAAGTGGTCATCTTCAACCGCTCGCATTACGAGGATGTTCTCGTGGTC
The DNA here is from genome assembly GCA_031296305.1 of Occallatibacter sp. Taxonomy (GTDB): domain Bacteria; phylum Acidobacteriota; class Terriglobia; order Terriglobales; family Acidobacteriaceae; genus Telmatobacter. Next base: position 47,521 of record JARLFZ010000015.1, on the reverse strand, counting down.
CGCGTGCACAACCTCGTCCCGAAAGCGGTCTGGTCGCGCCGCTACGATGAGATCAACGCCTTCGAGCAGAACCTGTCCGCAAATGGCACGCAGATTCTCAAGTTCTTCCTGCACATCTCGAAAGAAGAGCAACTGAAGCGCTTCAAGGAGCGCCTCGACGACCCCAGCAAGCACTGGAAGATCAGCGAGGCCGACTACAAGGAGCGCGAATGCTGGGACGATTACGTCGCCGGCTACGAAGAAGCGCTCTCCCGTTGCAGCACGAAGTGTGCGCCGTGGTTCGTCATCCCCGCCAACCACAAATGGTTTCGCAACCTGGCCGTCGCGCGCATCGTGGTGGAGCATCTGGAATCGCTGAACATGCAGTATCCCAAGCCAACCGTGGATCTGAAGTGCATCCGCCGCGAGTACCACGCCGCGGAAAAAGACGCCTAACACCAGCGAAGTGGGCCCCAGGCCGATCACCACAATGTGCAAGGATGGATTCATCGCATCGATCCAATCGTTATACATTTCCTGACTGGCAAGAGGGGACAAAGCGGATGCACATCCATACAACTGCAACCTGGCCAGCGCGTGAAGATCGCCGGGTCGCGCTGGTCTGGCTCGCCATCTTCTGGATCTTCGTAGGCATCGGCTTCGGCTTCGATTTACATAACTACTTCCACGAGCAGCCGCCCGTACCCAAGATCGTTCATGTACACGCCATCGTCACCACGCTCTGGCTGCTCACCGCCACCGCGCTTGTGCTCATGGTCGAAACTGACAACGTCCGCTTCCATCGTCGTTTCGGCTGGTTTGCGGCCGGCTACGCCGCTCTCATCGTTGTGATCGCCCCCTGGGCCGAACTCAGTTGGCAGGCCTTGAACCTGCAGACTCCCGGCACTCTGCCTCCACAATTTCTTTCCATCGCCTTCAGCGGAGTCATTTGCCTGGCTGTGCTGCTGCCCTGGGGAGTTCTGATGCGCCGCAACTCCGCTGCCCATCGGCGCGTGCTCATTTTGGCCACCATCTGCATCAGCGATGCGGGCTTTTCACGGATGGTGGGCCTCTTTCTGCCTGCACCAACTACCTTTCTCGGCACCTACCTGTTTTACGAGGGCGGCACTCTGCTCCTCATCCTTCTTATGTTCCTCTGGGACTGGAAACGCAACCGGGTCATGAAACAGTTCCTGTGGGCAGCCTTCTTCGTCATCGCTGTGGGCCTGGCGGCCACGGGTCTCTACTTCAACGGGACATGGATATTGATCTCGCGCTCGTGGCTGGAGGGCTGGGCGCGGAACATGCTGTAAAGCCAGTGTTGACTCGCTAACTTGCTAGCTTGCCTCCCCGCCCGGCAGCCGCTCGACCTCGTCGTGCAGCCGTGCCGTGATCGAGGCCTCGCTATCTTCAGGGCCGAAGCGGAAGGCCGCGCCTACCCGAGACGGCCTGTAACTAGCCAAAGACGTGCGGGATTGGTATTCAACCGGTAAATCCCGGTTGGCCGGGTTCGAAACTCGGAAGTCTGCCGGTCTGGACCACGCCCAGGCAGACTAGCCCCGATGTCCATCTCCACCGTGTAAGAAACACCCACCCTGAAGAAATTACATAGCCAGCAGCAGGCGCAGAATCTCGAACTGGCCTCATTCGAGCTCGGCCGCCTTGCCTAAGTCGAACCAGGTGAACTGGATCGCTATTTCGACTGCGGAGTGACCACAGTGGCGCTCGAATTGCACTGCTCATGGTCGATCATCTTTGTCCAAGTACTGGCAGACTGGCAGCCGAAACCGCCAAGCGATCACTGTGTTCACTGCGGTCCCTGCGATCTCAGCGACGAAGCGCTGGCGCATGCGGATTTGTCTGGCACGATCCGCACCGAGATCTGCATCCAGGCACTACTGCGGTCCTTATAAGAAGGAGTGAAGTATTGATAGGCGATTTATTTGACACCTCGGCTGCCAACCGGCATACGGAATTTCAGGCCCAATCCAGAGAAGCAATAGTCCTGGCTAACATCGCCACATGTCTCCGTGCAGTTCGCCAACGCAAGCAGCAAACACACGAGCGGCGCCTGCGTGAAGAGGCACAGGGCGAGCTCCGAGAAGGTCTGCCGCGTGTAGTTGGCACCTTGGCTTCCATCATGGAGATGTACGACCGGGATACCGCAGACCACCAGGTTCGCGTCGCCACCATTGCTTGCGCCATTGCCGGCGAGATGGGATGGGACGAAGAGCAGCTTCAGGCATTGCGCGTGGCATCTCTTCTTCACGATGTCGGCAAGATGACCGTTTCTCAAGAAATATTGAACAAACCCGGACGGCTCAACGCGGAGGAATTCTTGCAAGTGAAATTGCATGCTACGGCGGGTCACGCCATACTCAAACACATTCGCTTTTCCTGGCCGATTGCCGAGACCGTGCTGCAACACCACGAGCGCATGGACGGCTCGGGTTACCCGAGAGGCTTGAGAGGCAACGGCATTCTGCCTATGGCACGGGCTCTGGCGATTGCCGATGTGTTTGATGCGATGACAACTGTCCGTTCGTACAGGCCGGCATTGGAACTGGAAGTTGTGCTCGCTGAACTTGAGGCACAAGCTGGAACGCTCCTGGACGCAAGGATGGTCGAGACATGTGTCTCTCTGTTCCGCGAAAAGCAGTGTGAGCCACTGTGCTGGAACGTGACTGGGGACGTTCAACGTACGATCCCGAATCGTCTCGCAATAATAGTCGCGAACCAGCCGCCGCTCAGGCTTGCGAGTCTTTGATGGGAAGCCACAATTGATTCAACACGCCCACTCGGAAGCCATGTTCCGCTAAACAACTGCGAGCTCAGTTCGATTCGAGCACCGCTGCGCAATCCGCCTGTTGTCCAAAACTCAGAATTCTTAAGCAGGGCCGCCGGGGTCCAAAACCCATACATGCCACGCGCTCATGCACTTTTTGCCAACGAACGCATGACAAACTCAGGGTCAGCGGCAATCACGATCAGAAGCGCGCGCGCAGCGGCTTCCGGCTGGCGGCGGCCTGACTCCCAATGACGCACGGCATCCACCGACAGACCGAAACTCTCGGCGAAACGTCCCTGGCTAAGACGCAGGCGTTTGCGGATACCGCGCACGTCCACGCTTTCAGGCAATGTGACCTTGTACCCCTTGCGCTTACCTTCCATGTAGGCGCGGGCTTCTGCCGTTCCCTTGGCCATCTCCTCAAACAATTTGCTCATCGTGCCCCCCCGCCCCACCCAGCAGCCGCTCCACCTCGTCGTGCAGCCGTGCCGTAATAGCGGCCTCGCTTTCCTCAGGACTGAAGCGGATGGCCTCGCCCACGCGCACCTCGAGATGCCCCGAGCGGAACCAGCGGCGACGCCCGGCCCTCATCTCGCCCAGGCCGCGAATGGCGGTTGGCACCACAGCCACGCCACTTTGTTTTGCAAGCAGCCCGATGCCCGGCCGGAAGCGAGCCAGTTGCCCCTCGGAACGCGCGCCCTCAGGAAAGACCATGACGCTATACCCGCGATCCATAGCCTTGCCCGCGTGGGCAAAGCTCATCTGGAAATCGCGCTGGCGCGGCAGCGGAAAGACGTTATAGAACGCCGTCACCAGCCAGTAAGCCGGCGGCCCCAGCAGATAGAAGCCCTTGTGTCCCGGCGGCCAGTCGGGATTGCGCCAGTGCCGGTAGTCGTCGAGCATATCGCCCGCCATGGCCACAGCGATGTGGCGGCGCAACGGCCCGGCGAGCGCGTATTGAATCAAAGGCCCGTCGTATGCGGTCACGTGGTTGCCCACAATCAGCAGCGGCCCCGGTGGCAGCGGCGTTGCCGGCCCCACCACGCGCGGCGCAGCCAGCAGCCACGTCAGCGGCCGCTGAATCACTTCAAGAAAAGCCACCCGCAGCCATTGGAACGGCTTCCACCAAGGCCACTCGGGATAAACAAAGCGTACCCGCGGCGCAGCAGGAATCGCTGTTCCCTGTTCCCTAGTCCCTGTTCCCTCAGTCCCCAGTCCCTCAGTCCCGAGTCCCTTAGTCCCTGTCTCTTCGGTCCCTGCCTTCCCGTTCTCTTGTTCCCTTGTCCCCTTGTCCCCTGTCCCATCCACCAGCCGCCGCAACTCTCCCAGCGTGTGCACTTCTTCCAGCAGCCCGCTACCCTCGACGATCCCCAGCCTCTCCTCGATAGCCGCGGAAAGTTGCACGCGTCCCAGGCTGTCGAGATGCAGATCTTCATTCAGGCGCAGCTCATCGCCCACTCCGGGATGAGCTTCGCCGGTGATTTGCGCGATCAGCGCCAGCAGCCAGTCGGAGGAGGGGCCGAAGTTGCCGTCGGCCGCACCCGGCGTGCCGCTGCTGGGAGCCGCCGCCGCGGCCTGCATTTTGGCCAGCCAGGCCGCCACGGGCTTGCGCCGCACTTTGCCGGTCGAAGTGCGCGGCAAATCCGGTTCCGGCCACATCATCCAGCGGCTAATGCGCTGGAAGTCGGCCAGCTTGGCGTTGGCGCGCTCGATGGCCCCCGCGGCATTACATCCCGATCCCCGGCAGGCCAGCACCGCGCACGGCTCCGGGCCGTTTGGAGTCTCCATCGCAACCACCGCGCAGGCAGCGATCTCCGGCTGCTCCTCGAGGGCCGCTTCAATATCCTCCGGGTGAATGTTGAGCCCCGCCGCGGTGACAATCACTTCGCTCTTGCGCCCCAGAAAACGTAACTCGCCCGTCTCCCGCAGCTCCGCAATGTCTCCGGTCGCCAACCATTCTTCCTGCCGCGGCCGCAGTTGACCGGCAGCCCAAGTAGCCGCGGAAATCATGGGCCCGCGCACCAGCACTTCGCCGTCTGGTGCGAGCTTCACTTCGCGGCCTGTCATCGGCTTGCCAATAGTTCCCTCGGCCACGTGGAAGGGATGGTTGAGCGTGATCAGCGCGGTGGTCTCGGTCATGCCGTAGCCCTGAATCAGCACGAATCCCAGCACGTTCCAGAACTGCTCAAGCGGCCCCGGCAGCGCGCCCCCGCCGGAGACGAATGCCCAGAACTTGATACCGAACTCGCGATGCACGGCGCTGAATCGCAACCAACGGCGCCAGGGTTTGAGCTTTTGCGAGCGCGCGACGCGCTCACTCAGGCCGGGATGGTTCGCCTCCAAATGAGCCTTGAGCAGCGCCAGAACGCGCGGCACGGCAGCCAGAACCGAGATCCGCTCCGCGCGGATGAGCTCGACGATGTGCGGAGCGGCAAGCCGGCTGTCGAAATGCAATTCAGCCCTGAAGATCGGCGGTACCCAGAGCCCCATGGTCTGGCCGAATACGTGGCTCAGGGGAAGCGTGTGCAGAATGCGCAGAGGACGTATAAGCCGCTCGTAGCGCATGTACGGTTGGGCGCCGTCTTCAATCGGCCCCACGCTGGCCAGCACATTGCCGTGGGTGATAACCACCCCTTTGGGATCGCCGGTGGTGCCCGAGGTAAACAGAACTTGCAACGGGGTTTCCCGCGACAGGCCGGAAACTGCGCCCATCTCCGCGGCGGGAAGATGGTCGAGCCATTCTTCAAAAGGCAGTGTAGGAATTCCAGCGCCGGTCTGCGCCCCGGCCAGCTTGCCCAGCAGCAGCGCGTCACCCACGGCCATTTTGGGATGGACGTCCGCGGCCACACGCGCGGCAAAGTCGGCGCTTCCGGCTGCGTCCAGAGGAACGGCCAGCACCCCGCGCAGCATGCACCCGTAGAAAGCCGCAATCCACTCGGCGCTATTCTCAGCCCACAGCAGTACGCGGTCGCCGTGGCCGATACCCTGCACGGCCAGAAACGCAGCGAAACGGCCGGCGAGCCGCGCCAGTTCGCCGTATGTAGCGACGTGGCGTCGGTTGCCCCGATAGTGCACCACGGCAATCTCGCGGTCGAAGCGGCGAAAGTCGTCGATCAATGTAGCGAGGTGATCGCGCATGAATTGTTCCGGCAGGTCCATCCTAGCAGCGTCAACTGCTTGCGATGTTTTCACTAGCGTGAAGGCAGAACCCGGCCAGTTCCAGCACCGGAATCCTGCCCGCTTGCCCTCTCATGCTGGCGATTCTAGTGCCTGCTCGTCGCGCAGGAATTCCCGGTTGTGACACTTTCTCAACTGGCACAATGGTCGGGTTCGTGATTCCCCGAAGGCCGGCAGGGTGAGGAAAATTCGCTCGAGCGCGGAGCGCTGATTTGTGTCACGCGTTAGTCTCTCGGAAGGCCCACGGTAGCAGCATCAATCGTTGGCGACGTTCTCCAGGTACATCTCCACACGGTCCGTCGTCCACGTTGCCACGCCGGCACCGAAAAAATCCGTATCTTCAGTCCAGATTGGACAGTCGAAAACCATCGCCGTGGCCAGTATCGGCCAATCGTCCTCGTCCCGTTTGGCTAATCGCCGCTTGGCCGCTATTTCAAAGACAGAATAGGCGTCGCGGCCGATGGATTCGACAACTTTGCCGACGGCATCCAGAACCTTCATGCCCTCCGCAACAGGCGCGCGCCCTTTGCCGAGTATCGTTGGCAAGTGCTCTTCCGCCTCGGAGAAAGCGGCATCCGGCGCAACAAAGCGAACCCGGCCCCCATACTGCACCAGAATTGACCGGACACGTTTACCAAGAACTGCGCGAATGAGGATGTTGGCGTCCAGAACCATTAGCCTAGCGTCCGGCACGCCGCGCCTTCCGAAGCGTCTTGAACTCGTTCACGAGCTCGTCTTCCGTAGCGCCGGAGGAAGCAATCAGAGTGTCAAGTTGTTCGCCGGCCCTGCGAAGCGCCGCCAGATCCTCTTCCTGCGGCCGCTGCGGCGTAGGAACATAGAACCCAAGCGTTTTGCCATGGCGCATGATGGCCACCGGCGCCGCGGACTCCAGATAATCGGACAGATTTTCGCGAAACTCTCGCACTCCCACCTTCGCGGTCGGCATCTCTATCCTCCGTTGTGTACACAATGATAACACAAATTGGGCTGGCTTGCAGCCGTCGTACACTGGATTGAACAGGCTTTCCCCATGAAAAAACTCGCAATCGGCGTTTACGTTCTCATCACTCTGGCTTTAATGGTCTGGGGCTACTACCAGGCCATCTATGTCGCGCCCCTCGATGAAAAGCAAGGCGAGATCTATCGCATCTTCTTCTACCATGTGCCCATCGCCATGGTTTCATCGGTCTTCTTCGCCGTCTCCCTGGCGGGTTCAATCGGCTATCTTGCCTACAGGTACAGCCGTCCCGAACGGGCGCAGATCTTCGATGCCTGGGCGCTGGCCGGCGCTGAAGTCGCGGTCGTCTACTGCACCATCATCCTCGTCACGGGGCCCATCTGGGGGCGTCGCGCATGGGGCATGTGGTGGACCTGGGACGCACGCCTGACCACCACCCTGGTCTTGTGGCTCATCTATATGAGCTACCTGCTTTTGCGGCGTTTTGCCGCAGGGCCGCAAATGCAAACCGTGGCCGCCGTCCTCAACATCTTCGGCGCCCTTGACACGCCCATCGTCTATTTCTCCACCCATTTCCAGAAAGTGATTCCCACCCAACACCCCGCGCCTGTCTTTGGCGGTGGACCCGACTCAGGCGTAAAGGACCCGCGCATGCTCGCCGCCTGGGGCTGGAATATCCTGGCGTGGCTTGCCTGGGGCCTGCTGATCCTGGCCCTCCGCTATCATGTCGAGCGCAAGCAGCAGAAGATCGCAGCCGCGGAAGCCCAGCGCGCCTTAGAAGCCTGAGCCTCAGACCTGTTGTGCTTGAAAAATGAGGAGTTCCATGAAAAAGCTCGCCCTCGCACTCATCGTCGCCGTTCCGCTCGCTCTTTTAGCCTGGACAGCGTACCTCATCCTCTCTGCCCCTTCGTACGATTGGAATGCGAATGCATCGCCCGCCCAGCTAGACGCCGCCGCGGCCCTGCGCGACCACCTGTATCGCCAGGCAGCCTACACCATCACCTGGGCCATCCAGTTGGGCTATCTGGCATGGCTGGCCATCAAGTGGAGCGCACAAAAGCGGGACGCCGAGCGCGTCGGCAGCTAGCATCACCTGGGCAAATCTCCTTCGCCCGAGCCCTTTTCGCATGGCCGCATTTACCCACCAGATGTGCGCGCCCTCACGCCTCTCGCTTGCCGGTTTCCGTTCTGGAGCACCCAGCGGTTTCCCTCCCGCAATGACACCGCCAGCACAGCCTCACGTTTTAGTTGTATTGGATATTCTTCACGTTCCCCCGATGATTTCCATAGGGCGCATATCGGATGCCGCCCCCAGGGACCCTTACCATGCATGACCTCATCATCGCTCTCGCCTTTATCGGTATGATCATTGCCCCCGCGGTAGTAGCCGCGAAAAGCAGTCAAGCAAGCGACGACCGCGACTAAAACGAGGCCGCACCACTCGAAAGCCCTCCAGCCCCCGATCTGCGTTGTTAGCCCCGTGCTCCCTCCCTCGCTCCCTTGCTCCCTTGTCCCCCGTTCCCCCAGCCAGTAAACTGTGGGATCGGGGGGCGTGGCATGTTGGTAGTCATGAAGGCGCAGGCGACCGCGGAGGAGATCCAGGCGGTCTGCGACCATATCGTACAGTTGGGATTCCGTCCCCATCCCCTGCCCGGCGCGCAACGCACCGCCATCGGCATCACCGGCAACCAGGGTGAGGTGAACCGCGGCAACCTGGAATCGCTTTCCGGCGTCGCGGAAGTCATCCGCGTTTCAAAAGCTTATAAACTCGCCAGCCGCGATGTAAGAGAAGAAGACACCGTCATCCGCTTTTCGAACGGCGCAAGCATAGGCGGCCGCGACCTGGCCGTCATTGCCGGTCCCTGCTCCATCGAGAGCCGCGAGCAGGCCTTCGCCATCGCCGAGCAGGTTGCAGCGGCGGGCGCGCAGTTTTTCCGTGGCGGAGCCTACAAGCCCCGCACTTCGCCTTACGCGTTTCAGGGCTTAGGTCTCGAAGGGCTGAAAATCTTATCCGAAGTCAGAGAAAAATTCGGCATGCGCATCGTCACCGAGGCCCTCGATACCGAGACCCTCGACCTGGTTGCCGAGTGGGCCGACGTCATCCAGATCGGCGCGCGCAACATGCAGAATTTTTCGCTCCTCAGGAAGGCGGGCCGCCTGCGCAAGCCGGTGCTCATCAAGCGCGGCATGAGCGCCACCCTCGAAGAGTTCCTGATGGCCGCCGAGTACGTGATGAGCGAGGGCAATTACGAGGTGATTTTATGCGAGCGCGGCGTGCGCACATTTTCCGATCACGCCCGCAACACGCTCGACCTCAGCATCGTACCCGCCCTGAAACACGTGAGCCATCTTCCGATCCTCGTCGATCCCAGCCACGGCACCGGCCGCCGCGACAGCGTTCTGCCCATGGCCCGCGCCGGAATCGCCGCCGGAGCCGACGGCCTGATCGTCGAAGTGCACAATCATCCCGAGGTCGCAGTTTCTGACGGCCCGCAATCGTTGTATCCCGCGCAGTTCGCCACCATGATGAACGAGATCGAGCAGATTGCCCCGATCGTCGGCCGCAACCTCGCGCGCGGCGTGGCTGCTTCGGTTGCAGTGAAAGAGTGAAAGAGTGAAGCGTGGGCATGAACCTGTAGCGCCGGTCTCCAGACCGGCTGTAGCGGGGGTCTCCAGACCCCCGCATTGCAGGCAGCGCAAAATGGGCCATTTTTTCTCCCATCGAAACTTCCGCGAGAAATGCGCGCTAACCGCGCTTGCCCTGTTCGCTTTTTCCCTCACCGCCTGTCGCCCCCACGACTTTCCGCAATACCCGCCCAACTACCGCGAATACGCCTACGTAACCAACGGCGGCAGCGACACGGTGACCGTGCTCGACGTCGTCGATGTCCGCGTGGACCGCGAGTTGCCCGTGGGACCGCATCCGGTAGCCGTGGCTGCCAGCACTACGCGCAACGAAATCTATGTTGTCAACGCTGGCGCGCCCAACGCGAACGGTTCAGTGACCGTCATCGATGCCGAGCATAACGCCGTCGTCGCCACCATCCCCGTGCACCGCCAACCGCTCTCCATCGACCTCGACGCCGACGGCGCGCGCGCCTATATCGCCAACTCCGGATCGAATTCGGTGTCTGTCATCGACCTGAAGGCGCGGCGCGAAATTGCGCAGTTTGGTGTCGGCGAGCAGCCCGTGGCGGCGCGTCTGGCACCCGATGGCAAGACGCTTGTAGTCGCCAATCAGCAGGGCAACTCCGCGACGGTCATGGATCCCGCGGACGGCCATGTGCGCGCGGTGTTTGCAGGCTGCCCCGGAGCGGCCAGTCCGGTAATTCTGACGGATTCTTCCAAAGCATTCGTCGCTTGTTCCGCCGGCCATCAGGTCATGGTGATTGCTCTCGAGAATCCCAAAGCCCGCCCCAACCAACCCGACCAACTGGAAGCGCTGATGGACGTGGGCCGCGCGCCCGTCGACCTGGCGATGAAGCCCGATGGCGGCGAGATCTTCGTGTCGAATTCTCTTTCCGATTCGGTGAGCGAGATCTACAACACCACCGACGAGGTAGCCGACACCTACATGATCGGCGCCGATCCGGTCCGCGGCCTGGTTTCGCAAGACAACGCGCTGCTCTACGTCGCCAACCAGCGCTCGCAGGAAGTCACGGTCTATTCCATCGTCGACGGCCGCCGCGTTGCCCCGTCGCTGCACGTGGGCGACGGACCCGCCGCCATGGCGTTCTCCGCTGCCGGTCATCTACTCTTTGTCGTCGACCGCCGCTCCGGTGACGTGGCCGTGATGCGCACCGCAAGCCAGTCGCTGTTCACCCTGCTCCCCGCAGGCCGCGACCCCAACGCCATCGTGGACAAGGCGTTCAAGGTGCAGTAACGCTCAGCAAAAACTTGTAGCGCTTCTCTCCACAGGCCGCGGAAAACTCTGAGCGCCGGACACAACGCGAAAGGGCACGAGTTTACTCGTGCCGTAAGATGCGCAAAATGAATGTAGGGCTTTAGCCCCTGAGGCACGTCTTTCAATCGTCTCCGGGGATTTATGCAACCGGCGCTAATCCCCGCATGCTACGCGCCCTACGCATCCCGCAGTTTGTTTCGCGCTATAGCTCTCCATGCGCCATACGCCACCACTCCCAGCCAGAAGATGTCCATCGCCGTGATGATCGCGCGCGCAATCAGTTCCTTTTTCCCAGTGTCGTAATACGGGCCTCCGGGTTCAACTGAAACCAGTACCCTGAGAACCGCTGCCGCCAGTGCCACAATGCAGATCGCCAACAGCACCCCGCGATGGCTCTTTCGCGCGTAGGTTGCCGTTTCCGGTTCGATAGGAGCCGTCCTGCGAAACCACAACAAAAACCAGAGCAGAATCGCAGCAGCGCCAAACAGCGTGCTCCCATGTTGCAGCACACGCAGATACTCCATCGATCCGTAGACAGGAAACTCCACCGTCCGATGCAGGAACTGCCAATGTTGGTAGGGCCAGAAATTCGGATGCGTGAACGAATCCCACAGAATATGCGTCGCCACTCCGATCAGGATCGACAGCAGCACCAACGCCAGTTGCGCAAAATTCCTAATCGGCAGCGTCGCCGGGCCAAGCCGAATCCGCCGCTGCACGCTCTCGGGCAGCCATGCATAGAGCGGCTCTTTTGCATAAACGTGGAACAGCCACAGCACAATCAACGCCCAGGGCAAATCAAAGAGGAAAATCCCAGCCAGGGTATGACTGAATCCTCCCTCGGGCGCGAAGTGAAGGAAGTACTCAAAATCGGGCGCCATGCAGCCAACCACCAACGCAGACGGAACCAGGCGCGTGCGCAGAAATGGAATCGCGGCAGCCGGGTGGGAAAGGGTGAATGGCATTCATACCATTATCAGGGCAGGTGGCCGATTCTCATCAAGCAAACTCACCACAAATCGGGGCGCCCGGAAGTGATATTTTGTATACACGCTGCACGCATTCCCCTTCCCGAGAACTGGAGAATCGCCATGCCCTGCCCTCGTTGTGGCACACAGTCCCTGCCGGATCAAAGATTTTGCAAGAGCTGCGGCGCCGCATTAGATGCTGCGGCAAGCCCGCAGACCGCGCCCGTCGCCACTGCCCCGCCAGCCGCTCCCACGCACGCGATTCCCGACGGCGGATTCACGATTGAAGATGCAGTAGCGTGGCTCCAGAGCGCAGGCTACGTCGCGAAGGTGGTCACCGCCGAAAGCGGCACGCGCCACATCGTGAGCAATACCATGGGCACCCCGTTCAACGTCTTTATGGGCGACTGCAACGGCGAGCGCTGCGCTTCCCTTAATCTCGCCGCGGGCTTTTCCACTGGCGGCAAATTCGACATTTTGCAGATCAACGACTGGAACAACAACAACCGTTGGTGCCGGGCCTATTACGACAGCGTCAACGATCCATGGCTTGAAATGGATATCGATCTCTCGCCCGGCGGCACCTATGAATCGGTGAACGATCAGTTCGCCGCCTGGAACACCGTACTCGGCAGGTTCATCGCCAAATACAGTTTGCGATAGCGCCTCGGCGCGCGTTCGCAGTCCCAGAGCTGGTTGCATAAATCAACTGGTTGCGTAAATTGGGTTTTGTATCAGGCCACGAGTTTACTCGCGCCGAAAAAGACCGAAAAACAATGAGTTTTACAGGCTGCGGAAAAACTCGATTGCCAAGGAGTTTTGTATCAGGGCACGAGTTTACTCGCGCCGTAAGCTGCGCAAAATCAATGTGGGCTTCAGCCCCTGAGGGAAGGTTTTTTCAGACTGGCCCACTACCGAAACTCCCCCGTTTGCTGATAACGAATGCGCTCGCCTTTCATGCACGTTGAGAATATTCTTCTACGCGATGAACTGGGGGGACAGGAGGATTCCCACCCCGGTCCCCGAAAGCGCGGGACCCGGGGGCACCCTAATCGTGGTTTAGAGAGCTTGCCGAGATCGGGGTCACCCGCCCGGGGTGTGCCTTATATTCACACGATTCAGGGATGGATGCCCTTATCCCTCATCAGTTGAGCGTAACGCTGATCGTAGAGTTCGCCCGCTTCGAAATTCTTCCTTATCGCGTCCCAGACCACATGGATTCGCGAATCGATGTTTGCGTCCCGAAAGTGAAAGTATAGTTGCAGCTCTGTGATCGTGCAGAGGACAATATATGACGCCCTAAACAAGTGTTGAGAGTTCGCCATCACAAAATTGTCGTCGATTAGGTGACGCACTTCGTGGGGCGCAACGTCCGGGACTAGAAATCTCGCGATATTAATCAGGCCCTCAAAACCACCATGCGAAACAGCCGAATATTCACGCCAGGGACCATAGGTAAATGTCTTAAGGAACCGCTGATGAGGGGACAACACGCCGCCCTTTTGTTTGCTCCCCAAGTAAGCGCCCAGCGTCGGGAAGTCGCTGTTCGTGAGTAAGTCTGCCTTGGTAATTTTGGTTTCATTTAAGCCTTGGTCCACCATCGCTCGTGCACGCAGCAAATAGTCATCCCAATCGCGTTGGCCTCCGTACCTTTGTGTATCTTCATCAAGATTCTTTAGTACTTTTTTGAAACCGCTTTTACGGAACATCTCACCGTGCACACTTGGGTTTTCTAAAATGAACGTGATGTTGTAAAGGCAATCAATCATTGACCGAACTGTCTGCGACGCGACAATAGAGTATTCATTTCTCATAAAGGAGTCGCTCTTCCGCCGCTCTTCAGAAGCGAGATAAAAGAGAAGACTGTAGGTGCACAGGGCCTGTCGCAACATCACGAACATGTCAACGCAAACATATTCAGGTGCTGGTAGGATTCGCGGAGCCTCGCGCTGAATCTTCTGCGCCATTGTTTCCGTCAATTGGCCCAATGGTCGCTGAAATAGTCCGGCATCAATGCCTTTGCTTGGATCTAAGGTAGACACTTGACACAATCGTACTCCGAGTCAGCCTTATCGTTCGTTTTAGGATCAGGCGGGTGGCCTCGCCCTCGACTCCCCCAAAACCGCCCCGAGGGTGCCCCCGGTCCCTCGCCCTTGGGGACCGGGGAGACTGCAAACCTCAATTGGCAGCAATGAGCCCACGGCCTAACAGGATCGTCCGCGACAAATGCCCAAGTCCCGAGGGCGATTCCTGCCCGGTCGCTCCGGTAGCCCCTCATTCCCGGCGCCCTCATCCCAATTGAGAGATCTCACCGGGATCGAGGCCAACCGCCGGAGGCAGCGATTGCAGTAGAAAACTACTGCAAATGCAGTATTCTGGCCGACCCGTGGAACGGTAAGCATGTCGAGCTGATTACGGCGGATAAGGAAACACTGGGTCCGCGCGATTAATTTCCCGAGCCTGCGCGCCGCTCCGCTTCCATCAGGTTGGTGAGAATGTCGTTGATCCGGGTGAGATGGCCTTCGCCTTTCGATTTGAGCCAATCGAGCACCTGGGGATCGAGGCGGACGCTGACCGCCTGCTTGCGCCGCGGACCACGCAGCCGCACCATCTGCGCGAGTTGATCCGCCGTAAGCCGCGGAATGTCGGAGTAGTCGATGTCCGAATCGTCGCCTGCGGCCTGCTTCGCGGCCCCGCGTCGCACCGCTTCCTTTTCGGCCTCAGTCCACTTCCTGTTTCTGATATCTTCTGACGTCATCCTTACCAGCTCTTCGCGCGGAGATGATGCGGATAATCTCTTCGCCATCGCCTTCCTCCTCTCTGTAGGCATGTGCGACCAGCATTACCAATACGATTCCGGCCTCGAGCGAAACCGCGCCGAGCGCGTGCCATCGCTGTTCACCCATCTCATCCACGCGGTCCATGCTGACGAGGCAGTTTTCGTCTTCGAAGACCCAGCGCCGCCTGTTCGAAGCCGACGCCGTGCTTGCGCTGGTTCTCGCGGTTCTTGCGTGGGTCCCAGTCGTACCGCATTTGTATATACACATCGTATTACCACTGCGCGCTGCCGTCAACCCCGGCTCTCGCGTCGTAGTTGGGGAACGGCCCTTGACCGGCGAGCCCGGGCGCCCGCGGCTCTTGCCGCGATTTGCCCCCAGAAAACGCTTTCTGGAATGCAAAACCCGCCCAAAGCGCACCCAAAACCCGCTTTTGGGGTACATATCCCCTGTTTAATCGATCCGATGGGAAATTCTCTGTGAACATTTGCTCTTATTGGGTCAATTTCACGGTTCCACTCACCAATTAAATGGCCAATTTCAAGGTATTCCCCTCGAAAAATCGCAACCGCCCGAGCCAACATTTGCGCGGTGAATGACACCATCTAAGCGAACATTTGGCCGGGTCTCGGCACTCGACAAGCGAACATTTGCGTTGATTCCACATAACTTATAGGAAATGTGGGCCTTAGCGCACGCAAAAAATCGCGCGTGTCTCTATCACGATGATGGGCCGCTATTTCCCCGATGGCGGCGGCAGCGCGGGTGCATCCACCGGCGGATTAGGCGCGGGCGGCACTTTGGGCCCCACCAGAACCCCGTCATCGAGCGACGCTGCGACCAGCCGGTCCCCGGCCACGCGGATCAGGGCAATCTGGTAACCCGTCGGCCACCACACCCACGTCATGGTTTTAGGGTCGATGGCATATATCTCATCCCCTGTACGCGAACTGACCAGAACTCGTTTCGAATCTGAATCGTAGCTGAGATCGTCGATGTCCCGCAGCGGAAGACGATTGATCCACAGCCACGTCTTGCCCAGGTTCCGCGTGAAGAAAACGCCCTCCCGAGCGCCCAGCCAGAGCGTGCCGTCGGGCAAAAATACCACGCGGTGAATATGCGTGAGCACCGTGGGCATCCCCATGGGAAACCAGGACTTGCCAGCGTCGCTGGAGATGACCACACTGTCGTCGCGCGCCGCGACCATGTCGTTGGCATGTGCGGTGACAGAGAGGTAATCGCCGGAGCCCATCACCGGCCCGCCCTGCCATGTGGCGCCCTGATCCTGGCTGGTGAGCAGACCGTAATGGCTGGCAGCGACCCACACGTCGCCGGAGACGTCGAGCGCGTTGACGAGACTTTCAAACTGCACCACCGGCGCCTTAACTTGCTTTTCTATGTTGACCTTAGTGCCGCGATGAACCTCCGTCGCAGTCTTAAACAGCGTGTTTGCAATGGCATTGCGCGGCTGCCAGATGAGCGCGCCTGCTGAAGGGCCAGCGGGAGCCGGATCGCCAGCTGTCGCCGGCGGATCGGCTGGAGCACCCAGAACAAAAATGCCGTGGCTG
Source organism: Occallatibacter sp. (assembly GCA_031296305.1). GTDB lineage: Bacteria > Acidobacteriota > Terriglobia > Terriglobales > Acidobacteriaceae > Telmatobacter. The sequence continues at coordinate 31,402 of JARLFZ010000015.1, read as the reverse complement.
GTTCCGGCCACGATGGCCCCATCCTTGGTTTCGGCCAGTGCAAACACGTCGCGCCCGTCGAGTCCTGCACCCAACTGCTCCCAGTGCGCGCCGGCATCGACGGACCGGAAGACGCCGCCGAATTGCTTGTCGTTGACCACGCCTGCGTAGAAATGAGTGGGATCGTTGCGGTCGACGAGCAGGGCGGTAATCTTGCGCTCGGAAATGCCCAAATTCGACGGCGTAAACGTAACACCCGCATCGTTGCTCGTGAGAACCCCGCCGCGATCCGTGGCCAGAAGCACGCGATTGGAGTTGCCGGGATCGACATAGACGTCGTTGATGACGACGTCGGAGCTCGTCATGAGCGTGAAGGTCTTTCCGCCGTTCACGGTTTTGTAGAGGCCCTCGGTGGTTCCGGCGTAGACGATCTGGCGGTTTTCAGGGTCCTGCATCAGGACGCGGGTGCGCCGCGCCTCAGTAGGAATGCCCTGAATCTTGTGGAAGAGGGTGCCGGCGTTCTCGCTCTTGTAGATGCCGCTGCACGCGCTCAAGTACACGATGTGCGGGTGTTCGGGATCGACGATGATGGAAAAAACATCGGAGTCAACGATCAATCCTTCCTTGATGTTGCGCCAGGTCTTGCCGCCGTCGGTGGTCTTCCAGGGCAGGTGCCATGTTCCTGCGTAAACGGTGCCGGGATCTGCGGGATCGACAGCCAGAGATTCAATTTCGTGGATTTCGTGACTGCCAGGCGGGCTGATCTGCGTCCAGGTTGCGCCGGAATCGCTGGAGCGGTAGACGCCCTGGAGGGTTCCTGCAAAAAGCATGTGGGGATCGGAGGGGGCCTGCGTCAAGGCGTAAATCGGCTGGCCCTTGAAGAACGCGGTTTCATGCCAGGTGCGTCCTGCGTCATGGCTAATCCACAGACCGCCGTCGTCGGTATTCTTCCACGCCCCTACGAAAAGCGTAGAGGGATGCGCGGAATCGACCACAATGCTGTCAATGACAAAGCCGTCGCCGCGGTCGAGCTTGGCCAGGCGACGCCAGGTAGCACCTTCATCTAAGGACTCGTAGAGCCAACTGTTGGTGGTGCCGAGATAGAGATGATTGGGCTGGCCGGGCACGGAGGCAAAGGCGCGCGCATCGCCTCCGTCGGGACCGACCACGGTAAATGCGCCTTGCGCATGCAGAGCCGGAAAGCAGAACAAACACAAAAAAATAAAAACGAGCTGGACCGGAATGCCAAGCTGGCGCAACTTCAAAGAAAAAAACAGCAAGCGGTTCATCTAGACAGAGAGCTCCCGAGGTTCTCTATCCAGAATAGACAAAACTGAGGACGATAGCGAAGGGGGGACGGACATTGCAGGCGTAGATGCGCACGAGTTGCCAAGAGAGCCGGAGATACGTAGAAGGACGACGGAGTCCTTGCGATCCTACTCATTTCCGCAAAAGCGCGGAGATGGATGGGGCACGGACGCGGCGTTTAGTTGGCCGGCGCGCTAGCCGACGTTGAGGGTCTTGAGGAGGCTGCGCGGCTCGTGCTGGATCTTCTCCTGAAGAAGATTAATCGCGTAGATGAGCTGCTCGGGCCGTGGCGGACAGCCGGGAACATAAACGTCGACGGGCACGATCTGATTAACGCCCTGCACCAGGGCATAGTTGTTGAAGACGCCACCCGAGGTGGCGCAAGCGCCCATGGAAATGACCCATTTGGGCTCGGGCATCTGGTCGTAGAGGCGGCGGAGCACCGGGGCCATCTTTTGCGCGACGCGCCCGGCCACGATCATGAGGTCAGCCTGGCGCGGGGAGGGCCGGAAGACCTCGGCGCCGAAGCGGGCGATGTCGAAGCGCGATGCGCCTGTGGACATCATTTCAATGGCGCAGCAGGCCAGGCCGAAGGTCACGGGCCAGATGGAGTTCTTGCGAATCCAGTTGACGGCGAGATCGAGGGAGGTGAGAAGAACGCCTTCCGGCTGCTCGTAGCCGTAGCTGGCTTCTCTCACTTTGATGCGATTTTTTACGCTGCTATCGAGCGCTCCGAACAGATACCGGTCACGCTCTACGGGAGACGCCATGGATCAAGTATAGCTTGGGGCGTGCCGTGAGGCGAAGTGTGGGCGGAGTGAAAGTAGTGACAGGAACGAAGGAAGTGAGTTTTCCCGTCGACGCCACGAAATGGATGAAGAATCAATCAGGATTTGGCAAAAACTTGCGTTATTTGTGCGCCTTTACGAAAATGATACGAAAGCAAAGTCCAGCTTTCTATATCATCTGTCCGGTGGCTTGTTGCGGTTCTCCGGCCACCGGTAAAAACCGCCCCGTGTGCTTGGCGTGGCCTGCCTTAGCCAGCGAGGGACAACCGACAACGATTCCAGCGCTCCGTGCGTCTGAACGATTTTGGGAGTGGAGATTTCATGTGTCGCAAATGGTTTAAAATGTTGATTTTCCTTGCGCTGATTGGGATTCCCGCGTGGACCTTTGCGCAGACAGCAGCGGCGACCCCGGCCACGGCCCCAGCGGCGCAGGCGCCAGCGACACAAGGGCAGATCGCCGCACTGCAGCAGGCTGTTCAGAACGCCCAGATGTCCGGCGACAACGCATGGATGCTGACCTCGGCGGCGCTGGTTCTGCTGATGACGGGCCCAGGGCTGGCGCTTTTTTATGGCGGCCTGGTGCGCAGGAAGAACATTCTCAGCACCATGATGCAGAGTTTCGCCATGATGGGTCTGGTGAGCATTCTGTGGGCGCTGGTGGGATACTCTCTGGCCTTCGGCCACGGAAATATGTTCGTGGGCGGGTTTGAGCACGTGTTCCTGCGCGGCGTCACGCTGACTCCGAATACCGATTACGCGGCCACGATTCCCGAGCAGACGTACATGATCTACCAGCTGATGTTCGCCATCATCACGCCGGCGCTGATCACGGGAGCGTTTGCCGAGCGCATGAAGTTCAGCTCGATGGCGGTGTTTCTCTCGCTGTGGTCGCTGCTGGTCTACTGCCCGATGGCGCACATGGTGTGGGGCGTGGGCGGGCTGTTGAACGCGACGGGCGGGCACATTCCCAGCCTGGACTTTGCCGGCGGAACGGTAGTGCATATCACCAGCGGCGTCTCGGCACTGATTTGTGCGCTTTACCTGGGCAAACGTATCGGCTACCCGCACACGGCCATGCCGCCGCACTCCATGGTGCTTAGTTTTATTGGCGCGTGTCTGTTGTGGGTGGGTTGGTTCGGCTTTAACGCCGGCAGTGCGCTGGGGGCGAGCCCACTGGCCACAAGCGCCTTTGTGAACACGCACTTCGCCACGGCGGCCGCGGCTCTGGGATGGACGATTTTTGAGTGGTTTCACAATGGCAAGCCGACGGCCCTTGGCGCTATTTCAGGCGCGGTTGCCGGGCTCGTGGCGATTACGCCGGCCTCGGGCTTTGTGCAGCCCATGTCGGCGATGCTCATCGGCCTGGCAGCGGGATTTTTCTGCTCGTTTATGGTGTTTGGGGTGAAGTCGCTCTTCGGTTACGACGACTCGCTGGACGCGTTTGGCGTGCACGGAGCCGGGGGGACACTGGGTGCATTGCTGACCGGCGTGTTTGCCGCCAGCGTCATCAACCCGATCTATGGAAAGGACGCGGCGGGAAACAATATTCCCACGGGCGCCATCGACGGGCATTGGGGGCAGATCCTGAACCAGCTCGCCGGGGTGGGGGTGGCGTGGGGGATTTCCATCGCAGGCACATTGATTCTGCTCGTCGTTGTGGATAAGATCATGGGACTGCGCGTGACTCCCGAGCAGGAGCAGGCGGGTCTGGATCTCTCGCAGCACGGGGAAGAGGGCTACGATTTCAATTCGTAGCCGCTGGTTACTAGGTTCTAGCCTTTCACGCTGGATCGGGCGCTTTTTGTCCCGGTAAAAGAAAGCTCGGAATCCGGGAGTAGAAGCTGTTTTTGGGAAATACGGGCGGCAGACAACCCGCCCCACCTGTTACGCTATCGAACGAGGAATTTCTGCATATGTTGAAGATTGAAGCCGTGTTACAACCCTCCAAGCTGGATGCGGTGAAGGATGCGCTGCTGGAAGCCGGCATTGAAGGCATGACGATACTTGAGGCCCGCGGCCACGGCCGCCAGAAGGGCCACACGGAGTTTTACCGCGGCCGTGAGTATACCGTGGATCTTCTTCCCAAGGTGAAGATCGAGATGGTGGTTCATGACGATATGAAAGAAAAGGCGATACAGGCCATTGTGGGGGCGGCGCGGACCGGACGCATCGGCGACGGCAAGATCTTTATTAGCCCAGTTGGCGAGGCGATTCGCATCCGCAACGACGAGCGTGGCGAAAACGCGCTGTGAGCTTTAGAACGCGTGGATTCGCGGTGGCCTTTGGAGGCATGCGGGCCTAGTGGCCTGCACTACCGCCGGTCCTAGGACCGGCGGTACGAATGCCAGGATTCCGCGCCTTCAACGACGAGCCTGTAACGCGAGCTCGCGGAACTCTGCGAATCTAGGCAAAACGTCCAGAGCCTCCAGGCACTTGCGAATGGGCTCTGCGATTTCGTGCCCTGTTTCATCCTGAGGATGAGCCTCCAGCTCCTCGTCCAGCAGGTCTGCCATATAAACGGCCACCGAGCAATCGAAACCGGAGTGCGGGATGCGGTCGGGCCGGTGGTGGTGTGCGATGGCCTCTACGGCAATGTTGGGCAAGCCCCACAGCCCGAGCAAGTAGGCGCCAATCTCAGCGTGCGAAGTTCCCAGCAACTCCTCTTCCGCCTCAAACACCTCGCATCCGCGCTCTGCGGCCATAGTGCGCGCGTTACAAAACACATCGGGCAGGGCGCTACCCAGTACCAGGTTGCCCACGTCGTGGAGCAGCGCGGCCACCACGGTGGCATCGCGGATTGCCGGCTCCATCGGGAGCACGGCGGCAATGGCAGCGGAGCGGTGAGCATGCAGCTGAACGGCCTCAAACGCCGACAGCGGGACGCGCGGGTGAGGCACAAACACCCTGAAAGCCTCCGAGGCCAGAGCCAGGTTCTTGATGGTCTCCATTCCGAGGTAGCCCACTGCGGTTTGCAGCGTGGTCACTCTTCGCGCCAGCCCGAAAAATGCGCTGTTCACAAGCTGCAATACCTTGGCGGCCATGGCCACGTCCTGCTCTATGATGTCTGCAACTTTATCCACGGATGCATCCGGATCCCTAACTGCCTGGGTAAGCGATGTGTAGGTATTTGACAGCGAAGGCAGCTGCCCAATGGTGCCGACAATCCTGCGCAGCTCTGGTGCGCAGAGCAGATCCTGCAGTGCGCACAAACGGTCGATGATGGATTGCAGTTCAGACGCATTGCAGGGCTTGGCCAGGAATCGGTGCGCCACCGAAACTGCCCGGGTCGACAGTGTGGGCTCGGCATATCCGCTGAGGATGACGCGCGCGCTGCTTGGATAGCGATCGCGAATGTGGCCCAAAAGGGTGGCGCCGTCCATGCCCGGCATGCGCATGTCGGATACGACGACGTCGAACGCTTCCACCTCGCAGGCCTGTAGCGCGGCCTCTCCGCCCAGCGCAAACTCAATCTCCCAGCGTTTTCGCTCCGCATACAACATGCGGCGCAGTCCGTCCAGAACCCGGCTCTCATCGTCTACGAACAGGATGCGCTTCATGCCGCCACCGCTTTCGCCGGAAGAGCTTTGCCTTCGTAAGGGAGGCGAACGATAAACGTAGTGCCCCGCCCCTCCTCAGTTTCAAAGTGAAGACTCCCGCCATGCTTATCCACGACGACCGAACGCGCAATAGCCAGCCCTTGCCCCGTTCCCTTGCCGATCTCCTTGGTGGTGAAGAAGGGATCGAAGATGCGCGATCGGACCTTCTCCGGGATTCCCGTGCCTGTGTCTTCAATGCGGATCTCGGCCCAGTCCGCGCATTTCCGCGTTTGCACGCGGATGACGCCCATTTTCCGGCCACCCTGGCGTGCGACGTCTCCAATCGCATGCGCCGCATTGACGATGAGATTCAGAATCACCTGGTTGAACTCGCCCGGATGGCATGAGACCGGCGGCAGCGAAGGGTCGAAATCGGTTTCCAGCTCGGCCACGTACTTCCACTCGTTGCGCGCCACCGTGATGGTACCGGCGATGGCCCGGTTAAGGTCCAGCAGGGATTTTTCTTTCACGTCGGGATGCGAAAACTCCTTCATGGCATTGACCAGCGCAGCCACACGGCCCACGCCTTCGAGGGTTTGATCGATGGCCTTGGGAATCTCCTCCAGCAGATATGGGGCGTCGGCTTGATCCGCCGCCGCCGCTGCTATTTCAAGCGGCTCGCGGAAAAACTGGTTCTTGCCGACCGCGGAAAAACACTGCTCATAGCTTGTCAGCAAGCCCTTGAGGTTAAGGAACGCGTCCTTCAGGAAGCGCACGTTGTCTCCGATGTACTGGGTGGGCGTATTGATCTCGTGGGCGATTCCGGCCGCAAGCTGGCCAACCGACTCCAGCTTTTGCGCCTGCAACAGCTGCTCCCGCAGTTGTTTTCGCTCGGTCACGTCTTCGCTCATGCCTTCATAGCGGGCCACCACGCCGTCTTCGCGAATGGCACGGGCGCTCATCGCCAGCCAGAACCTGCTCCCATCCTTGCGATAGAACTCGCTTTCGAAGCTCTGCACCGACCCGTCCCGCTCCATCAGGCGCTTGAACTCCTCGCGACGCCTGGGATCGACATACCACTGGCTTGAAATCTCTGTGGTGCAGCGCAGCGCCTCCTCCGTCGAGTCGTAGCCGAAACTCGCGGCCATGGCCGCGTTCAAGCTCAGCAGATGTCCGTCCGGCGTGCTCTGATAGATGCCGACAATCGCGTTGTCGAAGATGCCGCGATACTTCTGCTCCGTCTCCCGCAGCGCAATCTCCATCTCTTTGCGGGCGCTGATGTCTTCGCTGATGCCTTCGTAGCGGACAACAACGCCGTTCTCAAGAACCGTCCAGGCACTCATCGCCATCCAGGTCCTGCTTCCGTCTTTGCGATAGAGCTCGCATTCAAAGTTCTCTACCGATCCCCCTTCTTCCAGCAGCCGCTTGAATTCGTCGCGGCGTGCCGGATCCACGTATAAGCGGGAAATGTCGCTGACGCTCGCCATCATCTCCTGCGGCGAATCGTAGCCGTAGCTTTCCGCCATGGATCGGTTCACGCCCAGGATGCGGCCGTCCGGCAAGCTCTGGAAGATGCCCATGATGGCGTTGTCGAAGATTCCGCGGTACCTCTGCTCGGCCTCCCGCAATGCATTCTCCATCTTCTTGCGGGCGCTGATGTCGCGGCCGATGCCGGCGATGCCGATCACACGTCCCCTGTGGTCGCGCACCGGAACCTTGGTCGTGAGGATATCGATTTCGTTCCCTGCCCGGTCTACGCCCTTCTCCTCATGGCTGTGCAGGGGTCGGCCGGATCGCATGGCGTTCTGCTCGTCCGCAAAGTAAACGCTGGCGAACTCGCGCGGAAAGAAGTCGAAGTCGGTCTTTCCCAGCAACTGTTCCGGGGAATCCAGCCCCGCTTCGCGTGCCGTGTGGGCATTGGCCACGATAAATCTGCTTCGGGTGTCCTTCACGTACATGAAGTCCGGCATGTTGTCGATGAGGGCGCGCAGCATGCTGTGCTCGTCGTACAGCGACAGCTTGCGAGCGGCCCGCAACCGGTCAGCGCGCGCGGCGATCACCGCGGAACCCAGAACCAGAAACGTGGCGCCGACCATACCGGCGGTCGCCAAAGGTGTAAACGCGAAACAACCTTCGAGATGGGGCGCGATCCCAGTGGGCAGAAAGCTGACCGCCGACATGCTTATGAAATGCACTAAGGGAACAGCGAGCCCGATGACCAATGCGATGGCCAGCTTGGCGGTCCAGTCGTGATTCTCGTCGCGCGAGTGAGAGATCAGCATGAGGCCCACGAGCGAAATCAGGATGTCCAGAACGATGGAGGCGAGCAACGCTCCGCTGCGGTACTGATGCACCGCGGCCAGCCGCAGCGCAGCCATGGCGGCGAACTGCATGACGGCAATGCCGGCGCCCACCGCGAGGCTGCCGGCGGCAAGCCAGGCTGGCGTCATAGACTCGCGGCTTGCCACATGCACAATGGCCAGGGCGGCAAATGCCCCTCCCAGCCAGGAGATGGCCAGCGTGGGCAGATGGTATTCGACCGCGATCGGGAAGCGATAGGCGAGCATCCCCGTGAGATGCATCGCATATAGCCCGGTCCCCATGGCAACGGCGCCGGCCGCCAGCCATTTCCGGGCGGCGCGCCCGCGATGAGCAGCCACCCGGCCTGCCAGTTCCAGCGCCGCGGCCGCGGTCGCGATGGAGAACAACAGCGGGATGGCAAGCAATCGGTAGTCGTATGTTTCCAAATCAGGGCTCATGGCGTGCCTCTGCCGTCCGGCGCAAACGCGAGCCGGCGCTCATCCTATGCACATCGGCAAAAGTGGAGGTTTTCACGAATCGACACTGATTGCCGCGATGGATTGCGCCGATGGAGCAGGTGAGCGCCTCCTCGCCCGCTGCGTGGCGCGCGTCCGCCACAAGCGGCGCGCGTCCGCCACAAGCGGCACGGGTCCGCCTTTGCGCCTTGCCTCCGCAAGCGCGAGCGCATCCGGCGGGAAACACTGCGCTCAGGAGAGCATTGTGACTGGAAAAGTTCTCTTCGTGGACGATGAGCCCCTTGTTCTTGATGCCCTGAGAAGAATGTTGCACGACAAATTCCATATCTACACCGCCAACAGCGGCGAAAAGGGGCTGGCCGCAGTCGAACAGAATGGCCCATTCGCGGTGGTTATCTCCGACATGCGCATGCCGGGCATGAATGGCGCCGAGTTCCTGGCGCGCATCCGAAAAGACGCGCCGGACACGGTGAGAATGTTGCTGACCGGCTTTACGGACCTTGACGCAGCAATTGCCGCAGTCAACGAGGGCAACATTTTCCGATTTCTCACCAAGCCTTGCAGGAAGAACGAGTTGGTGAGCGCAATCAATCTCGGCCTCGCGCAGCACCGGTCCACCGTTGCCGGAAAGGAGCAGGAAAAGAACGCCCACACCAATGAGCATCCCGCGGCCGAATGGGAGCCACCGGCGAACTGCGAATGGGACAACTGCCAGGGACCCACCGGCCTGCCCGGACCCTCGCAAGCCAAGGAACTGCTGACGCCTCTTTTCGGCGCCGATCATCACACGTACGTGATCCTTTTCAAACTCACGATGCTCGAGACCATTGAGGAGCGCTACGGAGAGGAAGCAGGGGCCGACTACCTGATCAACGTAGCCCAGTACCTGACGCAGTCGTTGCGCTCTGAAGACCGGCTCTTCCATTGGGGCCGGAACAGTCTGATGGCTGTAGTCCGGCGCTCGATCTCTCCCGTCGCGGTGCGCATGGAGGTAGCTCGTTTGACTTCGGCCCCCGGCGACCAGGTCCTGGACGTCCACGGCAGGAGCATCATGGTGGCCACATCCATCAACTCCGATTTCAAGCCCGCTTCCCAGTTCTCCGGGCTCGGCGAGATGCTGGCAGCATTCGATCCGCAATTCATCGGGAAAAGCGAGGTCGCAGCCGTCCGCGAACACTAAACGGTCTTTCCGGCTCTCCGGCTGCCGATCGCAATCTCGTGACAAACCTCCCAGTGGGCGAATTATCCTAGAGTCCGGGGGGTGACCGATCCCGGCCCCTCACACCCTTCAAGGAGCAGCCCACTTGCATCGCCGACTTGCGCTTTTCGCCCTCCTCCCGCTCAGCCAGGCCTTCCTGCTCTGCGCACAGGACACGCGCACCGTGATTGAGCCATTTTTCCCGCAGCTTTGCACCACTCTGGACGCGCAATTGCAAAGCCAGGGGCACACCCTGGCGCCGGCGGACGAGCAAAAGCTCGACACCGCGCGCATTCAAAAAGCTATCGACAAATGCGGCAAAGGGCGCGCCGTGCTGCTGCACGTGAACGAAACGAACAATGCATTTCTAAGTGGGCCGCTGGAGCTGCGCCCCGAAGTGACGCTGATTGTGGGACTGGGCGTGACGCTTTATGCCTCGCGCGATCCTGCGGTCTTCGCGGTTTCGCCGGGAAGTTGCGGCATTGTGAGCCACGGAGGGGGTCGCGGTTGCAAGCCGCTGATTGCGGTGGACGGCGCGCGCGACGCGGGGATCATGGGTGACGGCACGATCGACGGCCGCGGCGGCGAAAAGATGCTGGGCTCGCAATACTCCTGGTGGGACCTTGCGCAGCAGGCACGCGACGGCGGCGGCCAGCAGGTGCCGCGGCTGATTGTGGCCAACGATTCCGACAACTTTACGCTGTACCGCATTACGCTCAAGAACTCGCCTAACTTTCACGTTTCATACAACCACGGCAACGGCTTCACGGTGTGGGGCGTGAAGATCGACACTCCGCATCGCGTGGCCGACTCGGAGCACCCGCTGTCGCGCAACACGGACGGAATCGATCCCGGCAATGGCGCGAAGAACGTGACCATCACGCACAGCTTTATCCGCGACGGCGACGACAATATTGCCATCAAGGGCGGACCGGGCGGCGCGACCAACATTACCATCAGCCACAATCACTTTTACTGGGGCCATGGCATGTCGATCGGCAGCGAGACGAATGGCGGCGTGAGCAAGATTCGCGTCTTCGATCTCTCGCTCGACGGCACCGACGCCGGCATCCGCATCAAGTCGAATGGCTCGCGCGGCGGGCTGACCGAGGACGTGGTCTACGACGACTTGTGCATCCGCAATTCGCCCAACCCCATCACGCTGGACACGGCGTATTCGGCGAACGGCCCGCTGCAAGGCAATTCTCCGCCCACCATGCGCGACATTAGTCTGCACAATGTGCGGGTGAGCGGTGGGGGCAAAATTACCTTCAACGGCTACGGGCACGATTACCGGATTGCGGCCACGCTCAACGGCGTTCAGATTACCGACAACGCAAAATATACGTACCAGGTCGATCACGCCGACATAACGCTGGGACCCGAGCCGACCAACCTGCAACTACCCGCGGGCGAGGACTCGACGCTTAAGGGCGCACCGGCGGAAGGCAACCCGGCATCGTGCGCGGACAAGTTCGTGCCGTTTCCGCAGTGAGACAGGGACTAAGGTACTGAGGGAACAAGAAAGCCGGAAAGCGCCCGCGTTAACGGCGAGCTGGGCCTTCATGCAGCGGGATGCGCACCACGATTTGTTTGCCGGCGCGCACTACCATCCGAGAAAACGACTCGCCGGCTACGTTGGTGAGCGAAATGTAGGTTGCATTGAGGGCCGTTACGTCCCCGCGCAGGGGCGCGTTGGCATCGGCGGGCACGTTAAAACTGACCCGCACATCCGGCCGGCCGTCGCCATCGAGATCGATCTCATCGCTCACGTGCGCAGGGAGCGATTCGGCAGGCTCAAAAACGATTTGGACGAACGGTTCAATGCGCTCGAGCAGTCGAGGTTCGACCGGCTGGTAGACCACGATCGTGTAGCGACCGCGATCAATTGTGCGCGCGACCGTGCCGCCGCTGTATGCGGCGTCGATGTGCAATCCGGCGTGCGCAACGGCGTTGCTGAAGGCTCCCATCAGGACAAATGGAACACAGACGGCGACGACGAGCGTCAATGCTGCGCCGGTGTAAGCCAGAATGGTAAGAATGCGTGTGCGCATGCGGTGCTCCTTCACTTCCAGGAATCACTTCGAGGATTCACTTCAGGGGCAGGAATCCGATGAGGGTGTGGACGCCGTTGGCCAGAACGCTGCCGCCAAACATGGTGGCCAGCGCCCAGGTACCGTAAAGAAACAGCAGACGGGCGCGCTCGGGTTTGGCGGCCACCGGCGTTCCCTTGAGGTGCCAGACGGCCGCATCCTTTTTGCAGGCGTCGACACAGGCGCCGCACTTCATGCAATTGAGCAAGGTTTTTCCTTCGCGGATGGAATCCTTCGAGAGCGCAACCGTCGGGCAACTTGTCTGGCAGAGGCCGCAATCCACGCACTTCTCGCGGTTGATGCGGATTTCGAAGAGGTTGATCTTGTTGAACAGCGATTGAAAGGCGCCGAATGGGCAAAAGAAGCCGCACTGCGTGCGTTTCTTGGTCAGATACGGCAGCACCACCACCAGGCCCACGAACAGAGCGATGAAAACTACCATCTGAATGGCTGTCTCCACGTTGCGCACCGCGGGAAACTCCGTGACTGCTTTAAAGGGGCAAAGCCACATGCAGTAAACGGGCTCAAAAATCGCCGCAGAAACCAGTACCACGAAGACCAGAATGGCCCAGGGGATGAGCCGCAGTTGAGCACCGAAGCGGGTGATGAAGCGGTGCAGCCTGCGGCGTTTGGGGAGCGCGGCAAAACCTTCCTCGATGCCACCGAAGAAGCATGCGTAACTGCACCAGGCCTTGCCCATCACCAGGGTCAAGGCGAACCAGAGGCCAATCATGATGGCGATGGAGTGGGGATTGCTTGCAGTAGGCAGTATCGACCCAGGGAAAATAACGGTGCGCGCAAACGCCGCGGGCAAAATTATGGACGGAGTGACCATGAAACAGAAGGGCGTGTCGCCCGAGACCATGCGGCTGATAGGAATGCTCATGGTGCCGCGCTCGGCAACCAGGGCGGCGATGAATCCCACTGGGAACAGAAAGCCCAAGGCGACAAAGAAGATGCGCCGCCAGCGATAGGTTTCTCCGGTGCGCATCATCAGAAAAAAGAGCCCGGTCATGAAGAGGATGACCGCGGCAGCGCCGATGTAGTGATCGCCGCTTGCGTGCTGGAATGAGGGTGTGAACATCAGCAGCGACCACAGCGCCATGGGCAGGGTGAGCAGAATGGACCGGCCGACGCCGCGGAAGGCCGGCGGCCGCGCAAGAGCAGAGGAACGACTAGCCATGAAATGTCCTCTCGATCAGGATGGATATCCCGGAAAAGCCATACCAGCAGGCCAGCAATACAGCGACCATGCGGGCCACTGTGACGATTGCCGGCGTTCGTTTGAGGAATCCTAAGGATAAGAACGGAAAGAACCAGACTGCGGTTCCGGCAAAGAAGCAAAAAAAGAACCAAAGCGCCGCGGACAGGTGGGCAAGTTGCGCGGCGCGGACGCCAGCTACGAGAAAAGGCGGGCAAAGATTGATTCCCGTCAGGAATCCCAGGGCCAGCGCTCCCGAACGCTTCACGACAGGCGCTTCGCCGATCTGGACCAGATTGCCGGTGGTTTTCGCCACGACGCATCGCCGGTGCGACCAGCCTGCCGCATACACCACGAGAGCCCCGGCGAGCAGGACCTGGACTGCGCCCATCAGCCAGGAGCGCCCGGTCCATGCCTGGGGAAGGGCGTGGGGAATCGCCGATCCCACAAGCCAAACTGCGCATGCGAACACCAGATAGCCGGCGAGGCGCGCGGCCAGAAAGAGAAATAATTGGCGGCTGTGACCCCGCAGTCCCTGGGGCTGAACCAACATCCAGGGCACTACCACCGGCCCGCAGGTTGCCAGGCAGACCGGCCCCGTGGCGAGTCCGAGCACAAGCGCCTCCCCGGCGCTGGCCGAAAAAGAGAGTGCCGCCATCTCGCGTGCAGTGTACTCATCGCCTTGGCATTCTCCCGTGACTGGGGTCACGGTCTCGAGCGGCGGGAAATGACCAGCGGCATCCTTCCGCGCGGCGCGAAGCTTACAAATAGTGTCAGACGATGTTCGGGGCGCAGAGGGTGGGCGGCGGCGCATGAAAAACGGCGTCGTCCGCAGCGATTCTCAACCTGCGGCACGAAAACCTCCTCTCTTGGGCAAAGATCGCTTATTCTTGTAACAACCCCTTCTTGCTTTGGCCGGTCCGAGCAAACAATACCCTATGAGTGCAGTCACTGTGGCAGTGGACGATCTTCGGGAGCAATATACGCGGGAGATGGCGCTTGTGCGCCAGACCTGCGACCGCACCGGAGACGGTACGGCGGCCATCCGGCGGCGCTCCGCGGTGGTGGACCGCATTCTGATTGAGATGTGGCGCCGGGCATTTGTCGATTTGCCTGCGCAGAACGTGGCCCTGCTGGCGCTGGGCGGCTACGGTCGCAAGGATCTCTTCCCCTATTCGGACATCGACGTGCTTTTCACCTTTGCCGACGAGAAGGTCGAGGAGCAGTCGCGAGAAGCGGTGCGGGCCATCATCCAGGGCATGTGGGACATTGGCTTGCGCGCCAGCCCCAGCTCTCGCACCGTGAAGGAAGCAGGACGGTTCGATCCCGACAACCTGGAATTCACGCTGGCCACGCTCGACCGGCGTTTTCTGGCCGGGCAGTTTCCGCTGTACCAGCAGCTTCACCAGGTCACTTTCCCCGGCCTTGTGCTGAGCGAATGGTCGACCATTACGCAAAAGCTGGGCGAGGTTGCGCGTGCGCGGCACGCCAAGTTCGGCAACACGATCTTTCATCTTGAGCCGAATATCAAGGACTGCCCCGGCGGTTTGCGCGACTACTCACTGGCCGTCTGGTTCGCGGTGCTGTTCCACTTGAAAGAGACGAAGGAGTGGCCGCGGCAACGCGGCGGAGTGTTCCAGAGCGCGCGCGGCGACGCGGAAGCGGCATTCGATTTTCTGGCCGCGGCGCGATGTTTTCTGCATTTCCGGCACGGGCGCGACGACAACACGCTGGACTGGCAGTCGCAGGACGAAGCTGCGGCGCGATCGATCGGCCTGGAAACGCGGGGCACGGCCGACCCCTCCTACTGGATGCGCACCTATTACCGGCATGCGCGCGTGGTGTATCGCCGCGCGGCATTGCTGATGGAACATCTGCCGGCGCCGGTGAGCTTCTACCGTCAGTTCCGGCGGCGGCGCGCGCCCATTGCGGGGACCGATTTCCTGCTCGATCAGGGCCGCATCGACATCCAGCCCGGAGCGCAGTTCAACGACACCGCGGCCATCCTGCGCATTTTCTCGCTGATGGCTACGCACGGCTACACACTGTCGCAGGCGGCCGAGGATCGCATCACGGACGCGTTGCCGGTTCTGGCGATCTCGATTCCCGAGGGGCCGTATCTGTGGAATGCGCTGCGCGAGGTGCTGCTGGGACCGCACGCGGCACATGCCCTGCGGACCATGCACGCCCTGGGAGTTCTGGAAATGCTGATCCCGGAGTTCCACGGCATTGATGCGCTGGTGATCCGCGACAGCTATCACCGCTACACCGTGGACGAGCACACGTTTCTGACCATCGACAACGTGCACGGATTGCGCCAGCCGGGACACGACTACGAGCAGCGGCTGGCGCAACTGCTGCCGGAGATCGACCGCATGGATCTGTTTTTGCTGGCCCTGCTGCTGCACGACACGGGCAAGGCGCGGCGCACCGGCGAGCACGCGACACAAAGCGTGGAGTTGGCTGACAGTTTCCTGGCCCGCCTGGACTTCGATGCCGAAGAGAAGGAGATGATTCTCAAGCTCATCCGGCTGCATCTGGAGATGTCGGTGGCCATGCGCAGAGACATCTTCGACCTGGACAACGTGAAGGCATTCTCAGAGAAGATCGGCAGCCCGCAATTGCTGAAGATGCTGACCCTGATGACCTTTGCCGACATCAAGGCGGTGAATCCCGACGCGCTGACGCCATGGAAGGCCGAGAACCTGTGGCAGTTCTATATGTCCACGTCGAACTTCATGGATCGCTCGGTGGACGAGGCGCGCTACCACGCCGCCATCGATCCCACACTGCTCAATCGCATCCGGTCGATGGTTCCACCAGGGCAGCACGACGCGCTGAAGCAGTTCCTGGAAGGACTGCCGCAGCGCTACCTGCAAACCCGGCTGCCCGAGCAGATTCGCCATCACTTCCAGATGGCCCTGAATCTCGATCAGAACCCGGTGCAGTTGGACTTGCGACCCAACCGGCAGCTCTTCGACCTGACCGTGATTACGCGCGACCGCTCGCGATTGTTTGCTGACGTGGCCGGAGTTCTGGCGTCGTGGGGCATGAACATTGTGCGCGCCGGAGCGTACTCCAACGATGCCGGCGTCATCGTCGACAGCTTCCATTTCACCGATATATTCCGGACCATCGAGCTGAACCCCAGCGAGAAGGAACGCTTTCTTGCCAGCATTCATGACGTGGTGGCGCAAAAGCTCTCGGTGCAACAACTGCTGGACGCGCGCAGCCACCTGAATCATCCCACCAATCTCAAGGTCGAGGTACAGACGAAGCTCGAATTCGACAACGAGGCCTCGAGTCACTCCACGCTTTTGCAGGTGATAGCGCAGGACCTTCCGGGTCTGCTGCGCCAGATCGCGCTTACGCTCAGTTCGCACCAGTGCGACATCAAGATCGCACTCATCGATACGGAAGGCGAGACCGCAATTGACGTGTTCTATCTGACCAGCCGCGAGGAAAAACTGGCAGCGGAAGCGCAGGAAGCGCTGGGCAAGGACCTGACCACCGCGCTGGAAGCGATGCGAGCGCCGGGGTAAACGACGCTGCGGTAATTCAAGAACCCTTCTTCAACCCATCCAGTCTGTACGGCGCGCCGTGGCGTCGTAGGCTGTCGTCGTCTTGAATGGCTCGAACTCGCCAGTCATGGCGGCCTGCTCGGTTTTGGAGATGAGTGCGGCGACCTCGTGTTCATCCATCGGCTTGAATCCCTTGACGACGGTGAATGCCTGATCGAGCAACATCTGCGAGTTGATATCGGTAATCTGCACGGAAATGGGAATGTTGAGGCAGTAGCGCAGACAGTCCGGAGGTTCAATCACGCCGCTGCGGAGAACATTACCGGCACCGAAGCACTTCATGCCGAGAACCCCGACGCCGTGCTTGAGGGCCTCGGGCACGACCAGTTGCGAGAAGCTGCGGAAATGCGCGTCCATGACATTAATAGGCATCTGCAGGGTGTCGAAGTGGAAGCCGTTGCGATCGGCCACCTCGAGCATGTAGAGATGAATGCGCGGATCCTTGTGGCCCGTGAAACCGATAAAACGAACCTTGCCGGCCTGTTTGGCTGCTAACACGGCCTCCATGGCCCCGCCGGCGTGGAAGATTCGATCTGGATCCTCGAAGCGAATGATCTCGTGGTGCTGCAAAAGGTCGATGTGATCGGTCTTGAGGCGCGTGAGCGAGATATCGATCTGGCGCGCCGCTTCAGCCTTGGTGCGGCCATCGATCTTGGTCATCAGAAATGCCTTTTGCCGGTATCCCTCCAGCGCGAGTGCCGTGCCCATCCGAATTTCGCTCTGGCCATCGTTGTAATCCCATCCGTTGTCGAAGAAGTTGATGCCGCGATCGATGGCCTGATGCATGAGGCGCGTGGCCTCATCGTCGGAGATGGTATTGCGGCCGATCTTGGAACCACCAATGCCGATGAGCGAAACTTCGACTCCTGTCGTTCCCAACTGGCGGTAGAGCATTTCGCCGCGTCGCACGCCGGGATTCTTCACGCGGGGAATGCGCGCTGCGGCGGCGGCAGAAGCGGAAAGCGTGGGCGGAATGCCTGAGGGGATCGAGGTTTCGGCGAGGCACGGAGCCAGCGAAGAGGTTGCAGCAATCGCTGCGGCAGAGGCAGAGAGAAACTCCCGTCTTTTCATTACGATCTCCTATGGCTGAGGCTACAGACGAATCCGGAGCCGGCTCCGGTGCGCTTCCGGGATCGATAGGAGTCTACTCCTACTCCTTGCGCACGAGATACTCGTCGAACAGGACGGCGACGAGCACAGCGGTAGGGATGGCGACCAAGGCGCCGACGACGCCTTCGACTGCGGAACCGAGCAGCAGCGCGACGAGGATGGCGAGCGCGGGCAACTGGACACGGTTCTTCATGATGCGCGGAATGAGCAAGGAATTCTCGATCTGAACATAGATGAGGAAGAAGATGGCCACACCGAGCACGCGGCTCCAGGAGTCGATGGCCGCCACCAGGAGCGCGAGCACAATGGAAACGGCTGCGCCCAGGACGGGAATGATATTGAGTAGACCGGTGAGCACGCCGAGGCCGTATGCGTAGCGAACACCGAGTGAGAGATAGAGGATGGTGCTGGCCAGTCCCAGGATGAGCATGAGGCTGGCCTGGCCGATGAGCCACTTTTCCATGCGCCCGGCAGCGCGTTGCAACGTGACGTCGAGACGGTGGCGAGGCTCTGGGGAAAGAAACGAGAGAAACCAGCGGTAAGCGCTGTCGCCTTCGAGGATGAGATAGAGCGTAAGCACGAATCCGGCGCCGACCTGGACGAGCACACGGGCCCAGTTGGTGAGCGAGAGCAGCAACCCGGCGGCGGCATTGCTGAAGAAGCCCTGTATCGAGGAGATGAGCTGTGCGGAGTTCAGGCCGCCGACGAAGGGAATTTGTTTGAATCGGACCAACAGTGCGGGAAGTCGCGTGGGTATTTCGCCGTTGAAGGCCTGCAGGTCGCGAATAACTGGCGGGAGAGCGAGAAAGCCGAAGGCCGTGAGCGCGCCAGCCACGATGAGCAAAAGGAAAAAGATGGCGGTGGCGCCATGGAATGGATGCCACCGGCCGATGCGCAGCCGGGACGTGGCGCGCACTACCGGTGTGAGCACGACGGCGAATAGCGAGGAAACATAGAGCAGGACCAGAACATTGCGCAGCATCCACGCTACGTAAATCGCGAAGGCAAAAGCGAAGGCAAAGACAATGTAGCCGCGAATGCGCTGCGCGGAGTTTGACGCGGGTCGAGTCATACAAGGCGGTCCTTATGAAATGAAAGCGGAGCTAGCGGAGTTAGCGGGGTTAGCGGCGCTAGACCGTTGTAACCACGCTAACACCGCTAACCCCGCTAGCTCCGCCGACTCCGCTTGTCTTCACTGCCCGCCGGCGATGATCGAGCCGAGGATGCCGCCAACCAGTCCGGCGCCGCCCGCCTGCTGAGCCGCCGGAGCCTTGGGCAAATACTCGTAGATCTGGTGAGCGAGGCGCGAGATGGGCAGCGTCTGCAGCCAGACTGCGCCCGGACCGACCATCTGCGCGAGAAAGATTCCATCGCCACCAAAGATCATGTTCTTGATACCGGGAACCATGGTGATCTGGAAGCCGACTGAGGCCTGGAACGCTCCGACGTGGCCCGGATGCACGCGCAGGACTTCGCCCGGCGCGAGGTTTTTCTGGACGAGCTCGCCGGAAAGTTCGAGCCACGCCGTGCCCATGCCGCCGATGCGCTGCAGCAGGAATCCGTCGCCGCCAAAGATGCCCGCGCCGAGCGACTGCTGAAATCCCAACGTGATGGTGACCTGGGGCGTGGCGCACAGGAAGCCGTGACGGTGCACCAGGTACTCCTGCCCCTGGCCGAGCTCGACGGGCACAATGTGGCCGGGGACTTTGGCGGCGAAGGAAACCGAGCCTGGATACTGCACGGCGCGGTACTCGGTCATGAAGATGCTGGCGCCGGCAGCCGCGCGCTTGAGGACGCCGAAGAATCCGCCGCCTCCGCCCATTTGCGTGTGCGTCGTCATCCCGATGGACGCGGTCATCCATGAGAGCTCGCCGCTCTCGGAAAACACGCTTTCATCGGGATTGAGGTCGACTTCGAGAACCGGCATGGTGGTGCCGAGAATGCGAGTTTGCATGGGAATGCCTCCTGTCAGGGAACAGTGTATCGAAAAGCGGGACTACGGGGCGGCGATCATTGCTCGGCGCGGTGGGCGATGATCGAATCTTTGATGCGGTCGTAGACGTCGCTGGGAAGCACGCCATGATCGAGAAGATCCGCTTTGGTGCGGTAGGGACGAAAGCGGATGATGCGGCCAGCCCAGGAAGGCGTCATGCCGGGAACCTTGAGTAGCTCCTCCACGCTCGCGTGATTGATGTCGATGCGTGCCGCGGGTGGTGGAGCGGGTTTGGATTTTGGCGCGGATTGCGGCACGCTGGACTGCGCAAGCCCCGGGACGGCGCGCAGGCTCGTGGCGGGCAGGAGAATCAGGAGCGCGGCGAAGAGCACCACGAATGGCTTGCGGAGTTGCACGCATTCATTTTCCGTCTGCCCATGGGCCGCCGGCAAGAAAAGCATTTGACAGAGCGGGGGATTTACACGTAGTTTGGAAACAGATGCAGAGCCTCCGCCATCACGGCCACCACCATCATCATGGGACATCCATGCCGGCGGACTGCCATGGCCTGAAGTAAACGGCCAGAGAGATCGAAAGAAGTACACAAGCCCGCCGGCGAAGACGCTGGTGGGCTTTTTCATGTGCCAACAGAAAATCTGAAGGGAAACAGAAACGACGATGAGTGCTCTACCGAAAATTGATTTCGAGAAGATGGATGGTCTTGTACCGGGAATCGTGCAGGACGCGAAGACCGGCGAGATGCTGATGCTGGGTTTTCTGAACGCGGTCAGCTATCAGAAGACGCTTGAGAGCGGGTTTGTGACCTTCTGGAGCCGCACGCGCCAGAAGCTGTGGATGAAGGGCGAGACCAGCGGCAACCGCCTGCGCGTCATTTCAGCAGCGACCGACTGCGACAACGATGCGCTGCTGTTTCGCGTAGAGGTGGAGGGCGATGGGCTGGTGTGCCACGAGGGCACGGTGAGCTGCTTTACGAAGCCGATCGCGTTCGGCGCGGAGGTGAATCGTGGCTAACAAGCTGAGACTGGGAATTCCCAAAGGCAGTCTGCAGGACGCGACCATTGCGCTGTTCAAGCGCGCGGGGTGGAATATTTACGCCGACGGCCGCTCCTATTTTCCGTCGATTGACGACACTGAGATTGAGTGCATGCTGATTCGCGCGCAGGAGATGGCGCGCTATGTGGATCACGGCGTGCTAGACGTTGGACTGACGGGCATTGACTGGGTGGTGGAGAGCGGGTTGGACGTGGCCAGCGTGACCACGCTGACCTATGCCAAGCAGAGCCGGCGCAAGGTGCGCTGGGTGCTGGCGGTGCCGGAGTCGAGCAGCTACGAAAAGGCCGAGGACCTGGAAGGCAAGATTATTGCGACCGAGCTGGTGGAGACCTGCAAGCGCTACTTTGCCGCGAAGGGCGTGAACGTGAAGGTGGAGTTCAGTTGGGGCGCGACAGAAGTGAAGCCGCCGATGCTGGCCGACGCGATTGTGGAAGTGACGGAGACGGGCAGCTCGCTGAAGGCCAACCACCTGAAGATTATCGATACGGTAATGGAGAGCGAGACGCACCTGATCGCGAGCAAGGCCGCGCTGGCCGACGCGTGGAAGCGGCAGAAGATGGACCAGATCGCGACCATGCTGCGGGGCGCGATTGACGCGCAGGCGCAGGTGGGTCTGATGCTGAACGTGAAGCGCGCGGACCTGGAAGCGGTACTGACAGTGCTACCGGCATTGAATTCGCCCACGATTTCGCAGTTGAGCGATTCAGAGTGGGTGGCCGTGAACACGATTCTCGAAGAGCGCGTGGCGCGCGACGTGATTCCGCGGCTGAAAGCGGCAGGTGGAGCCGGGATTGTGGAGTATCCGTTGAACAAGGTTGTGCTTTAGGCGTGAGAGAGACGATGAAGCTGATCCGAACAAAAGGTCGTGGGGCGCAAGCCGCGACGAAGACGCTGGCGGCGCTGGAGCGACGCGGCGGCGCGGCGCTGGATGCGGTGCTGCCCGCGGTAAAGCGCATTGTGGCCAACGTGCGCAAGCGCGGCGATCGCGCGCTGCTCGCCTATGCGGCGGAGTTCGACGGGCTGGTCGGACCGAGTGCGGTGCGCGTGACGCCGGAAGAGATGACGGCGGCGTGGACGGCGCTCGATCCTGCTTTGCGCGACGCGTTGCGCACGGCGGCCGCACAGATTCGCGGATTTGCCAAACGGCAAATGCCGAGATCTTGGAGCACTGCGCCGGTGCGGGGACTAAAGACCGGGCAACTCGTTCGGCCGCTCGATTGTGTCGGTTGCTACGTTCCCAGCGGGCGGCATCCATTGCCCTCGACGCTGTTGATGACGGCGATTCCCGCACAGGTGGCGGGCGTGAAACGCATTGTTGTGGTTTCGCCGAAGCCCGCGCCGGAAACTTTGGCGGCGGCACATTTGCTGGGCATCACGGAATTTTACCGGCTGGGCGGCGCGCACGCTGTAGCAGCGCTTGCCTACGGAACGGCGACGCTGCCGCACGTCGACAAGATTGTAGGGCCGGGCAATTTGTACGTGACCGCGGCCAAGCGGTTAGTGGCGTTTGACTGCGCGATTGATATGCTGGCCGGACCGACGGAAATTGTGGTGACGAGCGAACGCGGCCGCGCGGCCGACATTGCCAGCGACCTGGTGGCGCAGGCGGAGCACGATCCGGAGGCGCTGGCCATTTTTGTCACAACGCGTGAGGATCTGGCGCGGGCGGTGATCGCGGAGACAAAGATACGCAGCCGCAAAAATCCCGTGGCGCGCGAGGCGTTGCAGCGCAATGGCGTGGTGATTGTGGCGGGCTCGGTGGCGGAGGCGCGCACGATCACGAACCGGCTCGCGGCCGAGCACCTGACGGTAGATGCGGCGAGCGATCTGGAGTGGGTGGAGAATGCCGGATCGGTGTTTGTTGGCCGCTGGTCGGCGCAACCCTTGGGCGATTACATCTCCGGCCCGAATCACACGCTGCCTACGGGCGGCATGGCGCGGGTGCGCGGCGGGTTGAGCGTTAACGATTTTGTGAAACTGATCACGGTGCAGGAGTACACGGTGGAAGGCGTGCGCACGCTGGGGCCGAAGGCCGCGCTGCTGGCCGAGGCGGAAGGGTTGATCGGCCATGCCGAGGCGATTCGCCTGCGTTCGGGCAGCCGCGGCTTGCGCCACAATAGGACCGCTGCACATACGAAAGGGAGGGCTCGTGGCTGACGCACTGAAAACTGCTTCCCCTGCGCCGCGTGCGCGGGTGCAGGCGATGAAGGAGTATCACCCACCTCTCGGCTGTCGCGATACGCTTCGGCTGGACTTCAACGAAAACACGCTGGCCTGTTCACCAAAGGTTCGCGAGGCGCTGGCGGCGGTCTCCCTGGGCTCGCTCACGCGCTATCCCGAGCGCGAGCCGGTGGAAGCGATGGTGGCGGCGCACCTGGGCCTGAAGGCGGAGCAGGTGGCGCTGACCAACGGCGTGGATGAGGCGATTCACGTGCTCTTCGAGACGTTTCTCGAAGCCGGCGATGAGTTGCTGTTGCCCGTGCCCACGTACACCATGTACGAGGTGTACGCTTCGGCGACCGACGCGCGCGTGATTGCGGTGCAGGCTGCGGACGACTTGCGGTTTCCGTTTGAGCGGTTGGTGGCGGCGATTACGCCGAAGACTAAGGTGATTGCGATTGCCAATCCCAACAGCCCGTCGGGGTCGGTGGCGACGCGCGAGCAGATCCTGGAGCTGGCGCGGCGCGCGCCGCAAGCCGTGGTGCTGGTAGATGAGGCGTATTTTCACTTCTACGGTGAAACCGTGATGGACCTGGTGGGCACGGTGCCGAATCTCATCGTCGCGCGCACGTTCTCGAAGGCCTACGGGCTGGCCGGATTGCGATTGGGACTGCTGGCCGGGCCGCTGGATTTGATGCGATGGGTGCGGCGTGTGCTTTCGCCCTACAGCGTGAACTCGTTGGCGCTCGTCTGCCTGCGGGCGGCGCTCGCCGACACGGAATATCTCGACTGGTACGTGGGCGAGGTGCTGGCCGCACGCAGCGAGTTTGAGGCGGCACTGGATGCGGCGGGAGTGCGCCGCTGGCCGAGCTGGGCGAATTTTATTCTGGTCGAGATTGGCGCACGGCACGTCGAGTTTGTGCGGCTGATGCGCGACGCAGGGGTGCTGGTACGGGACCGCTCGAGCGATCCCGGATGCGACGGGCGCGTGCGCATCACGATTGGGACGCGCGAACAGATGAAGCAGGCCGTGGTGGCCCTGAATGAGGCGATGGCCGCACTGCGGAGCGGAGGCGAAACGCGATGACAACGAAAAAGAGCGCGAAAAATGCGGGACGCGCTGGCTTGCGCACGGCAACCATTGTGCGCAACACCACAGAGACGCGCATCGAGCTGGATCTGACCATCGAGGGAAGCGGTCGGTACAAAATCTCCACCGGCATTCGCTTTTTCGATCACATGCTGGAGTTGTTTACGCGGCATGGCGCGTTCGATCTGGAAATGAAGTGCGACGGCGACCTCGATGTAGATCAGCATCACACGGTGGAAGACGTGGGGATCGCGCTGGGCGAGGCGTTTGATAAGGCGCTGGGTGACAAGCGCGGCATTTTGCGCGCTGGCTACTTTGTGATGCCGATGGATGAGACGCTGGCGATTGCCGCCGTGGACCTGAGCGGGCGCGCGGCCTTCGCGGTAGATGCGAAGGTGCGCACTCGCCTC
This sequence comes from Occallatibacter sp., assembly GCA_031296305.1. Taxonomy (GTDB): domain Bacteria; phylum Acidobacteriota; class Terriglobia; order Terriglobales; family Acidobacteriaceae; genus Telmatobacter. The sequence continues at coordinate 7,164 of JARLFZ010000015.1, read as the reverse complement.
GTGGGCGATCTGCAGACCGAGCTCGTGACGGATTTCTTTGAGGGCTTTGCACGCGGGGCGCGTGCCAACGTGCACGTGAAGACCATGTACGGACGGTCGAACCATCATAAGATTGAGGCGATTTTTAAGGCATTCGCTCGGGCGCTACGCGTGGCCTGCAGCCGCGACAAGCAACTGGGGGAGATGTTGCCTTCGACGAAGGGCCTGCTCTGATGCGCGTAACGGTGATTGACTACAAAGCCGGCAATTTGACATCGGTGCTCAAAACGCTCAAGCATTTAGGCGCGGAGCCTGTGGTGACAGACGGCGATTGGTCGCTGGTCGAGTCGGCGGAGCGTATCGTGCTGCCGGGCGTGGGGCACTTTGCGGCAACGGAGCGGCTGGATGCGACGGGGCTGACGGGCGCGATCCGCGCGGCGATTGCGCGCGGGGTGCCGTTCTTGGGAATTTGCGTCGGGATGCAGTGGCTCTACGCGGGATCGACTGAGGCGCCGCAGCAGCCGGGGCTCGGACATTTTCCCGAGTCGTGCACGCGGTTTGCCGAAAGCACGGAAAAAGTGCCGCACGTGGGGTGGAATTCGCTTGAAGTGCGCGAGGGGTCGAGGTTGCTCGCGGGCGTAGAGCCGGGCGAGTTTGTTTACTTCACGCATTCCTACAAGGGGCCGGTTACAGCGGATACTGCCGCGGTCACGCAGTATATTGAACCGTTCGCGGCGGCCGTTGAGCGCGCGAACGTGATGGGCGTGCAATTTCACCCGGAGAAATCGGGCGCGACGGGGCTGAAGATTTTGCGGAATTTTCTGGAGATGGGGCGATGAATCCAAGATTTGCAAAAAGGCAACCACAGGTCCTTCGACTCCGTCCGCTGCGGCGGACCTCGCTCAGGATGACAGATCAGTTATTTGGTGACTTTCGAATTCAGGATATTCGCCCATGCTGACCAAGCGCATCATTGCCTGCCTCGACGTGCACGCGGGACGCGTGGTGAAGGGCGTGCAGTTTGTCGACCTGATCGACGCGGGCGACCCGGCGACGCAGGCGGCGCGGCACGCACGCGAGGGCGCGGACGAGATTGTGCTGCTCGATATTACGGCGACGCACGAGGGGCGGCAGACGCTGCTGGACACGGTGCGGCGCACGGCGCGCGAGCTGTTTGTGCCGTTTTGCGTGGGCGGAGGCATCAAGTCGGCGCGCGACGCGGAACAGGTGTTCGAGGCGGGCGCGGACAAGGTGAGCATCAACTCGGCGGCGCTGGCCGACCCGGAATTGATCAGTGCCATCGGGAGCAGCTTTGGCGCGCAGGCGGTGGTGGTCGCGATTGACGCAAGGCGCGATCCTGCGGCTGCCGACCCGGTGCACGACGCGCAGGTCTTTGTGCATGGCGGGCGCAAGCCGGCGGGCCGGCGAGTGGTGGAGTGGGCGCGCGAGGCTGAAGAGCGCGGCGCGGGCGAGATTCTGCTGACCTCGATGGATGCGGATGGGACGCGCGCGGGATTTGATTGCGAACTGACCGCTGCGGTGAGTGAGGCCGTGGGCATTCCCGTGATTGCTTCGGGCGGCGCGGGCACGGTGGCGCATTTTGCAGATGTCTTCTCGCGGGGCAAAGCCCACGCTGCGCTGGCGGCGAGCATTTTTCATTTCGGCGTTTCCACGTCACGATCGCTTAAAGAAGAGCTTGCCGCAGCGGGTGTACCGGTGAGGCTGCCATGCTGATTCCTTCAATTGATTTGCTGGGCGGGCGCATTGTGCAACTGGTGCAGGGCGAGAAACTGCGCCTGGCATTCGACGATTTTGAATATTGGATCGAGAAATTTTCGCGGTTTCCGCTGGTGCAGTTGATCGACCTGGACGCGGCGATGCGGCAGGGCGAGAATTCGGCATTGGTGGAGCAGATCGCCAAGCGGCTGCCGGTGCAGGCGGGCGGCGGCATTCATACAGTCGAGCGGGCGCGGCAGGTGCTGGAGGCAGGCGCGCAACGCGTGATCATCGGGTCGGCGCTTTTTTCTGCCGAGGGCGCGGTGAATGCGGATTTTGCGGCGAAACTGGCTGAGAGCGTGGGCGCAGAGCGCGTGGTGGCCGGAATCGACACGAAGAACGGACGCATTGCCGTGAAGGGTTGGAAGGCGCAGGTAGAGTTGACACCCGACGATGCGATTCCACAGCTTGAGGCGTATGCGACCGCATTCCTTTATACGCACGTGGACACGGAAGGAACCATGCGGGGATTTCCCATCGACGTGGCGGCGCGGTTGCGGAAGCTGACCAAGAAGCAACTCATCGTGGCCGGCGGCATCCGCTGCCAGCAGGAGGTAGATGCGCTGGATGTGCTGGGCGCGGACGCCGTGGTCGGCATGGCGGTGTATACGGAATTGCTGGCGGTGTAAGAAATGCAGTGAGCGAGGGAGCAAGTCGGCAAGCGAGCTCGTGTGATGTGCCAGAGCCTCATCACTGAATCCCGAATAGAACAACCGCGGTTCCTTCGACTTCGGCCGCCGTTCGCAATCGCGAACGGCGGCCTTCGCTCAGGATGACACACAGTTTTTGATCGCTCTGGAGGACACACTCGTATTTAAACTGACTCTGATTCTTTGCTCCCCTGTCCGACGGCGTGGCTGGTTTCGATGCGGGCCGCGCGCAGCAGGCGCGCGATCTGCTTGAGATGCAGTTGCACCGCGTAGGCGCGCATGATTTCGGCCTGGGAGAAATCGATGCCGGTGTGGCGAACTGCGTCCATGCGCGCTTCGAGGTCGGCGATGTCCTGTTCGAGATGGACGCCTTCAGCCGGCTTGTCAAAACGCCAGCGGTGAATGCAGCCGGCGATGTAGTTGAAGCCGGAGTGAATGTCATCGGCGAGGCGCGTAAGGATGGGCTCCAACTGCTGCGCGAAGCGGTCTTCATGGCTGTCTTTAACGGCGAGCTCGAGGGCCAGAAGCGCGTTGTAAAGGGAACGGCCGGACAGTGTGAGCAGGCTCAGGCCTTCTCGCCAGCCGGGGCTGCTGGGCTCGTTGCGCGCCGCCTCGAGAAGCTGATTGTTGCTGCGCAGCAGGGCCTGAAGGTTTTCGCGCAGCGCGGGCAGATCTTGTGAGGGCGCGCCGCGAAAGCCCGTGAGGATGGCTTCGAAGAATGCGCCGAGCACAAGGAATTCCTGAGCCAGGCCGTCGCGCAGCCAAACGCGCGCGCGGTCCGGAAGAACGAGCGTGGTGACCGCGAGCGCGATCACAATGCCAAACAACACTTCAAGAACGCGATCTAGCGCCAGGTTCCAGCGCGAAGCCGAACTGGGAACCAGCATGATGATGGTGATGGTGACGCAGGCCAGGCGCGCGCTGTCGCGCATTCCCAGCAAGCCGCTGACGACGATGGCGAGAAGGACCGCGAGGACGTAGTTCCAGGGAGGCACGCTGAAGAGAGAGAAGGCAAAACCGAAGAATGCGCCGATGAAGGTGCCGAGGATGCGGTCGCGCGAGGCGGTGACGGTCGCGCCGACATTCGATTGCATCACGATGATGGCGCTGATGGATCCCCAATAGCCGTCGTGGAGGCCGAAACGCAACGCCAGCCACCAACAAAGGGTCGCGGCGAGCGCGGTCTTGGCGGCGTGGATGAGCAAACGACGCCGCTCGAAGGTAAGAATCCCCTGCTTGCCATCACTTTCGAGGCGCAGCTTGACGGCAAGTTGGTGTTGCGACCAGGTCTTTTTGGTTCTGAGGCGCATGGGTGCGGTCCGCGGTTGAATTTTCTCACACTTCGAGGGCGGGGATGCGGAAGGCTGGCTGGGAAACAACGGGGCGACGAAGCGCTCTGCATAAAGCAGGCTCGCGTGCCGTAGCATACTAGTGAGAAGCCCGCGGCCGGTTGGGCTCAAAGAACCCCATGCTACGCGTCGGATATCCAGCTTCTATCTCAGCGGATTTGCTGCGCGATTTCCCCGAGGAAGTCGAGCTGATTCCCGTGTCGGACAAAATGGACCACGACGTCGAAATCGATGTGTGGATTCCCGATCCTTATGCAACGCCGGCCATGCGCGCCTGGCCGCACCTGCACGGCGTGAAGCTGGTGCTGTCGATGATGGCGGGGACGGAGTGGATTCCGGGAACGGTGGGTCCGCATGTCACGATTTGCAATGCGCATGGGGCGCACAACATTTCCACGGCGGAGTGGACGCTGACGGCCATTCTGGCGACGCTGAAGTATTTTCCTTTGTACCTCGATATCCAGAAGTCGGGAATATGGAAGCGCCGCTTCGAGGCCAGCGCGCACTACGCCAAGATCACCGGCGACACTCGGCCGTTCCATCCCGAGGTGATGCAAGAGGAGTTGACGGGAAAGACAGTGCTGCTGGTGGGGTACGGGGCGATCGGCAAGGAGATCGAGCGCATGCTCGCGCCATTCAATGTGAAGATGCTGCGCGTGGCGCGCAGCGCGCGCACCGCGCCCGACGTGCACGCGGTGGCTGCGCTGGAACAACTGCTGCCAGAGGCCGAAGTGGTGGTGCTGATTCTCCCTTCGACCGCGGAGACCAAGGGGCTGATGGGCAAGCGGCAGCTTGCCTTGATGCGGCAGGGGGCTCTGCTGGTGAATGCGGCGCGCGGGCCGATTGTGGACACCGATGCGCTGGTGGAGGCGCTCCAACTGGGGCGGATTCGTGCCGCAATTGACGTGACCGATCCCGAGCCGCTGCCGGTGGGGCATCCACTGTGGAGCTGTCCCAATTTACTCATCACGCCGCACATCGGCGGATCGTCGCCGCAGTTTGCGCCGCGTGCGCTGCGCACGGCGGCCGATGAGTTGCGGCGCTACATGAAGGGTGAACCGCTCAAGAATGTAGTTCAAGCCGCGATTTGATCGGAAGCGGTGGCGCGGCGCCAGTCGCGCAGGCCGAGGATGGCGAGACCTACGAGACCCGCATAGAGCAGCGCCGTGAGCCAGAGATCCTTGTAGATGTACTCGCCAATGTAGACGAGATCCACGATGATCCAGAGCCACCAGTTGGCGATGTGCTTGCGCGCGCCCCACCAACTGGCGACGAGCGAATAGCTGGCGAGCGTGGCATCGAGGTGCGGCAATGCTACGGTTTTGTGCAGTGTGGCGCCGAGCCAGAGCATCACGGGGCCCAGAACCAAACTGCCGATAGCGCCCACAACAAGAGCCACCATGCAGGCTCGCATGCCGAGCGGCTCCACGCGCACTTCACCGTCGGCGCGCACGCCACGCCACCAGTGCCACCAGCCATAGATCGTAAACACAACGAAGAAGATTTGCAGCAGCGCGTCGGAGAGGAACCCCGACTGGAAGAAGACTACGAGGTACAGAAAGTCGGCGAGCAGGATGATGGGCCAGCAGATGAGCAGGCGCCTGGTTGTAAGCCATATGCCGATGATGGTTGTGACGACCGCTGCGAATTCGAGGCCGTGTGCGATGAGCCAGGCGGCGATGAGCGACCAGGTCATTGCAGGGTTGCTCCGCGGGAGTTGCGAGCTTTCGCGCGATGGCGGAGGGCGTCGAGCAGCTCGCGGCCGGCGTCGTTCAAGAACCATTGCGCGTGACCGACAAGCCAGCCATCGTAAGCCGCGACGGCTTTTTCTTCATCGTGCAGCACGCCGAGGAAGTAGTCGGCCTCAGAGAGCGCGAATTCGGCGTGACAGAGAGCGGTCATGGGCGCAAGCGCGGCGGCTTCTTGCGGTGCGAGGGGACGGATGGATTCGTAGCCATCGAGAAATGCTTCAAGATGGTCGAAGTGAACGGGCACATCGTCGGGGTGCGCGGGATCGTTGACGAGAGTCAGCCATTCGACGATGTTGCGTTCAATGGCGTGGGCCAGGTCGTGCACGGCGTTGGTGCGGTCGGCGAGGCCGAAGTCAATGATGGCCGTGGCGCGCGCGTCCGGAGTTCGATCGCTCCAGAAAAGATTGGAGGCGTGCAGGTCGTTGTGCGTCCAGAGCGGCGCGAGGGCCGGAAGCAGCGGCGCCAACTCCGCGTGAAAGGGTGTGAGGAGATCGAGCGCCTGCGCGGCGCAGACGCGAACGGCCGCATGGCGAGCCAGCGAAGGACGTAGACCAAGATAGCGGGCCATGGCCGCAATCGGATCGCGCGCGGCGAAGATGGTGAAGCTGGCGACCAGTGGGCGGGGCTTGCGGGGCGGAGCGGCGAAGTCGCGCGCGGCCAGATGGAGACGCGCGAGCGCTTGCCCGGCGGAATGCGAATGAGCCAAGGTGCGAAACGGAGTCCAGGAGATTCCATCTTCATAGAGATCGACGCCCGCGGGGGTTTCATGCACCTCGTAGTTGGAGTCGCCGAGTGCGATGGCGGTTTCTCCTGACGCGGAAGCAAAGACGCGCGGGACGGGCGCGCCCTGAGCCAGCAAATGCCCCAGGAAACGATGTTCCTCGAGCAGGCCTTCGCGATCGCGCACGGATTGGTGATGGCGCTTGACGAAGACGGGGTCTTTGGTGGTTGCAACAACGCCGGCAGCGGAGAATGGGCGCGGGCTTTCGGTGAGAATACACGTGGGTTCGCCAAGCGCAGGAAATTGGCCAAGCAGCGCGCGCACTTCGTCCAAAGTGAGCGGAGGCCAGTCAGGAGGGACCAGCGTGCCGTCCATGCCGTGGGCTTTTGCGGTTGCGCTCATCGTCAAATTCTAGCTCCTGGCTTTCCGCTGTCAGCTATTAGGTTGTAGCTGTTAGCTTCTTAAGCTGCGACTGCGTGAATTCGTAATGCCCCTTGGAGGTGTGCGGGCGAGGACGCCCGCACTACATCCGGCCGGGAGGCCGGCGCCGCTTTCTAAAAAGTGTAGTGGGCGGACAGGCGGACCGTTGCAGGCGCGCCCTCCCAGACAAAGGTGTCGCCGTAACTTGCGCCGGTGTCGGACCAGTAGCGCTTGTTGGCGATGTTATCGGCGTAGATGCGAAAGGTGACGCGACCCTGTTCGCCGCCGGGCGTGTAGCGCGCGCCCAGATTGAAGAGCGTGTAGCTGGGCACGCTGACGGTGTCGTCGCGCAGGGCCTCCTTGCGCGATACGAAGTTGCAGCCGGGCATAAGATGCAGGCCGCGGATGCGTGGCACTGTAAAGTCGGCGAAGAGATTCGCCTGTACGTGCGGCACGTTGATCACCTGCTTGTTATCGAAGGTGGGCGTGCCGGTATCGGTTGAAGTGGCGTTCATTGC
>JARLFZ010000154.1 GCA_031296305.1 Occallatibacter sp. | reverse complement strand
CCTGGTAGCCCACAATCGTCTTGACCAGGTAGTTGGCAAATGCCGGGTAGAACTCCGGGCGCAGGCTTGAGGGCTGCTTTGTGTCTGGATTCGACCCGAGCATGGAGCCGGAGGTTTTCATCCACCCGGGCGGGCTCCAGGGCGTGAGCATCACGTGGATGGATGGATTGATGGCGAGCGCCTTGGTGAGCAAGGGCAGAATGTATTCCTGATCGTGAGCGAGCGAGTAGTGGACAAGATCGGGATCGGACGCTCCGGCTGACGTGGTGCAGGCTTTGTCGGACTGCTGGCACAAATCGTCGTAGGAATAAAACGTGACCGCAAGATCGGAGGAGCCGATGGGCTGACGCAGAAAGCTTACGGCGATTCCGTCTTTGCGGCTGAAGAGCGACTTGAAGGCCGCATCAGTCTGCTTGGGAGTAAGTTTCTTTGCGAAAAGCCATGCGGCCGCGCCAGTGAGCGACGCTCCGAAGCCGTCGATCTGTTGAAAGCGCTGGCCGTCGTCGACGGAAATGAGTGGAGCAGCCATGCCAGGTTCGGGTTTCGCGGAAAAACGCAACGAATGGACTTGCGAAAGTGCCTCGAGCAGGTCAGGAGTAGTTTGGTAGACGGCGATGGATTGCGCACTTGCAGTTATACCAACGGCCAAGGCAAGGCAAGCGGCAAGAATCGTGCAGCGCGGCAAGATGCCTCCTTCAAGCGGAAGGAGAATCGTAGTTTATTTTCTGGAGCCACGAAAGGCCGGCGAATTGTATTTGTGTCAATGCGCGCTTCGCGAATAATCTCCGCTCTTGCCGCCGGTCTTGGATTCTAGTTGTACGTTGCGGATGACAATCGCCTTGTCGAGCGCCTTGGTCATGTCGTAGACGGTGAGAGCCGCTAGAGCAGCGGCGGTGAGCGCCTCCATCTCGACGCCGGTGGGGCCGGTGGTTGCCGCGGTTGCAGTGATACGCACACCCGCGGCCACAACCTCGGCTTGCACGTCTACATGCGTCAACGGAAGGGGATGACACATGGGGATGAGGTCGGAGGTGCGCTTGGCGGCCTGAATGCCAGCGATGCGCGCTACCTGAAGCGGATTGCCCTTAGGGTTCGCAGGCAAAGCCGCAAGCACTGCGGCGGATAGCTCGACAAAGGCCGAAGCAGTCGCGGTGCGGCGTGTGGGCTGCTTGGCGCTGACATCGACCATGGCGGCCTGGCCAGCTTGATCGAAGTGCGAGAGACGCGAGGATTGGGGCATAAGGTTCCCTCAGATAAGCAGGATACGGACCACTGCACCCGGCACAGGATGAGATTGCTCGGGCAGGACCAGGAAACAGTTGGAGCGAGCCATGGCGGCCAAATCGCCGGAGCCCTGCCAGGAAACAAGCGCGACCTCAGGCATTTCGCCGGCGGTTCCAAAGGTACACCTGGCGGGCAAAAAACGGGTGAGGTCAGACTTTAAGTGTCTCTGCGGACCTTGCGCGAGCTGCGCCAGAGCAAAGCGCGGAGCGGACTCGACACTGCCGGCAAGACTGGCCAGCACTGGCGCGGCAAACAGCAGGAATGTGACAGCAGAAGAGACCGGATTGCCCGGCAACCCGAAGAACGGCAATGCGTGTGGCGCAATGGGCGAACGCCCCGCCGCAGTGACCGCCGCGTCGCGGTGACGCGGGATTTCACCGAAGACCAGCGGCTTGCCCGGCTGGATGCGCACGCCGGTGAAGTGGAAATGTGCGCCGACGCGGGCCAGAGCAGGCTCGACAAGATCGAACTTACCTGCCGAGACGCCGCCTGTGACGACCAGCAGGTCGGCTTCTGTAGCCTGGGCAAGCGCTGTGTCGAGAGCCTGTGGATTGTCTGGTGCATTGGGCAGAACCCACGGCTCGCCACCCATGGCAACGACCAGCGCCGCCAACATGGGGCCGTTGGAGTTGCGAATCTGGCCGGGAGCCGGCGTGGATTTGATGGTCACAATCTCATCGCCGGTCGACAGGATGGCCACACGCGGGCGGGCAAACACCTCGAGGGCAGAGTGGCCGCAGGCCGCAGCCAGAGCCACCTGCGCGGGAGTGATGACCGTTCCGACGGGAAGCAACTCATCGCCCTTGCGCGCCTGCGCCCCCTGGGACACGATGTTTTCGCCGACGGCGATGGTGCGCTTGGGATCGAGCCTGATCTGCCCGTTGCTCATCTCCACATGCTCGAGCATGACCACGGCGTCGACGCCCGGAGGAACGGGAGCACCGGTCATGATTTCCCGGGCTGCGCCCGCAGGCAATTCACCGGCGGGCGGCTCACCAGCTCGTGTTGTTCCGGCAATGGTGAGCGGCATATGCGCCGAAGCTTCCGCGGCCCGGCAGGCGAAGCCGTCGCGGGTGGAACGTGCGAAGGGCGGCTGGTCGCGATCGGCATGGAGAGGCCGCGCCAACACGCGGCCCAGCGCCCGGCCAAGGTCGACACGCTCTACCACAGGGCGCATGTGGACCAATTGGCCGACATATGCGGCAACCTGCGCCGCTGCTTCATCGTAGCTGGGCAACGCTGAGCTCATGCAATGGATTGTAGAGGGTTCTGAAGACGAGGGTATGGTCAGCGGTGGATGAGTTGACGCCAGCAGTGGGCGGAAATGCCGAAGGGCACGCCCGAAAACCGGACGTGCCCTTCAGTGAACATCAAGCGTACCTGCTGCTACTTTTTGGGAGCCTTGTAGTTGGGGTTGATCTTCTCTCCGGCCTGATCGAGAATCCCCTTGACCTCTGCGGCGTAGGGACCGGTAGGAGACAACGCAAGGTACCTCTGGTAGGCCTCAGTGCAGTCAGAAGGCAGAACGATCCGATTCGTCTTCGGGTCAATGGTGGCCTTCTGAATCAGTCCCTGGCCCTTGATGTAGTAAAGGATGGCCTGGGTGGGATCGATCTTGAGCGCCTCATCGGCGGCTGCAACCTGAGCATCTCCGTTTTTCTCCTGGAAGAAGATGACGGCTTCATTGCGCAGGTGGAAAGCAGCCCTTGTGGGATCGGCCTTGGCGGCTGCTTCGAACGCCGCGTTCGCCTCAGGAACCTTGCCCTGGCGCGCGTAAACCTCTCCCAAGCCGGCGTTGGCTACGCCGATGACTTCCGGCTTGGCCTTCTTGGATGCCGTCTCAAGGTCGATGGCCTTCTTGTAGTTGGTTTCCGCATCGTCATACTTCTTGAGGCCAACGTCGGCACGCGCCAGGTTCGTCCACAGGATGGACTGGTCGGGCATAACCGAGGTGTCCTTCGTCATGAGGGTTTGGATTTCAGTGTATTTCGCGGTGCGGATGTCGTTTGCCTTGGCATCGACGGCTTCGCGGGTGGCTGATGCACCCAGATCGGCGGCTGCCTGCACGCGCGCGTTCTCCGCGTCCTTGATGTCCTGGTTCACGACGCGCAGATCGGAATTGAGATTATTGATGACCTGGTTGGCCTTGATCGCCTCGGCATTCTGCTTCTTCAAATCCTCAAGGGCCTTCTTCTGCTCGGCGGGCAGTTTGTCGATGTACTCGGCGCGCGACATGTCGATGTCCTGCAACACATCCTGGCCTTCAACGATTTTCACGCCACGGTACATGTCGACCATCTTTCCCGGGGGCGTATCGAGGGCGCGATAAATTGCCGAATAGGTGCCCGGAGCCGCTTCACCGGAGTAGTTGCCATCGGCGCCCACCGGGAAGGTGAACTTCAAGGTTGCGCCCCCGTCGGTAGACAGGCTCACCGTGCCACTGCCCTGGGGCTCGCCGGTGGGATTGGTCACATGGCCGTGAATCTTACCCGTAGGTCCAGCGGGCGTTTGTGAAAACACGGGCAACAGGGCGAAGGCCAGCAGGCCCAGCCAAAGGGAAAAAGTGCGCTTCATGTTCTTCTCCTTGGAGCGGCGCGAACCATGCTGCCCGCGCGCTCAAAAAAATTCATATGTCTCAACAAGCGCCGGAGTTCGCCAACGGTCTATCTCCAGCGGGTATGCCTTTGCCACCGGATACCTCGCAGTGCGGAGCCGCTCAAAAATCCGCGAGGTTCCAAATCCGCTTCCCTGCGCGGCCGGGCAGCCGTTGCAATGGATAAAACCCGTCGCGAAGTTCGCAATGCTTGGCAGAACCAACGTTAAATCCAATCGCGCATCTGGCACAAGGGGAGGCAGGAAGTGCGAAGCCGACTTCCCTTCCAGTTGCGCTCATGCCATATCGAGTGGACGCTTGAGCCGGACGGCGAGTTGCCTTCCATCTTGCTTCAGGATCTCGGGCCGGAGTTACCAAAAGTTACAACAAATCATAGTAGTGCGTCGGGACAGCAGCTGATTGTGGTCTGTATCACACACCAGGGCCAGTTCACACTACCCTGGTGGGCGGCCAGGGTAGTGTGAACTGGCCCTAAAATAGGATTATGGCAACGACGATACGAACCGCGACCGAGGCGGATGTACCGCAGATTCTGGCATTCATCCGCGCACTGGCGACCTACGAGCGAGCCCCGGACGCCGTGAGCGCGACCGAGGCAGGCCTTCTGCGCGATGGATTTGGGCCCAACCCCTTTTATTCCTGTCTGATCGCGGACCACGACGGCCGGCCGGCCGGCTTTGCGCTCTATTTTTTTAACTACTCCACATGGGAGGGGCGGCCGGGGATTTACCTGGAGGACCTGTTCGTTCAGCCGGAGTTTCGCGGGCTGGGGATCGGCAAGGCGCTGCTCCAAAAGGTTGCCGCGGTCGCCGTTGAGAAGGAGTGCAGGCGGCTGCAATGGGAGGTCCTGGACTGGAATACCCCGGCGATCGACTTCTATCGGGCTATGGGAGCCGAGTTCCTGGACGAATGGCGCAATGTGCGCGTCTCAGGCGAAGCACTCCAGCAACTTGCCGGGGTGGCAGCCCTAGTGGCGGAGCAGGCGGAATCGGCAAAATGAAGATTCGCGTGATTGGCGGCGGACTGGCCGGCCCTGAGGCCGCACTTACCGCTGCGCGGCTGGGCTGCGAGGTGGATCTCTACGAATTGCGCGCAGTGGTGGACGGAAAGCCGCGGCTCACCCCGGCGCACCAGACCACCGACTTCGGCGAACTGGTGTGCTCCAACTCGCTGAAAAGCGAATCGCCCAACACGGCGCCCTGGCTGCTGAAGCAGGAGATGCGCCGGGCCGGCTCGGCCCTGCTGCGCATTGCAGACCAGACTGCTGTCCCCGCAGGACACGCGCTGGCCGTGGACCGCGTGGAGTTTTCGCGGCTCATCTCCGAGGCGATTGCGGCGGAGGGTTCGATTCGCGTGATTCGCGAAGAGGTTACGAGCCTCGAGCCGGACCCTGCTTATGCGCTGACCATCCTGGCCACCGGACCGCTTACCAGTGACGCGCTGAGCCGCGAGATCGAACGGCTTACTGGATCGGGCCATCTGGCTTTTTACGACTCCATCTCGCCGATCGTCGATGCAGAGTCGATTGATATGAACCGCGTGTATATGGCAGCGCGCTGGGACAAGGGGACGGCGGACTACATCAACTGCCCGATGGACCGCGAGGAGTTCGATCGCTTTCTGGATGCGCTGTTGGCTGCCGAGGCCGCGGAGGCAAAAGAGTGGGAGAACCTTGATTACTTCGAAGGCTGTCTGCCTATCGAAGTGCTGGCGCGGAGAGGGCGCGACACGCTGCGCTTCGGGCCGATGAAGCCGGTGGGGCTGCGTGATCCGCGGACGGGAAAGACCCCGTGGGCCGTGGTGCAATTGCGCAAGGAAAACATACGCGCCGACAGCTACAACCTGGTGGGATTCCAGAACCACTTGAAGTTTGGCGAACAGGCACGCGTGCTGCGGCTGATACCGGGCCTGGAGAATGCGCGCTTTCTTCGCTACGGACAGATTCACCGCAATACGTACATCTGCGCGCCGGTGTTGCTCGACGAAAACCTGCGCCTCAAGAAAGAGCCGAGAATCTTGTTTGCCGGGCAACTGTCGGGCGTGGAGGGATACACCGAGTCGATTGCCACAGGAATGCTGGCGGGCATCTACGCGGCTGCGCTCGTGCGCGGCGAAGAGCCCGCGCCCATTCCCCGCGCAACTGCGCTCGGGTCGCTGGTTCACTACATTACGCATGCTGAGGTGAAGAACTTTCAACCCGCCAACATCACCTTCGACCTGCTGGAGCCGCTCGAAG
>JARLFZ010000153.1 GCA_031296305.1 Occallatibacter sp. | reverse complement strand
GACGGACGCGACCCCGGTGGTGGAGGACGAGACCACGAGTGCGGCCGCGCTGGAGCCGGTGGCGCTGGGAGTGAAGACGATTTGGGCGGTGCAATTGCTGCCGTTGTTCAGAAGCGCTCCGCAGTTGGTGGAGGCGACGGAGTAGCTGGCGGCCGCCGATCCGTTGAAGGCGAAGCCGATGTTGGCCATGGTCGAAGCGCCGGCGTTGCCGATGGTGAGGGTCTGCGGCGCGCTGGCCACGCCGGGCTGCTGATTGGTGAAGGTGAGGCTGGAGGGAGTGACGCTGAAGACCGGCGGCGCGACTCCGCTACCGCCCAGGGATACGGTCTGAGTTCTGAGGGCATCGGAGATGGTGAGTGTGCCGCTGAGCGCGCCCAACTGCGTGGGAGCGAAGATGACGCTGATGCTGCAAACCGCGCCCGCCGCCAACTGCGTGCCGCAGTTGTTGGTTTGCTGAAACTGGCCGCTGATGGAAACGGCGATGGCGGTGAGCGGCACGCCGCCGCTGTTGGTGATGGTGACGTAGAGCGCCGAGGAGAGCTGACCCTGTGGCGTAGCGGCAAAGGCGAGCGAGGCGGGCGCAGGGGGATTGAGGGTGTCGGTGGGCGGAGCCAGGCCCGTTCCGTTCAATTGCACAGTTTGCGTTCCTGCTCCGTCAGTGAGGATGAGCTGGCCGGTAAAGACGCCTGCCGTGGTGGGCGCGAACTCCACCTGTAGCGCGCAATCGGAGTTGGCCGCAAGACTGGTAGTGCCGCAGCCATTGCCGGAGAGAACAAACGGCGCACTGACAGAGACGCTGCTGATGGGAATGGGCGCAAGGCTGCTGTTGGCGACGGTGATCGTGAGCGGCGAGGAAACCGCTCCCACCTCGATCTGGCCGTAGCCTTCGCTGGGCGGGGTGAGTGTGACTGCGCCGGCTATGGTTCCGGTGCCGTCGAGATCGACGCTGATCTGGCCGCCGTAGATGTTGGCGTAAATGGTCATCTCGCCCGTGAGCGGGCCGACGGTCTGCGGCGTAAACGTGACCCACATGGTGCAACTGGAACCCGGAGCGATGGACTGATTCACGCAGTTGTCGGTTTCGCCGAAATCGCCGGTGCTGGCGATGGAACTGGGGGCGAGAGCGATGCTGCCGGTATTGAGAACCGTGATGGGAATCCGACTGCTGGTGGAATTGGCGCTCTGGCTGGCGAAGGTGTATGAGGCGGGATTGACGGAGGCGGCGCTGATGGCCGTGCCTGCGGTCCAGAGCGGAGTTTGCCAGATGCCGCGCCCATAGGTGGCCGCGACCAGCATGTGCGGGGAAGCGGAATTGGGAGCGGCGCTGAGAGCCACGGCTGGCGCGGCGGGAAGCCCGGTGCCGAAGGCCGACCAGCAATCGGAGGACGTTGCCCCGCAGTTGGCAACCTCGGGTGTGAAGTAAACTCCCGCGTCGGTGGCCACGTACACCGTGTTGGCGTTTTGCGGATCGACCGCCAGGCTGCTGGCGGGCGCGTAGGGCAGATTGGACGAGATGTTGGTCCAGGTAGAACCCCCGTTGGTGGTACGGTACACAGTCTCAATTTCCTCTTGCCGATTAGGCATGCCTTCCACGGTGACATAGACCGTGTTGCCGCTGGCATCGTGGGAGTCGATGGTGATGCTGGAGATGTCGAGGCCGTAGTAGTTGAGAGTGTGCGCGCTGTTAGCGACGGGATTCAGGGTGAGATCGTTCCAAGCGGGCGTGGAACCGGAGGCGGGATTGTAGATGGCTCTCAGGACGTGGCCGGGCAGAAGCGAACCGTTGGTGGCAGAGCCGTACATGCCGAGATAGATGATTTCGCCGCCGGAGGCCAGAGGCATGGCGGCGATGGAGCGGATAAGCGCATTGCCATTGCAGGAGGCGGCAAAAGACCCTCCGGAAAGAATGGGACTGATGGCGTTGGCCGTGGTCCATCCGGGGCCCGCCGGGCCGCGCCACACGCGGCAGGTAGCTACCAGCAACTGCGAGCCGTCAACCGGGTCGACCAGGAAGGGCGCGGGCAGAGGCATGGCGTAGCCATCGCCTGCGACATCGGCATCGGTGACAACGGGAGTTGTGCCAAAGGCGGAGGGCGTGCAGGGCGCGGACTGCGAGCAAAGATAGATGGCGACCCCAGGCTGGTCGTTGACGTACCAGTTGATGGTATTGATGGGATCGATGGCCACGGGACCGCCGTAGCCAGAGAGAATCTGCGGCCAATCTGCGGTGACGGCGGAGCCCTTGACGCCGGCAACGCCGTTGACTCCGAGGCTGGCCATGAGGTTGTACGAAGATGTGATGACGGGCGAGAGGCCCTCCACCTCAGCCAGGGAGCCAAGACTGCCATTGAGGTTTTGGAAGTGCGTGGAGTCGGAGGAGGAACAGGCCGACCCGGTTTCGCCGATGGCGTCTTTAGAGCGCCAGAGGCCGCTGTCGTTGCCGAGAAAGATCTCAAGCGGGTTGGAGGTGTTCCAGGCCAGCGCGTGCTGAAACTCGCCCACCTGGGCGCTCATGCACGTGGTGGAGTTGGTGGTGTTGCGCCAGACGCAGCCCATGGCGAGGCTGCACTTCCACAAGTCGTTGGCGCCGGCCAGCACCAGCGTGTCCTGGCTGGAGGGAACCGCGGCCAGCGCGAGGTTGTAATTGCCATTGGCGATGGTTGCCGCTCCCTGGAGGGTGCTGGTTTCGAGAGCGGCCGTGTTCCATTGCTGAGCGAAGGTGATAGTGGGGTTACCGCAGGCGCCGCCGCTCATGGCGCACTTGTCCTGCCACAGGCCCTGATCCTGATTGTCGCCATCGACGGTCCAGGCAAAGGTATCGCCGGATTGCGGATTGACGGCAAGCGCGCCGCGATAGATGGGGCAGGCTACGCTGCCGGAATAGGCTGGGTTGGTGGGGCACAGGACGGTCGAGAGTCCCGCGCCCGGCTGATCGGCAAGGCGCGTCCACGTGATGCCGTCGAAGGACTGGTAATAACCGTGATAGCGCACCGCGGCAACGAACAGACGGCGCACCGGGTTCCAGACCACGGAGATGGCGGCATTGCCGTTGAGCCCGAGAGGCATTAGCCTTGGCGACTGCACTACCGCGCCGCTGCCATCGGTGATGGTGGCCAAATGCCACGTAGCGCCGCTATCGGAGGAATAGTAAAGGCCCTTGCAATTCAACGCAGGCACGTTGGCGTCGACCACATCGCCTTCGTAAGATTGCGTGACCGCGGCCACGACCAGTTGGGGATTGACGGTACTCCAGGCAAAACCGGCAAAACCTTCGCCGGCAAAGTTGACGTCGCGATTGCCCAGGTTATCCTCCACGTCGGAGGTTCCCCGGATCAGGCTCCAGGTGTTTCCGCCGTCGGTGGAGCGCAGGATGCCGGCCCCGTAGTAGGAGTCGAGAACATCGTTGGGATCGCCGGTGCCGGCCAGAATGACGCCGGTCGCGCCCGGTTGCACGGTAAGCGCGCCGATGCTGATGGAGGCGTCCACGGCTCCGTCAAGAGCGGTGACAGCGTCCGTCAGCGGATTGAAGACGATGTTGGAGACAGTGGAAGTGCCTGCGTTACTAGAACTCCACACGCCGCCGCCGGTGGTGCCGATATAGAGATGGTTGCCTGTCGCGTCAGAGGGATCGAGCGCGATGGCGGTGATGCGCCCGGTGACAAGACCGAAATTGGGGGTGAGGACGGCGGTGGGCCCGAGCGGTTGCCATGTGGCGCTGGCGGCGTTGTTGGTGGTGGCCTGCGGCGAGGCTGCCCTGGGACGGGCGGACTGCGCTGCGCTTAGACGGTGAGGCGAGAGCGAGCGGGCGAGGGCACGATGGCCGGGAACGACTCCGCGCTGCGCGAGAAAGTGCTGAGCGGCAACCACGCGCGGCGGAAGAGGCTGCGACTGCGCGGATTGTGCGTTGGACGTGGATTGGGACGGCGCGAGGGGTTGCTGCGACCCAAGCGCGGGGCCGAAAGCCAGATCGACGAGAAGACCTGCAGCAAGCGCGACGCAAGCCCTCGCGGCGCGGTGTGGACGCGCTGGCGCAGGACTGCCGGACTTGCCTGCCCTGCGAGGACGGATAGGACGATAAACGATCGGATCGAGCATTGGCTCCGTGGCGCGCATCCTGAATCGGACTTTCGCTTCCCCTTTGGTAAAAATCTTCCAATGAGGATCAGCGCAAAATCCATCGGATAACGCTCAACGAAACACGCAGCTTCCGGGAATGGAACGGTGGCTCATTATAGGACAGCGGCGAGGAGAGCCCGGTGTGATTCCGGATACAGGGGTGGTAAGGCGGCAATCGCAGGACTTAGCGGGGTTCGCCGTGCTGCCCGATGTAGGCGGCGGAGTCGAACTTCTTCGCCATCGAGGCGCCGGTCATGGGGCGGATGAGTCCGAAGACCGGGCGATTGAACCAGGGACGATCGAGTTTGCCGACCATTGCCCAGGCAATGCCGGCGTAGCCGTTGGGATCGCGGCCGTCGAGCTGGTATCGGTCGTTAAGGATGACGGCCCAGTCGAATGCAGTCGCGGGATCGGGCGCCCATTCCAGGATTTTCTTGGCCCAGTACATGCGCATATAGTTGTGCATCCAGCCGTTGATGGTCATTTCGCGCTGGGCCGCGTTCCACAGGTCGTCGTGGGTCTGGGCGCGCTCCAGTTGGGCGAATGTGTATTTGTAAGGACGCGGGTCGGAGGCGTGCTCGAGGAGGGTTTTGCGGGCCCAGGGCGCGGCGCAATCCCATGTGTCGTAGCTGGGCTCATGGCGCACGAATAAAATTGCCAGCTCGCGCCAGCCGATAAGTTGTTCTAGAAATCTCTCGCTGGTTTTGGGCGTAATTTTGCCGGAGCTGGTGGCATCTTCGACGGCGCGCGCGATGGTGAGCGGGCCGATGTTGCCGAAATGCAGATACGGCGACAGGCGGCTGGTGCCGGCGATTTCGGGGTGGTTGCGGTTGGTGTCGTATGCGGCCAGTTTCGACTTCAGAAATTCACCAAGACGCCGAACCGCGGAGCGGGTGCCGCCTGTAAACGTGTCTACCGGCTTGATAGAGCGATCGAGCTTCGTAAATCCCGCCGTGATGTCGTCCGAAAGCGAAAAGCGGGCGAGCTTTTTGTGAAGCCGGAAGTGAGGGTGCGGGCTACCATTGGCGGGCGGCGCAACAAGATATTTTGGCAACTCCGCCTGGAGGCGCGGGCGAAAATGGTGCAGCTGCGCGAAGCTGCGGTTGAAGACGCGCGAGGGAACGACGACGTCGGCGTCGACGGTCCAGTATGGAATTCTGAGGCGCCGGGCGAGTGCGCGACGCCAGCGCTCGGGCTCGCGACAGGGGTTTTCGTCGCCAATAAGGAGCGCGGCGCGAACCTCTTCAAGAAAAGCTTCGAGCGTATCCGGGGCGCGGCGGACGATGAATGCGATCTCGCGCTCGGCCGCGTCTTGCTCTGCGTCGCGCAGGCCCTGCTGCAGGAAGTGATAGGGTCGCAGGTTGGCGTTGGGGTAGTTGGGAATCACGCCGAAGTAGATGACGACCGGAACGCAGAGAACATTGGCGGCTTCGATGGCGACGTCGAGCGCAGGATTGTCGATGGCACGCACGGCCCGTTGCATCCAGTAGACGACGCAGGCGCCGTCCTTGCGTAGAGTCCCGGCGCGGCGCACCAGGACGCGGGGCTGATCGGCGAGGGCGGCGAGCTGGGCGGGGATTTGTGTGGGGTCGGGTGCGGGCATCACTTGTTCCACCTTCCGCAAAGTGACTAAGCCCCTGCTGGCCAGCCGCGTGTGGTCGTGCGAAGAGCCTTGGCCATTTCAGTGATTCCTGCTTGATGCTCGCACGTTTGAAAGTTCCTTGCGAAGACAATTCGGGCCGCCCGCGGGCGGCCCTCAACTTGTTCCCTCGTTCCCTTGTTCCCTGCTTTTACCACCGTCCCCAGGCGCGCGTGAAGTAATCGGCCAGCGTCATGCCGACCAGCACCAGGAACATGAACAGGCCCGCTGCCACGGTGAGCTTGGTGAGCTTGGAGCTGTACTTGACGTGCATGAAGAACAGCACCACCAGCATCATCTTGGTGGTGGCGATGGCGAGCGCCACGACAGGATTCCAGAACAGGGTGAGGCCGGGGGCGATATGCCATTCGCCGAGATCGAAGTAGGAAGCTAAAACCGTAAGCGCCGTGCCCACCAGCAGCGCGCCGAAGATGATCATGTACGTGACGGGGCTGACGATGTGGTGTTCCTGTTCGTGTTCTTGCTCGTG
>JARLFZ010000152.1 GCA_031296305.1 Occallatibacter sp. | reverse complement strand
TCGTCGTCGGGGTCGCAGGCCGTGTCCACGCTGCCCAGCATTTTGCTGCCGCCTGTGAAGTAGCGCAGATTCAGCATCCACTCCATACCACGGCCGCGCAGGTTCTCCACATATCCGGCAGTGTTGATAGGCAGATGCACGGTCGTGCGGACGCGGCTCACCAGCATCACTTCGCCTGTCGCGCGCCGCAGGATGCGCACCACAAGTTCCGGACGTCCGTCCTCGGCCGCCGCATCGTCCTCGTCCGTGGTGACTGTGGCCTGGGCTGTCGCAGGGCTAGAAACCGGGCTCGACAGCGGGCCGGAAATTGACCCCGTGGACGAAGACCCGTCCGCCGGGGCCTTGGGTTTCGCAGCCGCGGCCAGGGGCTCGCGCGAATTCGTAACCAGAAACTGCTGCGCGGGGTCTGATTCGACCCAGAGCAGGGAGCCGGGGAAGTCGAGGAACGGCTTCAACACAAGTGTGGCGTCACCCTCAAGAAGATTGTTACGATCGCGCAGCAGAAAATGGCCGTTTTTGAGCGGCCACAAGTAGCGTATGCGGTCGTGCACGGTCCACAATCCTTCCGCCTCAATTCGAGCCTCGCCCGTACCTTGCGGCAGCTTCAGCACCACGGCGCGAATCTGGCGCTCGCTGCTTTCTTCACCGGTCTTCAGATCGCGGTGGATCAGCCCAGGCACGCGGAACGTAAACAGGACTCGGTCTTCATCGATGAAATCGAGCGACACGAAGGTGTTGCGCGTGCCTAGATAGTTCGTGCTTGGCGCCGTGAAGCCCAGCGGAGCGACGGGAATGCTCGCGGTGGGCGCAAGCGACGGTTGCTCGGGAAAATGATTGGAGAGGAATCGCGCTTTGACCGGCGGTGGTGCCGGAGATTTGGGATTGCTGCCATGCTGCGCCGCGGCGACGGCCGTTGCCAGCCCCAGCGCAGCCGCCACGGCCAAAGCCATTGCCCGCGCCGCACCCGCCTGCCCTGTTCCGAGCCGATTTGCCATCGAAGAGTATTCTCGCCGATTGAGCCCCGGCGCCGAAAGCGTGCTCTATTCCACGCCGGTCGCAAGCATGAAATCGATGATCGAAAGCGAGGGGTTTTGAAAGGGCACGGATTTATCCGTGCCGCGAAAGTCGCAAGGAAATTGTGCGGGCTTTAGCCCCTGAGGGAAGGTCCCCGAGCGAAAGTCCATCCCTCGGGGCCTGAAGGCCCGGCGTTCTCTGTGCACATTTCGGCACGAGTAAACTCGTGCCCTTTCAAAACCGCACGCAGTTATTCCGTGGAAAGTGCGCGCCTGATTGCGGGACCGGCTCACGCCTGCGTATGCGAAAGTAAAGAAGCAATGGCACAGCGGCATTCGGCACCCGGGCACTTCAGATTTCTCGGTTACGGCGCATGCGCCCTGGCGGGAACCCTATGGGGCACCGGTTTCTACTGGGGACGCCTCGTGCTGAACGAGATGCACGTGGAGCACATGGTGCTCTATCGTTTTCTGTTTGCCTGCCTGGGCATGGCGCCCGTAATGCTGCGCGGCCGCGTGCGCCTCACTGCCGGCGAAACCAGGATCATGCTGCTGGCCGCGTTCTTCGGGATTCCCGTTCAGTTTCTTCTGCAGTTTCACGGCCTGGCGTTGACCACGGTGAGCCACGCCTCGCTCATGGTGGGCGCTATGCCGGTGCTGCTGGCCGTGGCCGCCGTGCTTTTTGCCGGCGAGCGGCTCGACTGGATCGGCTGGGTGGCCTTGTGCGCTTCCACGGCCGGCGCCGCCATGGTGGTGCTGGGGGGCGACCACGCCACCACGGGACGCGAAACGCCCACGCTCACCGGCGACCTGCTAGTGATTGCCTCGCTCATGGTCGCCCTGGCCTGGATTCTACTCAGCAAAAAACTCCTGCAAACCCACAGCGCTCCCGTGGTCACCGCGTACACCATTTATTCCGGCACGTTGATGCTGGTCATTTGCAATCTGGCCTGGTGGCTGCTCGCGCCGCTCATGCACCAGAAGTTTGCGCCCATGCCGTTCGCTCACATCAGCGCGACGGCATGGATTGCCTCAGCCATCAGCGGCGTGTTCTGCACGGCCACCACAACTCTCCTATGGAACTGGGGCATTCATCAGGTACCCGCCTCGCGCGCCGGAGTTTTTCTCAACATCGAGCCGGTACTCGGTTCGATATTGGGCGTGGAACTTCTGGGCGAGCGCCTCGGCCCCTACGCGTGGCTGGGCGGAGCGCTCATCCTGGCCGCTGCCATCACCCTTACCATGCGCGGCCACGAGCCGGAGCCCGCTGTAATTCTGGAATAGAGCGCAGCGGAGCTAGCGGTGTTAGCGGAGTTAGCGGAGCTAGTGCCTGATGCCATCCTTCCGCGTCGTTTGCAAAAGACTGAGAAACCAAAATGAAGCGCTCACGCGCTGATCGCCGGCGGCCGCGCGCAAACTTTGGTCACCCACAACGCGATTTGCAAGTAGTGAATCGCGACGGTTATCCGATAAATTCTTCAGTAATTTGTGGAGGCTAATTTGACCCTTCTCACCTGGAACCATGCCTGCAGCGTAGGCGTACGCGCCATGGACGACCAGCACGGAATCCTCATGGACTCCATCAACGCGCTGCGTCTGGCACTGTTGCGCGGAGCCGGGCGCGAGAGGATCAGCGAGCTACTGGACGAGTTCATCGAGTTTGCGCGCATGCACTTCTGGAGCGAGGAACAGCTCATGGAGCAGACCGGATTTGCAGGCCTTGAGGAGCACCGAGCCGAGCACCATCGCATGCTGGCCGGCATTCTCCAGGCCGCGCATCGCCTGCAATACGGCGATGGAGTGCAACTGCGTCCCTTGCTCTGCGGCTTGCACCAGGGATTCCTGCATCACATGGAAACCTTCGATCAAAAGTATGCACCGTGGCTTCGTGAGCACGGCGTGAACTGATGCGCGGCGCGTCCCTCAAGTTTTCCGCCTTTCTTCCGATAACCCTCTTGCCGGTATACCGGCGGGAGAATTGGTATGCCTCTTTTAACGTGGAACAACAGTTACTCGGTGGGCGTGGAGACCATCGATCAGCAACACTCCGGTCTATTCGCGATTGTGAACGAGCTTCACGCTGCCATGCTGAAAGGTCAGGCGCAAAGCGTGGTTGGGCCGCTGCTGGACAAGCTGGTGACGTACACGCTCGGACATTTCGCCTACGAGGAGCGCATGATGCAAGCGGCGAAGTATCCGAACTTTGCGGCCCATCGAGCGAACCACGTCGACCTCACCCGCCAGGTACAAGAATTCATGGCGCGCTACAAGCGCGGCGACGGCGCCTTGACCGTTGAATTGCTGCAATTCTTGAGCAACTGGCTCTCCAAGCACATTAAGCAAGAGGACAAGCAATACGGTCCATTTCTTACCCGCCACGCCGCGTAATCCCTGCTGCCTCGATTCATCGGCGAACCAAATCGCAGCTTCTTCTTCCAGAAGGGTTTCTTATCGCGGTCATTCATTCCATCGGCGAAGGCCAAAAGGAGGAAGTGCGAAATGGAAATGTCGAATCACAAGCACGATCTGGGCATTCAGGCGATCGATCGCGATCACCGTGAGATCTCCGACCTGCTGCTGGAGATCAACTTCAATGTGGTAACGGAAGCAGATACGGGCCGGAGGATTCACCACCTGCGCGATCTGGCGCGTGCAACCCGGTCGCACTTCCTTTTGGAAGAGGGGATGATGGCCGCATCAAAATTCCCCGGCCTGCCCCTGCACCGTCTGCGGCATAAATGGATGTTGGGGCAGATCTGGCAGCTGGCCAACTATTGGGGCAAGGAGAAGAATGCGCTGACGCGAGAGCCGATCGGAGTCTTGTGGGAGTCGCATATCGCGCACATGGAGAGCGAAGACCGGGCATACGGTTCCTGGCTGGACGAAGCGTGCCGCAAGTGCGAGCGGGATCGAACCTTCTTTATGAAGAACCGATGAAGGTCCTCCATCGAGGAGGGTGGTCGTATGGCTGAACTGACTTGGGGCGACAAACACGCGCTCGGCTTTCGCGGGATCGACGACGAGCATGAAGAACTGTTCGAAGCGGTCCGAGGGATCGAGTCGGCGATGGCGCGGTCCGCGGAGCCGGCGGCGATCGGCGCGCTCCTCGACAAGCTGGTCGCAGCGACCGGGACGCACTTCGCGAGTGAAGAGTCGACGATGCGCGGGGCAAAGTATCCGGGTCTTGCGCTACATGCTGCAGAACACCAGCGCCTGATGGAGAAGCTGGGGGCATTCGCCGCCCGGCATGGCCAGGGCGGCGTCGCCATGAACCAACACACCGTGACCTTTCTCCGTGATTGGCTGCTGCATCACATTGAGACCGACGACTCCCGGTTGGGCGCCTGGTTGAAGGAGCACGGCTCGGACTAAGGAAAGCTGCGGCGTGCCTCAGTTCTTTGGAATGCAGGCCCACCACAACATTGGGTGCCCCACATCTCGATTCTGAGATTTGGGAAAGCCCCAGCCCCAACCTCATTCGCGGGTGCCCCCGGTCCATCGAGGACCGGGGGCACCAAATATTTGTTGTGACAAGGTGCAATCCCTGAGTTGAGAGCGGCGCGACGATTACGGTGGGTTCACGGCCACCTGGTTAATGACGCGCTGCACAAATACCACGTGGGTGTGGATGTGGCTGGCGATCGAGGGCACGAACTCGGTGATGAAGTTGTCGATGGGCGCGGTGGAGAGGCCGATGACGTAGCGCTCGGCATCGGCGCTGAAGTGCGTCTCGAGACCGGGCACATAGAGATTCGAGATAGAGATGTCGAAGACGGGAGCGACGATCTGCGAGTAGTTGAAGGTGTGGCCGCCACGGTCGTTGCGCTGCCAGACGACCTGATCGATGCAATGCCAAACGCGGTGCGGGATGCTGAAGTCGGGCCGGCGGTGATAGTGCGGATCGGTGTGGGTGACGGAGGGAATGAGGAAGGTGCCGAAGAACTGGTCCGTCATGTCCTGCGTGAGGTTGGTGCCAGACAACTTGGCCCAGCCGTAGACGCCCGGACCGTAAGGCGAGTGCGAGTTGGCGGCGACTTCAATGCCGGCTTCACCCACGATGGTGCCGAGGTTGAAGGGGTTGACGACGTTGGTCACGGCGAGGCGAAACTTTTGCTCGGGCGAAAAGCGCATCACGTCAGGGCCGGTCACGAAACGGTCGTACCAGTTGACCAGTGCGAAATCACTGCAGACCCTGGACTGGACCGCGGCCGAGCCGGCAGTGCGCGTGGTTTCTCCCACGCCGAGCGCGGAAACGGCGCGCAAGCCGCCGGTGGCGACCATGGACGCGCCGGCATTCTTGATATCGCACCTGTCATAGGGTCTCGGGGGCTTTGCCGGTGTGGCTGGCTTGGTTTCTGTGGAAGGCGAGACGGCAGGCGCGGGCGCAGAACCAGTTTGTCCGGCTGCGTAAGTGCCAGCGCCGAGGGCGAGCCCCGAGGCGAGCATGTAGCCGAGCAGAAGCCGGCTGATGCCCAGCCTTCCGCATGCACACCTGCCGCTGCATGCAACGTCTTTCACGTGAAACGTACCGTCTTTCAAGGGATCCGAACCTCGCTGACAGAAGTACCTTCGATCCGCTTACTCGATAGAAGAACGGCCCGCGCCTGGGGATACGAACGAATAAGGGCGCTTATGGAATAGCCAGAGCATGGACCCGGAAAACTCGGACGCAAAATGGCGGCAAGAGGGGAGACCGGCCATGTGCGAGCGCCGCAGCCCAAGAGGTTCGCCGCATCGGGGCCTGTTGACCCTTCCCCCTGGCGGCGTTTCAGTGTGGACTCTAGGCAATCATCCGGAATGGGCCTGCATGCGTCAATAGTAATTTTTGCGATCCCTGCAATATTTCTCAGGCATTGACTCGGACCAGAGGTTCGAGCGACTTTTAAGGAGGTAGCGTGTTTGAATTTACTGGCAAAGAGGCGGAGCTATGAGCACGAACAATACGCCAAACTGGGGTGGTCCCGGCATCGGCCACCGCATCGAAGAGGCAGTTGAGCTGATCGAGATGGAGCTGCGCCACGCCATTGCATACGTGAATGACGCGGTGATTCCGCAGGTGCGGCGCGAATCGATTTCGGCCATGCGCACGGCGGCCGATACGCTGCGTACCCTGGCCGACCGGTTTGAACAGCGCAGCGGTGCGGCTCCCGGCCCGCGCAGCACGGCAACGGAAGACGGCCCCCCGAAGACTCAGGGAGAACCGCGCAGTTGAAGAACGACCTGCCGGTTATG
>JARLFZ010000151.1 GCA_031296305.1 Occallatibacter sp. | reverse complement strand
CTTTGCTGCTCAATGCCGCCGAAGTCATTCGCAAACGCAAGTTCGAGTTCATGGCGTGGCTCACCTACGAAGTCGGCAAGAACTGGGCCGAGGCCGACGCCGATGTGGGCGAAACCATCGACTTCCTTGAGTTCTACGCCCGTGAAGCGCTGCGTCTTGCAGCCGCCACCCCGCCTGTTCAGTATCCCGGCGAGCGCGGCGAGTTGCTCTACATCCCGCTCGGCGTGGGGGCGGTCATCCCGCCCTGGAACTTCCCCTTCGCGATTATGGCCGGCATGACGGCCGCCTCCATCGTCACCGGCAACGCGGTCATCCTCAAGCCGTCAAGCGACGCGCCCACCATCGCCGCGCGTTTCGTCGAAGTTCTGGAAGAGGCCGGCATGCCCGACGGCGTAGTCAATTTCTGCCCGGGCTCCGGCGCCACATTCGGCAATGCAATCGTGGAGCATCCAAAAACTCGCTTCATCGCCTTCACAGGTTCGCGGCCGGTCGGACTCGAAATTCACTCGCGCGCAGCGCAAACCCACCCCGGCCAGATCTGGATCAAGCGGACAATTCTGGAAATGGGCGGCAAGGATTCCATCCTGGTCGCCGAAGACGCCGACCTCGACGCCGCCGTCCAAGGTGTGGTGGCCTCAGCGTTCGGGTTCAGCGGCCAGAAATGCTCCGCCTGTTCCAGGGCCATCATTGAAGCGCCGCTTTACGACATTTTCATCGAGCGCCTGCGCGAGCGCGTCGCCACGCTCTCTGTGGGCGATCCCGTGACCAATTCCGATCTTGGGCCCGTCATCAATCAGGCCGCGCTCAATTCCATGCTGGGCTATATCGAGACCGGCAAGAAGGAAGGCAGGTTGATTGCCGGCGGCAACGCACCTCAGACCAGCGATGGCGGCTACTTTCTGGAGCCAACCATCTTCGCCGATGTCGCGCCCAACGCCGTTATAGCCCAGGAAGAAATTTTCGGCCCCGTGCTGGCCGTCATCAAGGTGGCCAGTTTTGAAGAGGGCCTGCGCGTGGCCAATAACACCGAGTACGGTCTCACCGGTTCTGTCTATACCAATAATCCGGTCCAAAAGTCCGCGGCACGAAGTGCATTCCATGTCGGCAATCTTTATTTCAATCGCAAGTGCACTGGCGCCATGGTCGGCGCGCATCCCTTCGGCGGATTCAATATGAGCGGCACCGATTCCAAGGCCGGCGGGCCGGACTATCTTTACCTGTTTACGCAGGCCAAGAGCGTTGCGGAGAAGCTGTAGACTTTAAAGACTTCCCGCAAGGAGCACCATGAAGCTGATTGTTCACATTCCTGACGACATGATTGAACCAGTCAAAGATAAGCTTCCACCTCCCGAAGTCGGAACGCTTGAGGCCATCGCACTCGATGCAATATTGGGTTATCTTCACAGGCTCGAACACGGGACTGACTCCAAAGTGAATTAATTCGCAGCCAATGATCCGACCACAGTCGAATATGAGTTCCAACTGACTCGATGACGGCCCTCGAATTCACAATCGTGGTTTTGGCGCTCTCCGCGCTCGCGGGCTTTCTTGGCGCGCTCACCGGCCTCGGCGGCGGAGTGGTCGTCGTGCCCGCGCTCACCCTGGCCCTCGGCGTCGACATGAAATATGCCATCGGCGCGTCGCTGGTTTCCGTTATCGCCACTTCTTCGGGAGCCGCGGCAGCCTATGTGCGCGAAGGTTTTTCCAACATCCGCATCGGCATGTTTCTTGAAATTGCTACGACCATCGGCGCAGTTTTGGGTGCGTTCCTGGCCAGCCGCTTCAGTACCCACGCACTGGCGATCGTCTTCGGGCTGATCCTGCTGCAGGCCGCTTACATGTCGTTCAAGGGCCTGCCGGAGAGCGCGGAGCGCGTCGCGTCAGATGCGCTGGCCACGCGATTGCGCCTGGGCGGCGACTATCCCGTCGCTGGCTCGCCCCAGCCCTACGGCGTGCGCAATGTCCCGGCGGGCTTCGCTATGATGTTCGGCGCCGGCGCGCTCTCTGGCTTGCTCGGCATCGGCTCCGGCGCCGTCAAAGTCATCGCCATGGACCGCGTCATGCGCATTCCCTTCAAAGTCTCGACTACAACCAGCAACTTCATGATCGGGGTCACCGCCGCGGCCAGCGCCGGACTTTATCTCAAGCACGGATATATCGACCCGCAGGTGGCCATGCCGGTGATGCTCGGCGTCCTGGCCGGCGCGTTGGTGGGAGCCAAGCTGCTTATGCACATGCGCGTCAAAACGCTGCGCATGGTCTTTGGCGCCGTCATCCTGGCCCTCGCGATTGAAATGATCGTAAACGGCATCACGGGGAAGGTGTAAGCGATGGACGATCACCGCCTCGAAACCATTATCGGCCGACTATTGCAAGCCGGCGTTCTGCTGGCTGCGGCGGTGGTGACCATCGGCGCTGTGACCTATTTGGCCCAGCACCACGCCGACGGCGTGGATTATCGCCACTTTGTGGCCGGCGGTCCAGACACGAGCACGCTGAACGGAATCGTGCGTTCGGCCGCTCACTTTGAAAGTCTGGGAATCATCCAATTCGGGCTGCTGCTTCTGATTGCCACGCCGGTGGCCCGCGTGGCTCTAGCGATTGCGGGCTTTGCTCTGGAGCGCGACCGGCTCTACACCGTGGTCAGTGTCGTCGTGCTGCTGATTCTGCTAGCCAGCCTGCTTCACGCAACCTGAGATGAGGCGGGAAGGGAAGTGGAGTTTTCCGGGAGACCTACGCTACGGCCCCCGGCGAGCTCCGCGCCTCGGCTTCCATCTTGTGGCCGGCTTCTGCCGCGGCCCTTGCCAGCACCCGGTGATGAATGGTGAACAGGGCCAGTTCCAGCCGGTCGCCCACGCCGGTTTTATCGTAGATGGACCGCAGATAATTCTTGATCACCTGTTCGGTGGTCTTGAGCCGTTGCGCAATCTCGCGATTCTTGCATCCCTGCACAATCAGGGCCACGATGCGCATTTCCTTGGGGGTCAGGCGGTCGCGCACGCGCGCTCCCACCAAATCTTCTTCGGGCGACTCCGGCTGCGCGGTCTGCGTGGGCTGCCAGATGTCGCCGCCGGCTACGCGACGCACGCACTCCACCAGCGCCGTCCCCGTCACGTTGCGAAACACCACGCCGCGAAAACCCTGTTGCAGGTAGCTGGCCGCGTTTTCGCTGTTTTCGATAACCACTATGCCGCGACTTCCCGTGGTCTCAAGCAGCATGGAGACGCGCGTGAAATCCGGCTGCAGCGAGGCCGCAAACACCACAATGGAACCGGGAAATGTGGTGATGGCGTGGAACATGCGCTCCAGGTCGGTACATTGCGCAATAATGCGCATGTCCTCGTCCATGGCCAGAACCTTGGCGGTCCCGGCGCGGAAGATCGCTTGTGAATCGGCCAGGATGATCTTGTTCATCGTATTTGCCCTGACTGCCTTACCCCTCTCGGGAAAAAACTCGGCAATTCAAACCCGGCAGCTCAAAAAATCCAGCATCCATTCAACTTCGGCGTGAGCTGCCTTTATCCCATCGTTCCTATCGGCGGAAAGACAACGGCTCTTGGCAGTGTCCATCCTTTGCACATTGCCTGCCGAACCAGCTTGCTCGGCTCCCTTCGGCAACATGCCAGACCTACGGCTCCCGGGAGCGCTTCTATCACCGAGCTTACAGCTTGTCGGGTTCCTGAGTCAGCAAATCCTTTTGCCCGCGCCATAGAAACCATTAACTAAAAATGGACCGGGAGGCACTAAAATCCCAATATGGCGAGGCCGATCATCCTGGCAATAGACGACGACGTAAGCGTCCTTGAGGCCGTGGTCCAGGACCTGCGGCGGCAGTATGGCAATACTTACCGGGTGATGCGCGCTGCCGGCGGGCAAGCCGCGCTCGACACGCTGGCCCAGTTGAAGTCGCGCGACGAACCAGTGGCGCTGATCATCAGCGACCAGCGCATGCCGGGCATCACCGGCGTGCAACTGCTGGAGCGGGCGCGCGACATCTATCCTGACGCACGCCGCGTGCTTCTCACCGCCTACGCGGACACCGAGGCGGCCATTCGCGCCATCAATACCGCGCGCATCCACTATTACCTCAATAAGCCCTGGGATCCGCCGGAAGAAAAGCTCTATCCCGTCCTCGACGATCTCCTCGAGGATTGGCAGGCGGGCTACGTACCGGTCTTTGAGGGCCTGCGCGTCATCGGTTCTCGCTGGTCGCTCGCCGATTTCCGCGTGCGCAACTTTCTATCGCGCAATCACGTGCCCTACCGCTGGCTCGACGTCGCCGCCAGTCCTGAAGCCGCAAAACTTCTCGAGGACCGCAAGCTCGATCCCGCGAAACTTCCCGTGCTGATCTTTGCCGACGGCACGGCGCTGGTGGATCCGGATCTGGAAGTGCTCGCCAGCCGCGTCGGCCTCAGTGTTCAGGCCGCTCAGGAATTCTACGACCTGATCGTAATCGGCGCGGGTCCGGCGGGCCTCGCCGCCGGTGTCTACGGCGCCAGCGAGGGTCTGCGCACCCTCGTTATCGAACCACTGGCGCCAGGGGGGCAGGCCGGCTCCAGTTCGCGCATCGAAAACTATCTCGGCTTCCCCTCCGGCATCACCGGCGCCGATCTCGGACGCCGTGCCCATGCCCAGGCCTTCCGCTTCGGTGCGGAGTTCATCACCCAGCGCGCCACCGGCATGCGCGTCGACGGCCAGTATCGCTTTGTCCAACTCGCCGACGGCCGCGAGATTTCCAGCCACTGTGTGCTGCTGGCGCCCGGGGTCCAGTACCGCAAGCTCGAAATCCCCGGCGCCGATCGCCTCGCGGGCTGCGGCATCTACTATGGCGCAGCCTTAGTCGAGGCGCGTGCCTGCCAGGGCGAGGAGGTCTACACCGTCGGCGGCGCCAACTCCGCGGGCCAGGCCGCCCTCTACTTCGCCAAATATGCCACCAAAGTAACCATGCTGGTACGCGGCGAAGGGCTTTCGGCCACCATGTCGAAATATTTGATCGATGAGATTTCTCGCACATCCAATGTTGTGATAGAGGCGCGAACCCAGGTGGTGGAGGCCATCGGAAATGAGCGCCTGGAGTCGTTGCGATTGCGCGGCCCGGCTGGAGATTCTCAGGTGCCGGCAACCTCGCTGTTTGTATTCATCGGCGCAGTGCCCGTCACGGCTTGGCTTCCTCCGTGCATTCTGCGCGACGAAAAGGGGTTTGTACTGTCAGGTTCGGACTTGCGCAAGGATGGGAAATTGCCGGATGTGTGGCACGAAACCCGTGAGCCGCTCCTGCTTGAGACCAGTGTTCCCGGCGTCTTTGTGGCCGGGGACGTGCGCTACGGCTCGATAAAGCGCGTGGCCTCTGCGGTGGGAGAAGGCTCCATCGCGGTGCAGTTTGTTCACCAGTATTTGGCGGGGTTCGGGGCGTGAGTTAGAGTTCGGGGCCGGCCCCGGAGGGGCCGAAGAAAAATAGCCCAGGGTTCCCGCTTCGTTCGCTTTCGCGAACAAAGCGGGAACCTTGGGTCGATAGCAAAATAATGCGCCACAGCCCCGTAGGGGCGGCGCGAACGGCAGCGGGAACGTAGATACGCAAGATGAGCGAAAGTCCACAATCCATCCAGGTCGAATCGATCCATCTGCGCGACGTCGCGGAGGCGCTCTCGCGCACTCGAGTCTTCGCCGAAACTCCCTTCAACGAGATCGACGGGATTGGTCGCATTGATCTCGTCGACCGCGTCATCGCCAAAACGGGCGCGGTACTTGTGGAACCCGGCGCGCCATGGAATTTCTACTGGCTCCTCCTCGAGGGCGAGGTTTGCGTCAAGCGCCCCGAATCGGATGGAAGCTGGACCCTGGTGGGCATTCTCCACAGTTGCGAAGGTTTCGGGGAAACGCCGCTGCTGACCGGAAAAGCCACGTCGATGTTCCGCGTCTTCGTCTCGCAGGATGCGGTTCTGCTTCGCTTCAGCGAACAGGATT
Source organism: Occallatibacter sp. (assembly GCA_031296305.1). Lineage (GTDB taxonomy): Bacteria > Acidobacteriota > Terriglobia > Terriglobales > Acidobacteriaceae > Telmatobacter. Next base: position 346 of record JARLFZ010000151.1, on the reverse strand, counting down.
TCTGGTCCTTGCTTGCCTGTTGCCCCGCAGTGCGCAAAACCGTCCTGGCCGACAGCACACAACGATCGCAGGCCTTTCAAACCGAGGCGCTGCACCGCGAAAAGCTCATCTCTCTCGGCACGCTCGCCGCCGGCCTCATGCACGAGCTCAACAATCCCGGCTCAGCCGCCAAGCGCGCCGCATCCCAGCTCCGCGAAAACCTGCTGCGCCTCCAGGAACTTAGCTTGCGCGGCAGCGCGAAACCCAAAACCCCTGAACAAATCGGGTGCATGAAAGGGCTGCTGGAACATGCCTTGGGCGGTTGCAACCTGCAAGCCATGAGCAGCGTCGAACAGGCCGACGCCGA
>JARLFZ010000150.1 GCA_031296305.1 Occallatibacter sp. | reverse complement strand
GTGATGCGCTCCCAGAAAGCTTCGGCGCTGACTGCGCCGGCTTTGGTGAGCGGGGTTTCGGGATGGGCTTCGGAGAGTTTCCATTGGTGGTAAAGTGCGTCACCGCGGCCGGGCACGCGGCCAATACGAAGCACGCCGAGAATGCTCATGTTGTACTTGATCGATGGAACACCGGCCTGCGCGCAGTTGCGGATAAAGGTCTGCAACTGCTCGATGTCGCGATCACGCTCGGGGCTCTGCGCGAGCATGATGGCGGGATGCTTTTCGCGATCGATGTAGCTGGATTCGAGGAAGGGCGGCGCGGTGCAATCGATGCTGATGCCGTATTTCGCGGCCAGATCGACCATGCGCTTGAGCTCGTCCACGGTGGCGTAGAGGCGGTCGCCCTCGATCTGTGGGTAGCCGCAGATGTTGCGCACGCCGTAACGCGCCAGGTATTTAAGGTGCGTGTCGTTGGTGGGAGCGGTCTGGTCGCCGAGCTTCATGCGCTCGGGTGACGTGGAGGTTTCAGCGCTTACAGGCGCGGCCGCAATGCCGGTTGAGGCGAGGACTCCCGCTGCACCGCTCGATACGAGGAACTGTCTGCGATTCATGGAGGTTTTTTCCTTTGACGTCGTCCTCAACCTTGTATGCGAATGGGGATAGGTCTGTAAAGTGGAGTGGTGCGGGCGGACGTCGCGGTGAACAACGAGAGCTTAAATGCAATGGGCAAATCGCCGCGGGTTGCGGCGATGAGGGTGGTGCCCGTGGCGGGCCGGGACAGCATGCTGCTCAATTTGAGCGGGGCGCACGGGCCTTACTTTACGCGCAATCTTGTTTTGCTCACGGACGATGCGGGAAACACGGGCGTGGGCGAAGTTCCGGGCGGAGAAAAGATCCGCCGTGTGCTGGAAGAGTCCGCACCGCTGGTGGTGGGAGGCGAAATTGCGGGCTACAACACGATTCTCAACGCGGTGCAGGAGCGGTTCGGCGATCGCGACGCGGCGGGACGCGGGCAGCAGACGTTCGATTTGCGTGTGGCCATTCATGCCATGACGGCGATCGAGTCAGCGCTGCTCGATCTCCTCGGCCAGTTTCGTGGAGTTCCGGTTGCGGCTTTGCTCGGGGAGGGCCAGCAGCGCACGAGCGTGCCGGTGCTGGGATATTTGTTTTTTGTGGGCGACAGCCGGAAGACGAATCTCGAGTACCGGCGTGCGGGCGAAAGCGCGAGCGGCTGGTTTCGGCTGCGCGATGAAGAGGCGCTGACGCCAGATGCGATTGTGCGGCTGGCCGAGGCGGCAAAGGCGCAGTACGGTTTCGGCGACTTTAAATTGAAAGGCGGCGTGCTGGCGGGCGCGGACGAGATGAAAGCTGTCGAGGCGCTCGCCGAGCGGTTTCCTGGCGCGCGTATCACGCTCGACCCGAACGGCGCATGGAGCCTGAAGGAAGCGATTGAGTTATGCAAGGGCAAGCAGAATGTGCTGGCGTATGCGGAAGACCCATGCGGCGCGGAGCAGGGATTTTCAGGGCGCGAGATCATGGCGGAGTTCCGGCAGGCGACCGGGCTGCCGACAGCGACGAACATGGTTGCGACCGACTGGCGCGAGCTGCGGCATGCGATTACGTTGCTTGCGGTCGACATTCCGCTGGCCGATCCGCACTTCTGGACCATGCGGGGCGCGGTGCGTGTTTCGCAAACCTGCCGCGACCACGGCCTGACGTGGGGATCGCATTCCAATAATCATTTCGACATCTCGCTGGCGATGGTGACGCACGTGGCCGCGGCGGCCGTGGGTACGATTACGGCGATCGACACGCACTGGATCTGGCAGGATGGGCAGCATCTGACGCGCAATCCGCTCGAGATCAAGGACGGCGCGATCGCGGTGCCGGAGCGGCCGGGTCTGGGTGTCGATCTGGATTTCGACGCCATCGAGCGCGCGCATGAGTTGTACCAGGCAAAGGGTCTGGGCGCGCGCGACGATGCCATGGCGATGCAGTTTCTGATTCCGGGATGGAAGTTTGATCCGAAGCGGTCGAGTCTGGTGCGATGAAATCGCGCCTGACTGCGCCGGCAATGGAAAGTGGACAAAGCGCGACGGAGTTAATGTCGTGTCCCGAAAGTTCCTCGCATAAAAGCGGAAAAGCAACCGCAGGTCCTTCGACTTCGTTTGCCGCATAAAGCGCGGCAAACTCCGCTCAGGATGACAATTTCATTTTGATGCGAACTTCGAACTCGGCACACTAACATAGTTTCATGACCCCAATCACCGAGCCCCGTTTGATACGCGTGCATGTCAAGGACAATGTTGCGGTTGTCGTAAACGAGGGCGGCTTGCCTTCGGGCGCCAGGTTGGCATCGGGGCTGGAGCTGCGCGAGGCGATTCCCGAGGCGCATAAGGTGGCGCTGGCCGATCTCGCGCAAGGCGATGCGATTGTGCGCTACGGTGTGACTATCGGCTACACAAACCGGGCGATTGCGCGCGGCAGTTGGGTGCACGAAGGACTGATGACCGCGCCGGATGCGCCGCCGCTCGCCGATTGCCCGCTGGCCACGGCGACGCCCGAGGCCCTCGCACCGCTCGAGGGATACACGTTCGAGGGCTACCGCAATCCCGACGGCTCGACGGGAACGAAAAACATTCTCGGGATCAGCACCACGGTGCAATGCGTGGCGCCTACGGTGGAGCACGCGGTGCGGCGCATCAAGGCAGAGATTCTGCCACGCTTTCCGCACGTTGACGATGTGGTGGCGATTACGCATCCTTACGGCTGCGGCGTAGCTATCGATGCGCCGGGCGCGGCGATTCCGATTCGCACGCTGCGCAACCTTGCGCTCCATCCTAACTTCGGCGGCGAAGTGATGGTGGTGAGCCTGGGCTGCGAAAAAATGCAGCCGGTGAGACTCATGGGTGCGAACGAGCTACCGGTGCTGGATGAAAAAGCCTCTGTCGCAGTACTGCAGGATGCGACGCACGGCTTCGGCGAGATGGTGGCCACGATCATGGCGATGGCCGAGAAGAAACTTGAAAAACTGAACCGGCGCAGGCGGGTGACGTGTCCCGCTTCAGACCTCGTTGTCGGTTTGCAGTGCGGTGGATCGGATGCGATGTCGGGCGTGACGGCGAATCCCGCAGTGGGGTTTGCGGCGGACCTGCTGGTGCGCGCTGGAGCGACGGTGATGTTTTCTGAGGTCACTGAGGTGCGCGATGCGGCGCATCTGCTGACAGCGCGGGCCGCTGCGCCGGAGATTGCCCAGAATTTTGTGCGAGAGATGGCGTGGTACGACGAGTACTTGCGGCAGGGCGGAGCAGATCGAGCAGCGAATCCCACGCCGGGCAACAAACGGGGCGGCCTGGCCAACGTGGTCGAGAAGGCCATGGGGTCGATTGCCAAGGCGGGTTCGACGGCACTGGTGGGCGTGGCCGGCCCTGGCGAGCGGGTGACGCAGAAGGGGCTGATTTTTGCGGCCACGCCGGCCAGCGACTTCATCTGCGGCACACTGCAACTGGCCGCGGGGATGAACATGCACATCTTTACCACCGGACGCGGCACGCCGTACGGCCTGGCCATGTCGCCGGTGATCAAAGTAGCGTCGAACAGCGGATTGGCGCGGCGTTGGCCCGACCTGATCGACATTGACGCGGGACGGATTGCGACCGCGGAGGCAACGGTGGAAGAGGTTGGCTGGGAGATCTTTTTATTGGTTTTGGAGATCGCCAGTGGGAGGAAAAAAGTTTGGGCGGATCATTGGGGATTGCACAACGAGTTTGCGCTGTTCAATCCGGGGCCGGTGACGTGAAGACGGTAGACGGTGTGCGGTGAAGGACGTTCGATGGCGAGCCGAAAGCTGTACGCTCCCACCCGCGATGCCAAAGCACTGGAAAAACGCTTAGAATGATCGTGCCATGGCGAAGAACAAAGACAAGACGTTTGAAGTAGCGTGCCCGGATTGCGGGGCGATGCTGAAGATCGATGGCGCGACCGGCCTCGTGGTAAGCCACACGCCGGCGCCGCGCAAACGCATGTTCGAGGACCTGGAAACAGCGGCCAAGGCCATGCGCGAACACGGAGAGCGGACAGAATCGATTTTTCGGCAGAGCGTGGACGCGGAAAAGAACAAGGCCGACTTGCTGGAGAAGAAATTTGCCGAGGCGATGCGTAAGGCGAAGGACGCTCCGGACGAGGGCAAGCCTTTTCGCGAGATCGACCTGGATTGACTGGGCTGGATTGACAGGCTTGGACTGATTGAGCTGCCTTGACGGATGCGGCGGCAGATGGAGCTTTCCATTTTCGCGGGCCGGTGCATCTAACGATACTCTATAGACGAAAGGTTTCAGCATGAAGGGCTGAGGACCGGAATATAGGAGAGGTCATGGTGGTTGTGCCGCTTACAAAGTCAACGAGCACCGCGGGCGAATCGTGCGCCAGCGGGGCCAATTGCAGGGGTTGGGTCGGAATGGTCGGCGCAGGAACGCTGGTGGCGAGCGGCGTCCTGCTAGTTGCCGGCAGGCGGCGCGCCGGCCTTTTAACGGCCTTGACGGGCGCTGCCCTGGTCATGCTGGATCAGCAGGAAGTGGTGAGCCAGTGGTGGAATGCGCTTCCCGCATACCTCGAAGAGATGCAGGGAACGCTCGGCCGTGCGCAAGCAGCCGTGGATGACCTTTCTGTGCAGGGCGAGAAGCTGCGCCGGATGCTGGGCAAGTAGCGCTCTCAGTGTGAGTGTGGACGCCCGCGGTCTACTGCCTAGCAACAAGCGTGTGCTGCAGGCGCGGGTCAGGAGACCCGCACTACAGCCGGTCTGGAGACCGGCGGTACACTCCGAAAAATTCCATCAGTTCTTGCGGTCGACGAGGTAGCGGGCGACGGCTTTGAGGCCGTCTGCGCGGCTGCCGTAGGGATCGAGCGCCGCGAAGGCCTCGTCAATGAGCTGCGCGGCGTCGCGAAGGCTTTGCTCGATGCCGTAAACGGCTGGCCAGGTGGCCTTTTCCGTGGCCTGATCCTTGCCCGCGGTTTTGCCCAACTGCGCCGAATCCACCGTCAAGTCGAGCACGTCATCGACAATCTGAAAGGCGAGACCGGCCTTGCGGCCGAAGCGGTCGAGACGCGCGGCGTCCTCGGCCGTGGCACCCGCATAGACGCCGCCCGAGACCACACTGACGCGGATGAGCGCGCCGGTTTTGGCACGATGGATGGCTTCAACAAGTTCCGGCGTGGGCTTGAGGTGTTCGCTTTCGATATCGAGCACCTGGCCGCCGATCATGCCATCGACCGTGCCCACGGCGTTGGCAATGAGGCCGATGATCTTAACGGTAGCGGCGGGCGGACACTGGAGCCCTGCCAGCACTTCGAAGGCGCGGGTTTGCAGTGCGTCGCCGGCCAGGATGGCGATGGCTTCTCCAAAGGCCTTGTGGCAGGTGGGCTTGCCGCGGCGCAGGTCGTCGTTGTCGAGGGCGGGCAGGTCGTCGTGGATGAGCGAATAGGTATGGAGCATCTCCAAGGCCGCGCCCAGGTTTTCTATTCCCTTTGGAAGAGCGTCTGCTATGGCTACGGCAGCCTGCATGGCCAACACCGGGCGCAGGCGCTTGCCGCCGGCAAAGACAGAATGGCGCATGGCGCCGTGGATTGAGGCCGGAACCGTATCAACGGATGGAATCAGCGACTCCAACGCGTGGTCGGTGAGGTCGGCGCCCTCCTGGATCAGCGATTTTACGTCTGCGTGCATACTCTTTTTATGTTAGACGAACGGGGACGCGGCGACGTTCAACCCAGCACAGGCCGGCGAGCAGGAGCAGGCTGAAGCCGCTCACCCAGCGGCTGGCCAGGACGTCGGGCGATTGAGCCCAGTCCACGGTCACATCCACCGCGCCTTGCGGGATGGGCACGACGATGAGGCCGTCTGAGCGTTTGGGCAATGCGGTCAGCAATTGGCCGTTGACGCGGATGCTCCATGCGGGATAGCTGACGAGGCGCAGCACCAAATAGCCGGCATAAGCGATTGTGGCGCGGATCTCGCGGTGCTCGGGGTTGGTCCGATTGCCGTGGAGGGTGACGAATGTGGCCTGGCAACTGCCCTGATCGGGACTCCATGCGGGGTTGGCGTCGGGATCATCGGGATCGGGCTTGCCCAAAACTACGGATAAATCGCCGACCAGGCAGGCGTCGGGAAGGCCGGTCGCGATGCTGGAGTCGTCGCCGCCGGGAGGCTCGTACTCGTACATGCCTTCAAAGCCCGCGCCGGCTTGGGTTACGGCGAGAACCGAAGCGACCGAGTCTTCGGGATAGCAAACCTGGAAGAAAACTTCCGCAGCATACAGCGTAGACGCCAGGAAAACCGCGGCGCAGGCAACAAGCACGGTGACGCGAGCGCGCCGACCTGACGGCCAGATTGCGGTGACAAAGAAAATCGCCATGGGCGCTTCCA
>JARLFZ010000149.1 GCA_031296305.1 Occallatibacter sp. | reverse complement strand
GGACGTTACCGTATGGAACGACGGCAACGCGACACTGACTTTCAGCCATACGATTCCATACGGCGACTTCACGCTGAATGGACCCGACACCACATGCATTCCCGGTGAACAGGTTCTGACTGTAGACGCCACCTGCATCTTCGGGATCCAATTCGCGCCGCTGACTTCAGGCCCTCAATCCGGGTCGGTCGTTATGACGGACAACGCATTCTACGGCCAGCCCGCCACACAGACGATCCTGACAAGCGGCACCGGCATAGGAGGTCCCGCTGTGCCCACGGTTACCACTGCTGCGGCCAGCGCGATCACGCAGACCACGGCAACCGGAGGCGGCAATGTTACCGCCAGCGGCGGCGCAACCGTGATTGGGCGCGGCGTCTGCTGGAGCACGTCGGCGAATCCAACCACATCCAACACCTGCGACGACAGCGGTTCTGGCACCGGATCGTTCACCGCTTCGATGACTGGCCTCGCCTTAAACACGATGTACCATGTCCGCGCATACGCCATAAATTCGATGGGGACCGCCTACGGGAGTGACTTGACGTTCACCACACTCTCAGCCGCAACACCCACCATCAACTGGACCCCGGCGACGCCCATCACCTACGGCGCAACGCTGGGGTCGAGTGACTTTGCAGCCACGGCCACCTACAGCAGCACAAACATCAGCGCCGACGGCACATTCGCCTACTCCATTGGTTCGGTGGGCGGTTCAACTGCCACGGCCGCCACCATCCTGCCCGGCGGCTCGCAGCAACTCTGCGTGCAGTGGACGCCGTCGACGAGCTACTCGTCGCAGTTCACTACCGCGTCCTTGTGTGTGCCCATCACGGTCAACGCTGCATCCACCGCCATCAGTTGGACGCCAGCCTCGCCCATCATCTCTCCCGCGCGACTCGGTTCCGGGCAGTTCAATGCCTCCGTGTCCGCAGGCTCGACCAACGTGGCCGAGTACGGCAGCTTCGTCTACTATGTCGGCCCGGTGGGCGGCACAGTCGCGAACTCCAGCACGGTGCTGCCTGTCGGCAACGATCAACTCTGTGTACAGTGGACTCCATCGTCCTTCTACTCGGCAGACTACAGCTCGTCGCAGGCGTGCGCGACGGTAAGCGTCATCAACACGCAGCCCACCGCAGCAACGCTCGCCTCAAACGCCAATCCCGTGTTCCTCTTGAACTCCGTCACCTTCACGGCCACCGTCACACCGACCACGGGCAGCATTGTGCCTACCGGCTCGGTGACCTTCTACGACGGGTCGACCGCGATCGGAACGGGAACGCTGAGCGCCTCGGGCTCGGGCGCCTCGGCCATCGCCAAGCTGACCACGACCAGCCTGGCTACCGGCTCGCACGCGATCACCGCGAATTACCCAGGTGACACCAACAATCAGTCTTCATCCAACACCCCGGCGCTGACCGAAGTGGTTGAAGACTTCTCGGTGACGGCCAACTCACCGACCACCTCGACCGTCGAACCCGGCTTGGCGGCCACTTTCACCTTCACGGTGAGTCCGGTTTCGCCGGCCACAACCTTCCCTGCGGCGATCACGTTGACTGCCAGCGGTCTGCCAAAGGGCGCCACGGCGACCTTCTCTCCCACGTCCATCGCATCGGGCGCGGGCTCGACCACCTTCACTCTCACCGTGGTCACGCCCATCACCACGCTTTCGCACAACCAATCACCCGTTCAGGGCGCCCGATGGCCCCTCGTGGCCGTGGCGCTTCTCCTGCTGCCCCTAGCTGGCAGATTCCGCCGCTCCGGCCGTAGGCTGAGCCGCATGCTCTCACTCATGCTGCTCGTCGCTGCCGGACTCACCGCCGCGGGCGCCCTGAACGGTTGCGGCGGTGTCTCCACCGGCTACTTCGGACAGGCGCCGGCTACTTCAAGCATTACAGTGACTGGAGCTTCCGGCTCGCTGAATCACACCGCCAGCGTTTCACTTACGGTCGAGTAACGACATCAAGGAGAAGAACGAGATGAAAAATATTCTGCCGGTCTGTGCAACGTTGGCGATGGTTCTGGGAATGACTCCTCTGGGTGCCGTAGGGCAGACTTCTGCCGGCGGCGCGCCGCAGCCCACGCCCACACCCGGATCTGACAAGTTCGATGTCGCCGCGAACTTCACCTACAAGGTGGCCAAGATCGCCTCCACCACCACTCGCTTCGTTCTGCCGGGCGGCTCGGTGGACGCGGCCTATAACCTCGGCGGCAAGGTGAAGGGCCTGGGCCTTGTCGTTGAGATCAATGGCGAATCGAAATCCAACATCGAGCCGGGCGTGGGCCTGACGCAGTTTTCCGTGATGGGTGGCGCCCGCTACACCTTCCACCTTGCCCCAAAGAACCCTCATGCCGTCGACTTGTACGGCCAATTCCTGGGCGGCGGCGTGTTCGCTTCCAACAGTCTTTTTCCGGGGCCTTCCAGCACCACAACGAGCGCAAACAGCGGCGCGATTCAGTTGGGTGGCGGCGCCAACATCCGCCTGACGCGCCGGGTTGCGTTGCGCCTCCTTGAGGCCGACTTCATCGCCACACATCTGCCCAACTCGACCAATCAGAGGCAATACGACATCCGCCTCTCCAACGGCGTGGTTTTCCGCTTCTGAAGGCTGGGCAGTTCGGACGCGGCGCGCCGCGACGAACCTTAGGCTTGATGCCTCATCCAATCAGGTCTCTTCCTCGTGACTCAATCGCAGCGAGATTAGAAAAGATTGTGCGTGCAGGATGAACCGCTGCCGGAGCAACGCCGCGCGCCGGAAATCCATCTTGAGTGTGGATCTACCGGCGCGCACGCAAGTTAGTTCGTTCAGTTCCCGGCAGTCTTGCGGGTTCTTGCCGTTCGGTGCTCGAGGGACCGCCGATAATCGGCGAGCAACTTCTCGCGGTTATGGCTTAAATCCTTGCCGGTGAGACGTGAGGGATACGGCCGGCTTCCCATCATTCCTCGCCAGAGAACGCGGTTGAAAGTGTCGTCATCGACGCGATCCGCATCGCTGAAGTCCATGCCCTTGGTAACACGCGCCCAATACCTGGAATCCGGCGTCGGGTTCCTGCAGGGTAGAGCGGGACCCGGCAAAGGAAGACTCGTACATTAAAGAATCGCAGACGGAGTTGCGGTAAAACTCCATGCGGTCGGAGTGGTGTTGAAGGTGTCGCTCATGGGCGGGTCACCATACCAGTTTGTCTCACTCCTCCTGGTACAGAATTTGCCGGGCACTCCACGGCCTTCACTCATATTGAGGAATTACCGAGAGGCTAGCGCGCTTTACAATGAAGATGCTGGCACAATGGGAGCGGGAGAATCTGCGCTCATCGCGAAAGGCTATGTTCTTTTCGGAGCGTGGCGTGCTCATCAGATTGAGCGCTCAGAACGCTGCTGAGTTAGGACTAGCTGCGTTATTAGATGCATAGACGTTCACTTGATACTTGGTAGCTCGTAGATTATTCATTTAAACAACGGGCCTGTAGCTCAACGGTTAGAGCAGGGGACTCATAATCCCTTGGTTGGGGGTTCAAATCCCTCCGGGCCCACCATCATTGCGCCCAGCACGATCGATTGCAGCCCTCGCGCGTGAGATCCCTGCGCGGCTACGCCAGCGCCAGGTTCAGGTTGTCGATGGCTTCGTCGATCTCCGCCGTGTTCTTGTAGCCCACGGTCACGCAGTCCACGCCCGCATTGCGGAACGCGAAGCGCATCGACTGCTGGCGGTCGCTGCGGTCGGTAAACGCGCCCTCGCCAACCAGTTTCATGCTGATGACGCCCATTCCGGCGGCGCGCGCCTCGTGCACGTGCGTCACGACTTCAGCCACATTTCCGGGCACGTTCCACTGGTCGCGATCGTTGTCCATGTGCACGCCTTTGTGATTCACGCGGATCATGGCCACGTCGAGCCACTTGTTTCCCGGAACCTGCCGCAGCGCGGGCAGACCGTGCACCGAAGCGCCGTGCGTAACAACCGTCTGTCGCGACTGCGCCTCCAGAATTGCGTCCTGCCAGCGTTCGCTGTCCACGGGCCATGTGGGGCTGGTCTGCACGTGGAGGAGCATGATGTCGAAGTACTCGGTGTCGCTGTTTCTGCGCAACTCGTCGAGCTTTTTCACCGGGTCAGGAAAGTCGCTCGTCGTCACCTTGGTCATCAATTTGTAGCTGTCGCGCGGCAATCCCTTCAGCGCCGCGCCCAGCATCTGCTGCGAAGCGCCGTAGGACTCCGATGTCTCGAAGAAACGGATGCCGCGATCGTAGGCGTAGCGCACCAGCCGCGTGAACCCCTCCTGCCCCAACTGCTGCTGCTGCCTGCCGTTGAAGGTTCCGGTGCCGAAAGCGAGGCGCGTGACCTTGACGCCCGACTTTCCTAGCGTCACCCAGTCGGTGGCTGAGGCGCGTTCGGCAAAGAGCGGCGCAGAATGTAAACCCGCAATCGCGCCGACGGCTGCGCCGGCCTTCAAGAAATGTCGTCTGGAAATGTGCGGCATGGTTGACCTCTACCTCCTGGCCACAGGGGTTGGCCGATTGCCCGAATGGTAGCACACCCCCCAAAATTCTGGCGTGAAATTGCGTTTCGCTTGCGGCCGCCCGCAAGGGCCTTATCATTCCGCGTCTTCAGCAACGGCGGGGCTCTTAGTGCGCATGCTGGTGATGGTAACGACGCTGGCCAGGACAAACACCCCGCCCAGCACCGTGCGCGCGCCCAGCGCTTCGCCTCCGAGAAAATAGCCAATGATCACAGCCACGACCGGATTGACGTACGCATACGTTCCCACTTTCGTGGGTGATTCGTGATGCAGCAGCCACACGTAGGCAGTGAACCCGGCGATGGATCCGGCAAAGACCAGGTAGACGAGCGCGACCCACGCCGTGCTCGAGACCGCACGTGGGTCGAATCCGCGCCATTCGCCGCGCGCAGCAGAAATGGCCACGAGCATCGCTCCGCCGGCCAGCATCTGCGCGCCCGAACTCATCACCTTCGACGAGGGTAGCGGCAGTTTGCGCGCCAGCGCCGATGCAATCGACCAACTGATGGCGCCGAGGATCAGACCCACAGCTCCCGCCGTATCGATCGGCGTTCCGCCCAGCTTGCCGAGTTTCCCAAGGTTAATCGAATGACTCATTAGCACCGCAACGCCAGCGATACCCGAAAAGAGTGCGACGGAAAGTCGCGCGGTAAGCCGCTGCGTGCGCAGAATGGTGATTTCAGAAAGCGCCATGAAGGCTGGAATCGTCGCCATAATCATTGCCGCTATGCCCGAAGGCACGCGCTGCTCCGCCCAGAACAGAAGCCCATAGTCGACAACAAAGATGAGAAAGGCCAGCAAAAACGCTGAGAGCCACTGGCGTGGCGTCGGCTGCTGCTCTTTGTTCGCGGTTGCCCAAAGATAAACCAGCAGTCCTGCAGCCACGAATCGCATGGCGCAGAAAAGCAGCGGAGGAACTTCGCGCACGCCCACGCGAATGGCGAAGAACGTCGCGCCCCAGACAAAATAAATGATTCCGAACGCCAGGAGGGTCTTCCATCGCGGCACGTGATGTGCGTCTTCCATTCCGACCTCCCGCCATTTTTTCTGAACTCTGACCCCTGATCTCAGTCTTTACCAGCTGTGCAGCCACTCCGCATCGCGGCTAATGCGCACCGGCGTGTGAAAGATCTCGCTCAGCCGCGCTTCGGTCAGCAGTTCCTCACGGGGTCCGTCACCCACAATGCGCCCGTCGCGCATGAGAATGATGCGTTCGATCTCCGGCAAAATATCGCCCAGGTGATGCGTCACCATCACCAGGCCCGTTCCCTCGCGCGCCAGTCCGCGCAGAGCCTCGCGCAGTTCGCGTTGCGCGGCCAGGTCCAGCGCGTTGGAGGGTTCGTCAAGAAGCAGTTGCCGCGGCCGGTGCGCCAGCGCTCGCGCAATCATGATGCGGCGCTTTTCACCGGCCGACATGGTTCCCACCAGTTGCGTGGCCAGGTTCGTCGCTTCCATCCGCTCCAGCGCCTCCCAGGCCCGCGCGCGCATTTCCTCGGTCACATGCAGATTTGGCCACAGCGCCGATGCGGAGAAGAAGCCCGCAATCACCGCGTCGAGTCCCGGCGTAACCGCGGTGCGCTCGCCCGGCAATTCGCTTCCCATGGGCCCGGCGCTCACCACGCCAAAATGCCGCCGCAGTTCCGTCAAATCCCAGCGCTCGCGCCCAAAGATGCGCACATGCATGCCGGGCTGCACGATGGGATAAAGCTGGCAGGTGATGGCGAGGATGAGCGTGGATTTGCCGCAGCCGTTTGGCCCCAGAATGGCCACGTGTTCGCCGGTGCGGATGCTCAGGTTAATATCGTGGAGCACCACGCGCTCGCCGCGCGCCACATTCACATGACGCAATTCCAGAAACTCCGTACTAGCCTCTTCAATCTTCGACACGCGCTGGTCAACTCCCGCGCCGCCTGCTCTGACCACATGTTTCCATGTTGGTCTTGGGCCGTGGGGGGGGG
>JARLFZ010000148.1 GCA_031296305.1 Occallatibacter sp. | reverse complement strand
CGGCGTTGTCGCCGGCTCCGCACTTTCACCCGCGGCCGGCGCCGGCGCAGCCGCTCCAGATTTCTGCCGGAAGGTGCGCGTGCTTTCGCGGAACCGCGTCCGCTCTGCCTTGGCCTTTTTCTTTGGCGCGGGTGGCACGTATGCGCTGAATGCAATGCTGGGGTGCAGCTCGCCGTAGGTCGCGCCGGAATCGGTATATCCCGGATTGATCAGGATGAAAGCCTCGTCGCGCATCTTGCTCAGATATTCGCGGATCGCGGGTTCCATCCGGCTCATGTAGTAGGCTTCTTCCACATCCTGCGTCACATCCTTGAACGGCCGCGGCCCGCCGGGGATGTGTTGCACGACTTTCAGGATGATGTAGCCCTGCCGCGTGAGGATGGGATCGGTGTATTGGCCCGAATTCAAGTTGAAGGTCTGATCCTCGAGCAGCTTGCCCAGTTGGCCGCGCTTGTATTGGCCCAGGTCGCCGCCTTCCGACGCCGTGGGACCGTCGCTGAAGCTCTTCGCCAGTTGCGAAAAATCGCCGCCGGCGTGCAGCCGGGCTTCGATATCGTCGGCCTTGGCCTTGGCCGCAGCCACTTTAGCGGGATCGTCGCCACCGCCCGTGGAGATCAGGATCTCGCCCAGCCGCTCACTCTCTGGCTGCGCGTATTCCTGCTTGTGCGCCTCGTAGTAGCGCTCCACCTCGCCGGGCGTCATCTGGATGTGTTCGCCAACCTGCTGCCGCATCACTTCCTGCGTGATGATCTGATTACGGATGTTGGCTTTGAAGTCTTCGAACGAGACACCTTGCTCCCTGGCTGCCTTCTCCAGGTCGTCGATGGTCTCCAGGTTGTATTGCTTGCGAATCTCGTCAAGTTTCTTGATCAGCTCGGTCTCGCCGGTAAGGTTCAGCTCTTTGCCTTTGGAGAGCCACAGTTGCTGGTCGATCAGGTCGCGGAGCAGGTCCTTGTGCGCTGCGGAAATCTCCTGCATCGTTTCTTGATGCTGCCGGCCCACCTGGTCCATATCGGCCATAGCGCGCTCGTAGTCCGATCTGGTGATGATCTGATCGTTCACGCGGGCGATGATGCCCTCGGCCACGATTCCGCCATAGGGGCTGGCGGGCTCGTTGGCCTGGGCGCGTGCCAGGCTGTTACCCGCGAGCAGCCCCGCGGCCAGCATTGTGCCGAGCGCGAAAGCCGCGTAGGTGCGAAGAAGTCTTGGAGTCATAGTGTGGGCAACCGCCTGGGCGGCTGATTTAAGGTTTTTTGCCACCTGATGCATAGACGCCATTGTAAATGCCTGGGCAGCAGGAATGCGATGTTCCTGGCCGTCCCCCATCCTTTCGGCGACCCTGGCGGAAAGGGTGGGAGACCAACTCTACTGTCTTCTCCGCTACCCGACCCCCACCGTACGCGTCCAATAACCCGGTGCTATACTTTACGCTAAGACGGCTCTGCGGACGTTCCGCGAGCGGTTTTTGCATCTCCCAGGCCTTGCCGGTATCGGGCAAGGTCAATTTTTATTGAGCGTCCATCACGTAACGTACGGATGGCGCTCCGAGTTGATGCGATCTCCGCCCCGCGTGCCCGCCGTTTCTGCCGTCTGGAGGTTTGGTTTGTCAATGACCCCCCGCGCCCGCCGTGCGCTCTTTGCTCTCGCTGTGTTCTTCACCGTCTGCGCCGTTGCCGGAACCGTTCTGGAACGTCGCGTGGGCGCGCAAGCCTCGCAGGACGAGAGCCAACTCCGTGACAGCCTCAAGACCTTTACCGATGTGTACGCTCTGGTGGAGCAGAACTACGCCGAGCCCATCACCGGGGACAAAGCCGATGACGCCATCTATGACGGCGCCATTCCGGGCATGTTGCAGGTGCTCGATCCCCACTCGCACTTTTACGATCCCAAATCCTACGCCCGTCTGCGCGAAGATCAGCGCGGTCATTACTACGGCGTGGGTATGGTCATCCAGCAACAGAATGACGAGGGCAAAACCAAGGTCTTCGTGGTCACGCCCTATGAGGACACGCCCTCCTTCCGCGCCGGCATTCATCCCGGCGACCAAATCGTTGCGGTCGATGGCAAATCCACCGACGGCTGGACCTCGGATCAGGTGGCGAAAGCGCTCAAGGGCCCCAAGGGAACCCAAGTGGAAGTCACCACGCTTCGCTACGGCCAACCCAAGCCGCTGGTCTTCGATCTCATTCGCGACGAGATTCCCCATCCCTCCATCGATCTGAAGTATGAGATTCGTCCCGGCATCGGTTACATCCATCTCACGCAGTTTCAGGAAACAACCGGAGACGAGATGGAGGCGGCTATCAACGGCTTCAGCAACATCAAGGGCCTGGTGCTGGATTTGCGCGAGAACCCGGGCGGCCTGTTGAACCAGGCAGTCGACGTCTGCGACCATCTGCTGACCAAGGGCCAGACCATCGTCACGCAGCGCGGGCGCGCCTACTCCGACGTGAACTACACCGCGACGCACGGCAATGGCGGCAAGACTTTCCCCATCGTGGTGCTGGTCAATCGCGACACCGCATCGGCCGCTGAGATCGTCTCCGGCGCGTTGCAGGATCACGATCGCGCCCTCATCGTGGGCGAAACCACCTTTGGCAAGGGCCTGGTGCAGACCGTGTATAACCTCAGCGAGAACACCGGTCTGGCGCTGACGACGTATCACTACTACACGCCCTCCGGCCGCCTCATTCAGCGCAACTACGAAGGCGTTTCGCTCTACGACTACTACAACCACGCCGGAGCGCTGGCGCCCGACTCCTCGAACCGCGAGGTCAAGCTCACCGACTCGGGGCGCACCGTCTATGGCGGCGGGGGCATCACACCCGACGAAAAAATCGAGACGCCGAAGACCAACCGCTTCCAGGACGAGCTGAGCTACAAAGACGTCTTCTTCAAGTTCGCGCCCATCTACGTGGCGACGCACACCGTGGACAAGAACTTCCAGGTTGACGACGCGGTGATGGTCGAGTTTAAGAAGTTCCTCACCGGTCAGAACGTCGACTGGACCGAAGCCGACATCAGCGGCGCCTCCGACTGGATCAAGGCGCGCATCAAAAAGGACATCGTTACGATTCAGTCCGGCCAACTCACCGGCCTGCGCGTGATTGCCGACTGGGATCCCGAGGTCCAGAAGGCGCTCACCTACATGCCCGAGGCACAAGCTCTCGAAGACAGCGCCCACAAGGTGCTGGCGGAAAAGGCGCAGGCGCGCAGCACCGCTCCGCAGAACGTACCCGCGCAGCCCTGAAGCGCATTATCGGCTACCTGCTGAAAAGGCCATCCCGCGGGATGGCTTTTCTGCTGCTTGAAATGGATCGACCTTTTGTCTACCGGAATCGGAATGCCCTTTTCCGGCACACGTATCCTCTGAGCGCCCGTCCCTTCGCGGAACGTTTAGCCATGCACAGCCAATCGACCTCTGCCAACGCCGTCTACTTTGGCGGCGCAGGCGTGAAAATTTCACGCTTCGAGGGTTCCGGTTTCGGCTTTGGCTTCGGGGCCTTCTTCACTTCTTTCTTACCTTTATCTTTGTTTCCCATGCAGCTAGCATGACACAGAACCCCGCCGCTGAAAAGGCCAACTCAGTGGCGCATCTCGCTCTTCCGCTTCATCACTTCCGCCACAAACCCGGCCCGCGAACTCTTCCAGAACTTCTCCAAATCTGCGCTGTGCCCTTTCACCGCCCATGGGACCCTCTCGCTTGCCAGCGCGAGCACTTCGTCCACTTTTCTCTGTTTGCCGACCACCTCGGCCTGCCCATCGCTGAAGTTCAGCTCCGCGGCATACGTCGTACCCATTGGAATCACGCCATACATGCGGCGCTTGATCGCCTTTTTGTAGACCCACACCAGGTTCTCTAGCCGGAACAGGTTGAAGGTCAATTGCGCGTTCTTCACGGCGTAGTTCTGGGTCAGAGTCCAGCCGCCGCCCCTGGCTTTCACCGCCGTTTCCAGCTCCCGCTCTACCTCGGCGGAGGTCACCGCGATGTCGCCCCACGCTTTGGCGCGAACTACGGCGGGATGCTCAACCTGGCCTGACAGCCTCCGCCACGAGCGGAAGGCAAAGAAGCCGAAGAGCGCCTCGGCCAGCAATGCCCAAAAGAAACCCGCCCATCCCGATTCGCGGTAGTTCGTATCCAGCAGCAGAGGATAGACCGCCGCCTCGTCGGCCGCGTCGGTGCCGGCAGGAAACAGATTCGACTTCAAATCGAAGGGCATCGATTCCAGCGCCCCGCCCACCGTTGTTGATGGCGTCTTAGCGCTCTTCACAATCAGAATGCGGCCGCCGATCTGCAGCGCGTAGTAACCTGCCGACACGTTCTTGATGACGCCCTCGTAGGTCGTCACCTCCTGCACGCCCGTGTTCAGCACCTTGTCGCCGGTGATGGTCACATAAGGCGTGGCAATCGGCTCCTCGCCATTGACCTCATGCTCCGCCATATCCAGGTCCGCAGCAGTGGCCGGCGGAGGTCCCTTGAAGAACACTTTCAAGTAAGCGCTGTTTTCGGCGCAGATCCACACCACGATAGCCGTTACCAAGAGGAACAGCACAACCTGCCCCACCGACTTTTGACGGGCAGTACGCTCAATCCATGTCGTCATGGCAGGGACTGTATCACATGGAATTGCGCTAGTTGAAGCGGAGATTTGCTCCCTGTTCCCTATTTTTGCGCAGCCTCTCGCGGCCGGAACGCACTTTTTCTCTCACTTTCCGGTAAATTCACTCGCGATTGGAGTCAATGCATCCTGCGTATCGGTACGGAACGGCGCGGCGGGAAGCCCGGCGCCGTTCACCAGGTTTGCGCCCTGCGGATAGTTATCCCAGGCATAACGAACGGATACAGGTGCGGTGATCTGGTCGCTGTGTACGACGACTGTCTTGCCCTCAATGGAGGCTGTCGCATCGACATACCGGCCGTCGGCGCCAGCGATCTGAAACCACTTCAACGGGCCCCCTTTGCTGGTAAGGCCGTCAGCGTGAGTAAAGCTGATGACAATGTTCTGCCCTTGGATTTTCATTCCGGCGTAGACGGGTCCCGAGTACTCAATCTTCCTGTGGTACACATTCGCGAGTGCGATACGGCTGAGGCGATCCCCGACAGGTTCTTTGTCTTTCGGATGTACGTTCGCCGGATCTCCCACATCCAGGGTCACAGCCATCCCGGTGTTGGGTAGAGAAAGGATCATGGATTGTCCCTCGCGCACGGCGGGATTATTGCTGACATTCTTCAGAGGCGGCAACTGCACGCAATAGAAGGGAAAATCACCCTCGCCCCATTCTGCGCGCCAGTCCTTGACGAGCGACTCCATCACGTGAGGATACAAAGCGACGCCCGCTTTGCCTCCAACGATCGATTCTCCCTGATACCAGATCACGCCGCGCATGGCGAACGGGAGTATCGGGTGGATCATACCGTTGTAAAGGACGGTGGGCTCGTGCTGATCCTGCACGGGATCGCGCATCGGACCGGGCTGGGCTGGGCGCGCATTGATGGTTTGCGGAGGCGGAGGAGCCTGGTCCGTTGTAGCGCCGGGATGCGCTTTGAAAAAGTTGTAGAGATCATCGAAACGGGTCAACCTCGGACTCATTTGCGGGTCGTTCGCGAGAACGCTACGAGAAATCCATGCCTCCGCGGTACTGGCTCCGTATGCCACTACCACCATGCCGACCGGTTCGTGCAGAGCCTGATTGAGATCCCGCCCAAACAGATATGCCACAGCCGAGAAAGCCGGCGCGTTCTCCGGCGTAGCAATCTTCCACGATCCCGCGATCTCGTCCTGCGGTTCATAAGACTTCTTCTGTTTCGCCGTGAAAATCCGGAGCTGCGGATAATTGGCAGCGGCGATCTCCTGGTCCTCGTTGAGAATGCCCGCAAAACGGGCCGCCTTCACTGAAAGCGTGAACTCCATATTGGACTGTCCGGATCCAATCCAGTCTTCTCCCACGAGCAAATCGTTCACAGTAACGGTGTTTTTGCCCGCAATCGTCATTACGAACGGACCGCCAGGCTTCAACTTTCCCAGACGCACCATCCAGCGTCCGTCCGCGCCCGCCGTGGTAGATTTGGTCTGCTTTCCTATCTTGACTATGATTTTTTCTCCCGGAGTCGCCGTGCCCCAAACGGGTATGGGCGCGCCACTCTGTAGCACCGCGTGATCGCTGAAAAGCGCATTCGGTGTAACGTCGGCGTGACCGGACGTGGACAAAGCGAGGATTGCCAAAGTGCAAATTGCACAAATTTTCTTCATCGGGACCTCAAATGCAGGCGGTTGTCAGGAACGAATTACAACTCGGTGGATGATGATAGCAGGAGACGCGGAGTTGGGGAAAATGCCAAACGTGAAGACATTCCGGAACGCGTTTTTGCCGCGCGTTTGAGGCCAAGTTGCGAAACGCTCCCACTTTCCCACTGCCCTGCCTTCCACCAGTAACGCTATTCTGGAATCATCATGACCCAATCAGCCAACCCCTTGCGCCGCGTGGCCGTTTTTTGTGGATCGGCTTTCGGAACCAACCCCGCCTTTCGCGCGGAAGCAACGGCGCTCGGTGCCGCCATCGGCAAAGCCGGCCTCGGCCTGGTGTATGGCGGAGCCAGCCGCGGACTGATGGGCGCGCTGGCCGACGCGGCCCTGGACGAGGGCGCTGAAGTCATCGGCGTGCTGCCCGAAGCATTGAGTGGCCGCGAGATCGCGCACACACGCCTCACATCGCTCGAGATCGTGCTCACCATGCACGAGCGCAAGGCCCGCATCCACGAGATTTCCGATGCCATCCTGGTGCTGCCGGGCGGCTACGGCAC
>JARLFZ010000147.1 GCA_031296305.1 Occallatibacter sp. | reverse complement strand
CCTTTCAACCGAAGAGCTCGACCGTGGGTGGCGGCTCGCCTGCCAGGCGGTTGCCGGGATGCCGCTGGTTATCGAGTGTGGCCAATGGCGCATGGACGTGCTCACGGACGATGCCGGCCTGACCGGCGCGGGCAAGTCCGGCCTGGGCATCGCAGTTGATCTGGGCACCACCACCATTGCGGCGCAATTGATCGACAGGTCCACGGGCAGCGTTCTTGGCGTCGAGACCCGTCTCAATCCACAGGCATCATTCGGGTCCGATGTGATGAGCAGAATTCGTGCCGTGCTCTCCGGCGCAGATCTCACCCAACCGGTGCGCATGGCCCTGGGCCAGATGATCGCGCAACTCTCCGGCGGTCGTGAGGAGGAGATTCGTGAGGTGGTCCTGGTTGGGAATACGGTGATGCATCACCTGTTCGCAGGCCTCGATGTTGAGCCGCTCTCTCATGCGCCGTTCCATTCCCCGAACCCGGGTGCGTGCTGCTTCCGGTCTCAAGACCTGGGTTGGCCGCTCTCCCCCAACTGCCGCATTCGCTTTGAACATTGCCTGGGCGGCTTTGTCGGCTCGGATATTCTCGCCGGGATTCTTGCCGTCGGCATTTCCCGCTCAAGCGATCTGATTGCCCTCGTGGATTTGGGCACCAACGGAGAAATTGCGCTCGGTAATCGTGATGGAATTGTCTGCGCTTCCACCGCTGCGGGACCGGCCTTTGAAGCGGGGTCAATCCGCATGGGCATGCGTGCGGCTTCCGGCGCCATCTCGCATGTTTCCCACTCTCAGGGCCAACTGCGCGCCACCGTGATCGGGGACCTGGATGCCCGCGGCATCTGCGGCAGCGGGCTCGTGGATGCCGTTGCGGTGGGGCTTGAAACCGGCGCCATTCTGCCTTCCGGACGCATCGCCAATGGCACAAAGCGCTTCCTGGTTCAGGAGCCGGTCGTTCTGCACCAGGCCGATATCCGCGAACTGCAGTTGGCCAAGGCCGCCATCGCCTCCGGGTTCAGGCTGCTGCTCGATCGCCTGGGAGCGTGCGCCACCGATGTCAAGGCCATTCATCTCGCCGGCGCGTTCGGCAATTATCTTCAAATCGAGAGCGCCATTGCCATTGGCTTGATTGAAGCGCCCGGTGGGCTCATTCACGCGGCGGGCAATACGGCTCTGCGCGGGGCCAAGATTCTGCTTCTCTCCGCCGATGCGCCAACTTTGGCGAATATCGAGCACGTGAGCCTTGCCGCCGACCCGCGCTTTCAGGATGAGTTCGCCGCCTGCATCGCATTTCCGGCATGAGGGTTCATCGTTCAGTCGGACGGAGCCGCAACGGCCCCGATCGAAGCGGTCCAATGGCCTTCCATTTCCTCCAGGGCCTTGTTCCTCGTCTCCGGAACCAGGCGCCAGGTGAAGATTCCCTGCGCCAGCGCCATCACGGCCAGAAAGCCGAATGTGAACGACTTGCCGATCACATGAAACGCGAACGGGAAAAGAAGGACGACGAACGCATTGGCAACCCATTGCGTAAGCACGGGCACGGTCATTGCCAGTCCACGCACATCGTTGGGGAATATTTCCGGAACCAGCGTCCAAAAGACAGGGCCGATGCAGGCGCAAAAAAAAGCCAGGTAGCTCAGGATCAGCATCAGGACAACGGCGCCGTGAAAGCGGCCCGTAAGGACAGCCGTCAGCAGCAGAAAAAGGCAAAGCGCCATGCCGAACGAGCCGACAATATACAAAGGCTTGCGTCCAAAGCGGTCAATCATCCAGAAGGAAACAATGGTGAACAGGAATTCCGTGACCCCGACAAGAATCGTGGAAGCAAGAGCGCCTTCGATCTTCCACCCGGCGGACTGGAAGATCGAAGGCGCGTAGTCGACGATCGTATTGATTCCTGAAACATGAATGAGAATTGCAAGGCCCGCGCTGACTGCCAGAGCGCGGCGCACGCCAGGACGCAGCAGCCCGCGCCAGGGCTTTGATTCCGTGTGCATCGTCGCGGTAATCTCCGCGATCTGAATTTGCGCGGCGTTCGTGCCCCCGATTCGCTCCAGCAACAGAAACGCTTCGCGCACTCTCCCGTTCATGGCCAGGAAGCGCGGCGACTCGGGCGCAAGCGCGATGAGGAGCAGAAACACAGCCGACGGCGCCACGCCGCTAAGGAACATCCATCTCCAATTGTTCGTGCCTGTATTGCGGAGAAGGTAATTCACTCCATAAGAAACCAGAATGCCGGTGACGATCGACATTTGGTAGAGTGCCCCCACGCGCCCGCGGACAGCGGGAGGAGAGACCTCCGCGGCGTACATGGGAGAAAGAAGAGAGACCGCGCCTACGGCCAGGCCGCCCAGAAAGCGAGCGATCACAAAGCTCGGGAAGCCGGTTGAAGAGGCCGTGGCAATCGATGTGACGGCAAAGGACACTCCCACAATCACAAGCAGCTTCTTGCGTCCATAGCGCCCCGTAAACCTCCCCGCCAGGAAAGAGCCCAGAACGCAACCAAAAAGCAAGGAACTGAATGCCCAGCCCAGACCCAGGTCGCTCAAAGAGAATTCGCGAATCAGAAATGGGCCGGCTCCCGTGATGATGGCGATGTCAAAGCCGAAAAGGAGGCCTCCCAACGCCGCCGTGCAGGCTAGAAAAAGAACATAGCGCGAATTGAAGGTCTCTGTCACTCTGTCTCACTCCCGAGCAGGCCAAACGGACCGGCTTCTATCTCAACTCTGCTGCCGGCGCACTCAAATTCTTCCGTTGAACTCATGAACCGCATCGATCATGGCGACGATATTCTCGACCGGCGTTCTCGCCTGAACGTTGTGAATGCTGTTGAAGACAAACCCGCCTCCAGGGGCGAAAATCTCGCACCGGCGCAGAACCTGCTCCCGGACTTCCGACGCTGATCCAAAGGGCAGAACCTTCTGTGTATCCACGCCTCCACCCCAGAAGACCAGCCGGTCTCCATAAACTGCTTTCAGTTGCTCCGGCTCCATCCCAGTCGCGGAGCACTGCACCGGATTGAGTATGTCGAAACCAGCCTCGATAAAGGAGGGCAGAAACTTGTAGACCGATCCGCAGGAATGCTTGAAGGTCTTCCACGGCGTGTGCGCATGGATCCAGTCATTGATCTGCTTGTAGTAGGGAAAGTACAGATCGCGGAAGGTCTTCACCGAACAGAATGAGGAAGTCTGTGTCCCGAAGTCGGTGCCGCAGACAAACACTGCATGAACCTTGTCGCCCACCGCGGCATGGATGCGCTCCAGATTCCCAATGGCAATCTCGCATTCACGCTCGAAGATTCTATGAATGTAGTTCTGGCGGCTGCTGGTGGAGACGTACCATTCGGCAACGTCGCGAATTCCCTTGGGATGCTTCAGCATGGGCGCCGGCACCAATGCGATATCGCCGAAGGCGGTGCCGCCAAAGCTGGCAAGCACGCCGCGGCCCGTCGCATAAGCCCGTTCAGTCGAGCGCGCCAGGTGATCGAGGTCCTCGCCGGTCACCGCGCCAAACTCCTCGAAGTTGTCCTCGGGATTCAGCTTTTCTTCGTCGAGGGTTTCCTGGCGGACAATGCAATCGAAGAAATAGCCGCCGCGCGGCATGCGTCCGCTTGGGGGGACCGTCGTGTCGCCTTCGGGGTAGATCAGCGTGTCGCCGTTGACATCGACAGTGGTGTTGAAATCCCCCGGAACCAGCACTTCCTGTCCGTTGAACTGCCAGCACTTCCATTCTTCCGCGGCAAAACCGAACATGGTCTTTCGCGGAAACACGCCGGTCACGTCGAGTCCCATCGCGGCTTGCAGATCGTCGTCCAGCAGCCCCAGCATCTGGAAGGGCTCGTGAACGCGGACAGGGCGCTTCTCCAACCCGTAATAGTCGCGCAAGGCCGCCACGCAACTGGCGTGCACGCCGGTCACCGCACTTCCACCAAAGTCGATTGGGATCGAGTCCGGCTGCTTATGATTCAGCGTACTCAGTAGCCGCTCACGTTGTGCGGCCGTCTCCTCCAGAGCGCCCATCTCCAGCCTCCTTGCTGCCAGACAAATTCCTAAAGCCGCCCGGTAGATCGAAGCGATTATACCGGCTGCACGCGAGCGATGAGGAAATCATCCGTTGACTGAGGTAACTTCGAGAACATCGACAGGCTGAGAATCCGCAAACACGATCGGTATGCCGCGAATCCAATCGGAGCGTTCGAACGCGCCCAGATCTTTGCCCGTGATGATCGAGCGCAGCCTGTGCCGGCCCGTGGGCATCAACGGCAAACGCACCGTGGCAACTGCATCCCGCGACTTGTTGCGAAAAACGGCAATTACGCCGTTGCCACTGACCGCCAGGCGAGCAAAGCCGTCCCAGGCATCCGGCGAGGGTTGCAGCCAACTGCCAAGCGGGAAGAAGCTTTCGCTGATCTTCGTGTTGCTTCTCAGCTTCTTGAACCAAGTTATCTTCTCGCGGTACCACTGCCGGTCGGCCGCGCTCAGTTTGCGCAGGTCGCCGAGCAGAAGCGGCGCCGAGCCGATCGCGGTCGCAAAGCTCTCCTGGATGGTCGGCAGTTCCGCGTGGATATTTCCGATCAACATGCTCTCGACAGGCATCGAGGCCGCTCGCTGGTAAAGCAACAGGCGGGCCTGCAAGGGGCCGGCCGAGTCCGCCTTGGTATCGTCCACATTGCTCATCCAGTCAAGGTCGCCGGCCGCCAGCAGGCCGGCATCGATGACGTGCTTCTGGCCCCAGAGTTCGAAGGTCAGGTCCAGCAGCACTTCCGGGTGCTTTCGATAGATCGCGCCGGTCATTGCCGCGATGCCTTCATAAATCATGTTGAGCGATTCGGCCCAGTTCCCGTGGTAATGGCCCTTGGCCCAGCAGCCGGGCGCTTCCCCGTAGGCATTGAAGATGGTTGTCAGGTCGAGCTTCACGTAGGCCAGGTGGAAGCGATCGATGGCATCGACGATGCGATCGGCGGCGGCATCGCGAAATGCCGACGCCATGCACATGACGGCCATCTCTCCTGCCATTGCGGAGGTCGTCTTGAGCTTTCCTTCCCGGTCGATGGATGCCCATTCGGGATGCTTGCGATAGTCCGGGGCCGAGGTGGCGATGGCCGCAACCGGAATCCACAGGCCCAGGCGCATGCCCCTTGCCTCAACGGCATCCCGAATCGATTGCAAGCCTCCCGGAAACGCCGTCAGGTTCACGCCGTTGTCTCCGTAGTCCTGCTGCCAGCCATCGTCGATGGTGAAGATATCGATTCCCATCTCGCTCGCGGCTTCGATCAATTCAAGAGTCGTATCGCGATTGATTCCCCGCTCGAACGGTTCCCAGGTGTTGTAGATCCACGGCGGTCCCTGCGCATCGACCCGCCGCATGAGGACCTTCGCCGTGTAGGACGGCAGCAGCCAATGCGGATCGTGAAAGCCATCGTCCTTGCGAAAAGTCAGCAGAGACGCACTGGCCGTAACGAACTCTTCGCCCTGGGCGAGAGTCCGTTCGAAGGGCATCAGATCGGTGTCGTAGAGCACGCCGATGCGCACACGTTGCGGATCGTCCCACCCGCCAATCTCGGTGCGCTTCATATACCCTGGAACCTCGTTGAGGATGGCAATGCCTGTGCCGGTCCGCCCGTTCGTTACCAGCAGTCCTGCATCCTCCGAGCGCCCGGTGTAGAAGATCTCGCGGGGAATCGTTCCGTATTGTGCAAGCAGGGTCGTTTCATCCTCGGGCCCAACCGAAACTCCGATCGCCTCGATATTGAGATGGGAAAAATGAAGCGCGGCAGCGCCGGTGTTGCGCAGCACCAGATGCTTGCGAATCGCCGGATGCCCGTTGTAGACGCTGTAAATCACAGTAACTTCCAGGGCGAGGCTCTTATGACGCAGGTGGACGGCAAGCGACTCTCCATTGGCCAGAGCAGCCCTGCCGGCGCTCAACAGATCGAAGGCCGCGTTGGTTCCCGTTGAGACTCGTCCGTTGCACAGGAAAGAAAACTCCTGAGCCATATCCATGCGAATCTTCCCCGGCAGGATGAAGTCCGCACGCGTTGACAGGTCGGACAATTGCTCTGTATAGAGTCCCGTCCTGGGGTGGAACGCGACGGTCCTTGCGATTCGGTCGTTGCCAATCCTCCAGGATTCCGCAGCGCCATCGGCGCCCGGATTCTCCTGCCCGTCCGCAGTCTGGCCGAATGTCAACCCTCCGCATGCACAGCCCGCCGTCATCAGCAATCCGTTCCGGATCAGTCTTCTCCGGCTCACCAAATCCTTCTCCGCTCTTCTCATCGTCGTCCCCCAGCCCCTTCCGCTGCTTCCGCTTATCCGGAGGCAACAGACAATTCTACGGACAATATGGCTATCCTTCTACCAGAGCCACCGGACGAAGGCGGCCCCGGATGGTTGAAGGAGATCGGGGTTCACCTTGTATGGAGAGAAGGCAGACCCCCCCGGACAACTGCAAAGGCCGATTCCCATGAAAGCAATTGGCTGAGCGTTTCGCCGAGCGCGATATGCAGGCCGCGTTTTTCGCGCCGTCTTCGCGTGTTGCGCAGCAGATTGAGCAGCACGCGGAAGGCCTAAGGCTCGGCAGGCAGTACCTCGCCCGATTTCACGATGGAAAGCTCCCGCTCGCAAACCTCCACGTCGTCGAATCTGAAGACAAAAGACCTGATTAGGGTCATAGCACTATCGCACCCCTGCGAGACCCGCCGGAGCCGTTCATTTCTCCTCCAGAGTCAGAGCATAAATATCATCGCTGCCAACATCGCGGAGCAACAACGGGGCGTCGGTCTGATCAAGAGCCATCCAAAGCTTATAGTATCCCGTGATATGCCAATCTTTGAGGTCGGCAATAC
>JARLFZ010000146.1 GCA_031296305.1 Occallatibacter sp. | reverse complement strand
GCCAACCGGAACACCGCTTTTCGTCTACGTCAGTCGCCCGTTTCGTAACAGCCTGAAAACCTGGGGCTTTAGCCCCTGAGGGATGTTTTTCAAGTGGCCCCGAAGATTTATGCAACCAGTTCTAGAAATCCGGGAACAGTTTTCGCGTGCGCGGTGTCTACATAAGCACAGTGGTACCGAACGGGATGATCGGAGGGCCGTGAACCTTCCGCCCACGCGTTGAGCACACGCGTGGCGGGGTGGCCCCTTGCGCTTCGCGGCACGTCTTCCGCCTCCTGATCGGCGCGGCTGAATTCAGGGTTTCAGGGAGGCGGCCATGTTTGAAGACGCAACATTCGAATCGATGGGTACGATCCACACGCGCAGCCGCAACTGGATGGTTGCAACGTTCGGATTGAACGGGTCGATCATCGCGATCCTGATTGCGATTCCCTTCATTTATCCTTCGGTGCTGCCGCAAATGATGAATGCATGGCGGCTTGAAGCGCCCGCTCCTGTAGAGGAGGCGCCGCCGGTTGTGCATCTGGCGCCGGCAACAGCGGCGAGGAATGCGTACGCAAACCCGTTTGAGGCGCCACGGCGGATCTCGCAGGACATCTGGGTTCCGCGGCCCGGCGAAGACACCGACATTGGAGATAGGACGGTCGTCGATGTTTCCTCAATGGGGGCGCCCGGATTGGATAACCCGCTACGCGGCCAACACGTGCAAACGGTGGTGCAGGCCTCGCAGCCGCCGCGGCACATCTCCTCGGGCGTGATGGAAGGAATGCTAATCCGTCGCGTAATTCCTTCCTACCCGCCGATGGCGCGTGCCACGCGCACTGCCGGCCGGGTTGAGTTGCAGGCGACCATCTCCCGAACGGGAACCATTGAGAACCTGCGCGTGGTGAGCGGCTCGCAGCTTCTGGTTCAGGCCGCGATCGACGCCGTGACGCAATGGCGCTATCGGCCTTACCTGTTGAACGGCGAGCCGGTGGAAGTAGAGACCACGATTAACGTCGACTTCACCCTGAATTAATCGGCTCTGAAGCAGCCCTCCCCGATCCGCGTGTTTTCGCGAGCGCGGGTGCCTATCCTTCCGGGCTTCATTCGCCACGGCGAACGAAGCCCGAGGCGCCTGCATTTTTTGCTGTCTGGCGCGCGGCAGGCGCGGTGGGCGACAATGGCTTCTGCCATGAGAAATCCAACACGCCGTGAATTTCTGCGCACCGCCTCCGTCACACTTGCTGCTTTTGCCGCGCCCGGTTTTCTGCGCGCCGGGTTATCGCCAAAACGCATCCCGCGCGTCCGGGTGTTCGTCGGCTCGCATACGCCGAATGGAATTCTGGTTTACGACTGGGACTCGGAGGCGGCGACGCTGACGCCGGCAGGCGTGGCCGCGACGGTCGGAAACGTGGCCTGGCTCGCCTTCTCGCATGGGCACGACTTCGTCTATTCCGCTTCGGAACTCGATACATTCAACGACAAGCCAACCGGCGAAGTGGCGAGCTTTCGAGTGGCGACGGACGGGACGTTGCAGCCGCTCTCGGCGCGGAATTCGGCGGGCACCGGGACCTGCCACGTGGCCGTGGACGCGACGGGGCAGATGCTTGTTGCCGCCGATTACACGGGCGCGAGTGCGGCCAGCTTCCGCATCGAAAATGGCAAGTTGGGCGAAGCGGTATGGACCGAGCACTATACCGAGCACGGTCCCAACCCCGTACGTCAGCCCGTAGCGCACGCGCATTTTGCGTCGTTCTCGCCTGACAACCGCTTCGCCTACATCAACGACCTTGGCGGCGATTGCATTCATATTTACAAGCCCAATCCGGCGACAGCGGAGATGACGCCTGCGGGAATCTATCGCGCAAAACCGGGCTCCGGCCCGCGCACGCTGCACTTCCATCCCAACGGGCGTACGGCCTACTCGATGAACGAACTGGTGTCGACTGTGGATGTGCTCAACTGGCACAAAGATGATGGAGGCCTGACGTTCGTCGATCGGATCGATTTGCTGCCGTCCGATTACAAGCCCTCCGCGGTGGCCTCGACCGGTTGCGACACGGTGATCTCGCGCGACGGACGGTTTGTGTACTTTGCCAATCGTGGAGACAACTTCCTGTACGCCT
Organism: Occallatibacter sp.; assembly: GCA_031296305.1. Classification (GTDB taxonomy): domain Bacteria; phylum Acidobacteriota; class Terriglobia; order Terriglobales; family Acidobacteriaceae; genus Telmatobacter. The sequence continues at coordinate 4,925 of JARLFZ010000146.1, read as the reverse complement.
TCAAGATGAATCCGGCGACGGGGAAGCTCACGCCGATGAAGCGCTCGAATTGCGGAGGCAAGACGCCGCGGAATTTCACGCTCGATCCCACGGAGCGATGGATGCTGGTGGCGAACCAGGATTCGAATCTGATCAGCGTGTTTGCGCGCGATCCGAAGACGGGTGAGTTGGCCAATGAGGTGAAAAGCAGCGTGGCGGCGGAAGCGCCGATGCGGATTCTGTTTGTGTGAGCTAGGCCCGCGGTGCTCCCAGGCGGGTGGGTTTCTCAAGGAAATACTCTTTCCAGCTCTCTGTCAGTGCTTCCACCTCGAGCGCCTGGCGCACCATTGCCGCATCCCTGGCGTCATACTTCTTCGCTACATACAGGCGGGTGATATCAGAGACCGAAACCGAGTGCGGGTCGAGGCTTAGCGTTTGAATTTCGTCGCCTGCTCCGACCTCGCCTTCGCGGGTTACGGCGAGGTAGAACCCGGTGCGGCCACTTTCGAGAAATCGCTTGATCATGTCGTCAGATTCGAAGCGGATGCCGAGCTTGTAACAGGGCAGGCGAGGCTGGGTGACCACGACTTCAGCAGATCCGATCGCGAATCGGTCGCCGATGTGAATGGAATCCTCGCCTGGACCGTCGATCGTAAAGTTCTCACCGAAGGCCCCCGGGAGTAGCGCGCGATCGCGTATTTCCGCTTTCCAGTAATCGTAGTGGGACAACTGATAGCAGTAGACGGCTTTGTCTTTTCCGCCGTGGACGGTCAGGTCCGATTGCCGGTCTCCGTCGAGATTCAGTGTGCGAAGCGCAATACGGCGATCGACAGGCTCTTTGTAGATAGAAGTGGTCACGATCTGCCCGTGCCAGAGGACTTCCTTCGGCAATCCGCAGTTTACGGAGATGAGTTTCATCGTAGACCCCCTGCGAGGCGAGTTTAAGCGGCCTGCGTTTCGCCCTTCAATTGCTCGGCCTGGTAGTGCGCGATAAGCGCGTCGACGATGGGCTGCAGACGGCCCTGCATCACCAGGTCGAGCTGGTGCAGGGTGAGGCCGATGCGGTGGTCGGTGACGCGATTCTGCGGGAAATTGTAAGTGCGAATCTTCTCGCTGCGGTCGCCGGAGCCGACTTGCTGCTTGCGGGCCTGCGCGAGTTCGGCGTTCTGCTTAGCCATCTCCACTTCGTACAGGCGCGAACGCAGCACCCGCATACCTTTTTCCCGATTCTTGATCTGCGATTTTTCGTCCTGGCAACTGACCACGGTGTTGGTGGGCAGGTGGGTAATGCGCACGGCCGAGTAAGTAGTGTTGACCGACTGGCCGCCGGGCCCCGAGGAGCAAAACGTGTCAATGCGGATGTCCTTGGCTTCGATCTTGATGTCGACCTCTTCAGCTTCAGGCAGCACGGCGACGGTGATGGCGGAGGTGTGCACGCGGCCCTGCTGCTCGGTTTCAGGCACGCGCTGCACGCGGTGCACGCCCGACTCCCATTTGAGCTGCGAGTAAACGCGCTCGCCTTCAATGATGGCGATGACTTCTTTGTAGCCGCCGATGCCGGATTCAGAAAGCGAAAGCACTTCGACCTTCCAGCGCTTCATCTCAGCAAAGCGCGTGTACATGCGGAAGATTTCGGCGGCAAAGAGCGAGGCCTCGTCGCCGCCGGTACCGGCGCGGATTTCGAGGATGATGTTCTTCTCGTCGTTTGGGTCTTTGGGCAGCAACAGCACCTTGAGCTCTTCTTCGAGGGCGGCAGCGCGCGGGTCGAGCGCGGCGATCTCTTCTTCGGCCATCAGGCGCAGATCGGCGTCTTTTTCAGTGAGCATCTGGCGCGCGTCGGCCAGGCCCTGCTGCACCTGCTTGAACTCGCGATATTTTTCGACGGGCGTCTCGATCTCGCGCAGCGCTTTGGCGATTTTCTGATAGCGCTCGTGGTCGTTAAGGACCTCGGGCAGCGCGAACTGCGCCTGCATGTCGTTGTAGCGCTGCTCCATTTGTTCCAGACGATCGATGATCATGGCACTCCCCGCTCCGCGGTTTTAAGTTTTGGATGAAAGTTGTGGGCGAATAAAAACGGGCGCAGAAAGATCGTATGCGGCGGGAGCCGCTAGAGCAGGGCCGGAATGGGCTGATGGAGGATCACTGCAGCTCTTATTCTAGCGCGAAAGCGAGTTCCGGGCACATCGTCAATGCGCCATGGACTCGCCGAGCCCCAGGCGCTTGCGGGTTTCGGCGCGTGCGGCGGCCAGGTCATTTTGGAAACGGGGCTGAGCCATCAAATAGCCAAAAAGAACGTAGGCAGCCTCGCGGCTGGCGGCAATGTCGCTGGGATAATGCACGCCGCAGACCATGCGGTTATGCGCATAATCGTCGGCGCGCTCGAAGATCTCCCGGCTTTTTTCCGGAACGATCTCGATCAAAGTGAGCGCCTCGAGGTAGCCGACGATGGAGTGCCCGCTGGGGTAGGAATTAGGTTCGCTGACTGTCAGGCAAACGGGATGCAGCGTGCGATCGAATTGATAGGGACGCGGGCGCTTGAACTCGACTTTGAAGGCGGCGGAGGCTGCGGCGGCTTCGCTGTAGACGCGATTTGAGAGGGCTGCCGTTAAAGGCAGTTTGCCCGGAGTGAATCCCGCGCCCATCACGGAGCGGAGATAGAACATGTCCTCCTCGCCATCGTCTTTTTGCGCCGCGGCTACCTGCGCCGGCGTGCGCGACTGCTGAATCTGGTGCAGCACGGCGAGTTCTGCTTTGGTGGTGTCGGAGTTCTGCGCGGGCGGCGGAGGGATGATTCCGGAAAGGTCCGGCGGCGCGCTTTGAGTGTAATAGCCGGTTTGGGCGGCCGCGTCCCGATGAACGGCCGGCGCCTGAGCAAAGACCGCCGCGCAGAAAAGGAGGACTGTGGCGAGAACGGTGCGGCGGCGAGGATTCATTCTGCGGTCATTTTAACTAGCATGATTGAAATGACGGTAATCGGCGGCGGTTACAGAAACGGATTCACGATCCTGACGCCGTCGATGACCTGACCGTGCTGCATGTCTTCAGAGAGTACGACGGGACAGCCCGACTGCTTCGCCGTGTGCACGATCAGTGCATCCCAATAAGAAAGGCGGCGGAGCTGGTGCAAATCAATCGCGGCCAAAACATCACTTAACGCGGGCTCAACCACATCAAATGCGGCAAAAAGTTCTACTTTTCGACGCGCAACGCCGGGATCGACACCGTACTTTCGAGTGACCGTGACAAAGTACTCCTGGAGCACTTGCAGAGATAGAACACCCGTTTTCGCCAGTTTGTGTTGATTAAGAACCTCGAGGGCTCGTTTCTGCTTCAGGAAATTCGACAGGTCGTCTGTGTATATAAGGACGTTCGTATCGAAGAAGGTCCTTATGGGACTAGCGCCGCTCATAGATCTCGTCTCGATTGAAGCGCCAGCCGTGTGAATCTCCCATCCCTGAAAGACTCGTTAGCTCTTGGATCCAGCCTTTGGTGTCTTCGTCATCACCACTCGCTATGTGGCGCAAGTGCTGCCGAATTTCTTCGTTCACGCTCTTGCCCACCGCCTGGAGCTTTTTGCGAGCCCGCTTGACAATTTGCTCGTCGATAGAGAGGGTAATGTTCATGAACACAGTATATGTGCGCCCATAATATGTGTCAAGTGCCGATTTAATGGAGAAATAACGCTTAAATGCTTATGAGTCTTAAATTTACATGCCGCCCTTGCCGAGCAAAATCCCGATGCCGTAGGTGACTGCGCCTTCGACCGCGCCGACGATGGTCATTTCCATACCGGAAGACCACCAGGAGCGGACGGTGATGAGCGACTTGGCGGCGCCGACGGCAAAGTGCGCGGCAAGCGAGATGATAGCCGCGGCGATGACGGCCGGGATTCCCTGCATGAAGAAGAAGGGAATGACGGGGATGATGGCGCCGACGGCGGTGGAGAGAGCGCCGGATGTGGCGGAGACGAGGGGGTTCGAGAGGGCTTCTTCACTGGAACCGAGACGCTCGGCGGCCAGCGCGCGCAGCAACTGCTCGGGGTCGCTCGCGATGTGGTTGACCATGTGGATGGCGTCTTCTTCGGGAAGGCCCTTGACCTGGTAATAGAGCTGGAGTAGTTCGCGGGCCTCGGGGCCATTCATCTGTATGGCTTCGCGCTCGCGAGCAATTTCAGCGTGATAGATTTCGCGCTCGCTCTTGGCCGCCAGATAGGCGCCCGAGCCCATGGAGAGCGCGGAGGCGATCATGCCGGAGAGGCCGGCGAGAAGCACGTATTTGGGGTCACCGGCGGTAGCTCCCGACACACCCGACACGATGCCGAAGATGGCGCCGAGCCCGTCGTTGACGCCGTAGATGGCGTCGCCGATCCACGCGCCGGGCTGCTTGCGCCCCGCGTTGCGCTTGACCAGCATCTCTTCGAGAACGGCTTTGGCGTCGATCTTGGGCGCGCCCGCGGGGGCAGTGTAGTGGCCGCGGATCAGCGAACCCAACTCGCGATAATGATCCTTCTCATCCTGAACGACGTGCTCGAGGATGGCGACCGAGCCTTCGTCGCCGAGAGCTTTGAGTTGTTCGCCGTAGCGAGCGATGTCGCGGCTCTCCTCGATCTCAAGACGGCGCAGTGCCATGCGCATGCCGCCGGCTCGATTGGCGAGCGAGTCGGCCTGCCCGCCGGGCCCGCCGGTGTAGACGGGCTCGGGACCGCCCAGCTCCTTGATGCGGCCTTCCCAGAGAGTCGCGTGCTCGCTTTCGGCCTGGGCCAGGTGGCGCAGCACCTGCGCGCGCACAGGGTCTTCGTCGCGGTCGGCCAGGGCGGTATAGGTGTGGTAGCCCTCCATCTCGGCTTGCCAGTTGCCCTCAAGGGCAGCCAGGATCTTCTTGTTTCTTGCGCCGGGCATTAGGGCGATGGGCATCGTTCGTACCTCGCTTCAAGAATAGCGGATCGT
>JARLFZ010000014.1 GCA_031296305.1 Occallatibacter sp. | reverse complement strand
GTAGTCAAGGCCTTCCAGGAGGCCGAGGCGCACGACGGTCCTTCGATCATCATCGCGTATTCAAGTTGCATCGCCCACGGCTACGATCTGGTACACGGATTGGAGCAGCAGAAACTGGCTGTGCAGTCGGGCTACTGGCCGCTCATGCGCTACAACCCTGCATTGCGCGAGGAGGGCAAGAATCCCTTCCAGCTCGATTCCAAGGCGCCCTCGATCCGGCTTAAGGACTATGCTTATCGTGAAGCTCGCTACACTATGCTGGCGCGCAGCAATCCTGAGTTGGCCGCGAAGCTCCTGGCTGAAGCGCAGGACGATGTGGAGCGCGAATGGCGCGTTTACTCTGCGCGCGCCGCCATGCCGGGCCGCGGCGAGACGCCGCACATTGCACCACTAGAAAAACCGGAAGCAAAGCCTGAAGCAAAACTGGCGGCCACGGCTGCCGGAGGTGAAGAATGACGGATATTTCCATGCAATTTCTCGGCATGAAGCTGAGTGGCCCCATTGTGGTCGCGGCCACGCCGCTCTCTGAATCGATCGACAACATTCGCCACATGGAAGATGCGGGCGCTTCGGCTATCGTGCTTACCTCGCTCTTTGAGGAGCAGTTGGCGCTGGAGTCGCGCGCGCTCGACGAAGACTTGTCGCGCGGTACGGAGTCTTTTGCCGAGTCACTCGATTTCCTGCCGGAACTGAGCGACTACCGCATGACGCACGAGGGTTATCTCGAGCACGTGCGACGCGCGCGCGAGGCTGTCGCTATTCCCATCATCGCCAGCCTGAACGGGACCACGGTTGGCGGCTGGGTGCGCCTGGCCAAGGAGATGGAGCAGGCCGGGGCGAGTGCCATCGAACTGAACACCTTCGCGCTGGCCACCGACCGCAGCCAGACCTCGGCCGATCTCGAACTGCAACTGCTCGAACTCGTGGACGGCGTGTGCAAGGCGGTCAAGGTCCCCGTTGCGGTCAAGCTTTCGCAAATGTTTACCAGCCTGCCAAATCTGTGCGCGCGTCTTGAAGAGGCCGGTGCACGGGCCGTGGTGCTTTTCAACCGCTTTTATCAGCCGGACTTCGACATCGAGACGCTCGAGGTCAGGCCCTCGCTGCATTTTTCCACTCCGTCGGAATTATTGCCGCGGCTGCACTGGGCAGCCATTCTATTCGGCCATCTGAACGGCGACATCGCCATCACCGGCGGCGTGCATTCCGCTGAAGACGTGCTGAAGGCAATCATGGCCGGCGCCAGCGTGACCGAGATGGCCTCGGCGCTGCACATTCACGGCATCGAGCACATCGGCCGCGTGCTGGCCGACATGCGCTATTGGCTGGAGAAGCGCGAATACGCTTCGCTTGCCGAGACGCGTGGCTGCCTCAGCCGCCGTTCGGTCCCCGACACTTCGCCCTACGACCGCGGGAATTACATCAAGACGCTCAGTTCCTACAGCCTGCGTCAAACGGTAGCGGCTTTTTAAGCTTGTCTATTCTTTCTTTGTAATTGGCGGCTGCGGAAAATTGCAGTCGCCACTTTTTTGCGTGCGGGCGCAGAGCCCTGCAGACGCCTCAGCGGCCAAGGAAGCGCAACACGGCCTTTTCCAGGATGCCGCGCGCGCGGGGAAGTGCGGCTTCGACCGGCGCGCTGAAGGTTTCGCCGAGTTCGGTCGAGCCGACAGCGACGGTCAACAGCATGGCATGGGATTTGATGGAGCCATAGAGTGAGCGGGTTAAACCCAGGAGTTGGTTCGCGTTCAGGTGATGCGAAGCCTGCGCCGAGGGGTCGACGCGCGATGAAACGGGGGCGAGGCGGACGCGCCCCGGAGGGGGCTTCACCGATGCATCGACAAACAGAACTGAATCGGCCGACTCAATGTCCGCTGCCAGTTCCGGCGTCCACTGCTGGCGCGAAATGACGCGCACATCGGGTTCCTGGCGGAATCGCTCTTCCGCCCATGCAGCAAGCTTCGGGCCTACGCCGTCGTCGCCGCGCAGAGTGTTGCCGCAGGCAAGGATGAGGCAACGTGCCGTGATCGCCATTTTGTCCGTTCTCCGAATCGAATCCGCTCTCTGGTCTCTGGGAAATCGTTCTGAGACATTCTGTGAGTAGCGCCGGTCTCCAGACCGGCTGTACTGGCGGCGTCCACGCCGCTAGAGGATGTCTAGTTGCGCCCACTGTCATGCGCGGGTCTGGAGACCCGCAAGACAGCTGGTCTGGAGACCGGCGCTACGCTTCTATTCTCTTGCAACCCGATCCACAACTTCGCCGTCCGCAGAGAGCAGCGAAATCTCCAGCGGCATTTGCCCAAAGGCATGTGTGGAGCAGCTCAGGCACGGGTCAAAAGTACGAACAACGGCTTCAACCCGATTGAGAACGCCCTCGGTGAATTTGCCGTCCTTCACATAATGTCGGGCAGCCTGCAGCACGCCGCGGTTCATGGCGTTGTTGTTCTGGCCGGTGGCGATCACCAGGTTCGCCCAGATGATCTTGCCGTTTTCATCGACCTTGTAGTGGTGATGGAGCACGCCGCGCGGCGCTTCAGCCTGCCCTGCGCCCTCCAAGCGGTTGACGCCCGCCGTGGCGCGCACATGCTTGTCGAGAATGCGCGAGTCGGCGAGGATCTCTTCGATCTTTTCAATGCCGTAGAGCATCTCGACCAGCCGCGCGTGGTGATAGTAAAACGAACTCGAGACCGGTCCGGCGGCCAACTGCTTGAACTCGGCGAGCTCCTTTTCTGCTTTTGGCGTGCCCATGGATTTGACGATATTCAGTCGCGCCAGCGGACCGACGCGATAGCTTCCGTCGGGGTAACCGAGCGGCTTGTAGTAAGCGAATTTGGTATAGCTGTAATTCTCCACGGCCTCGCCAATCACTTCGGTGTAGCGGCTCGCGGTAATGCCATCTTCGATGATGTTGCCGTGGGCATCAATCAGCCGCAGCGCGCCGTCGGTAAAGTCGATGGCTTCTTCTTCGCTGATCAGACTCATGTAATTCGACGGGAAGTTGGCGAAGACTTCGATCTCCGGCTTAAATGTACCGGCCATCTGTTTATATGCGGCCAGAGCCAAGCCGACGCTCGAGTAGGCTTCGGGCAGCATGGCCAGAATCTTGTCGCGTTTTTCTGGGGAAAGCGGCTCGGTGACGCCCCCGGGCACCACCCAGCCGGGATGCACGCGCTTGTCGCCGAGCAATTCGATGATGCTCTGCCCAATGCGGCGCAGCGCGATGCCGGCGCGGCCGAGCTCCGGCTTGGCCGCCGCCACGCCGAGGATGTTTCGGATCTTTGGATCGGCTTCCATACCGAGAAGGAGATCGGGCGATGCGAGATAGAAGAAGCTGAGCGCGTGCGATTGCACCATCTGCGCCAGGTTCAACAGCCTCCGCAACTGCGCCGCGGTGTGCGGAATGCGCACCGACATGATGGCCTCGCAGGCCTTGGCGGACGCGATGAGATGCGACACGGGGCAAATGCCGCAGATGCGCGCCATCAGGCTGGGCATCTCGTAGAATGGACGGCCTTCGCTGAAGCGCTCAAAGCCGCGCACCTGCGTCACATGGAAGTGCGCGTTCTCAACTTCGCCCTGGCCGTTGAGTTGGATGGTGATTTTGCCGTGGCCTTCAAGGCGCGTTACCGGATCGATAGTGATGGTCTGGCTCATAAATCTTGCTCCGAATCTCGTGGACGTAGCGCCGGTCTCCAGACCGGCTGTCGTGCGGGCATCCCCGCCCGCACCGGTTCTTACGCTCCAAAGCGGGTGAGCGCCGAAATGTCCAGCGGGCCGCCGTTGACCAGCGCGGTAAGCGCGGTGTGAAATGTGTCAGCCGAGGGCGGGCAGCCGGGCAGGAAGACGTCCACCTTAACAAACTCGTGAATAGGACGCACCACCTTCAACAGTTTCGGCACCACAACACAAGGAATCTGCGCCTGCGCACTCGCATTCTGAATGTAGGCGCGGTCGAGAATCGCTTCCGGTCCAATGGGATTGCGCATCGCCGGCACGTTGCCGGTAATCGCGCAGTCGCCCATGGCGATCAGCATCTTCGAATGATCGCGAATCTTTTTGATCTTCTTTTCGTCGTCAACCGAGGCGACGGCGCCCTCTACCAGCGCGATATCAACCTCGTCAGGAAACTCCTTGGTGTCGACGATGGGGCTGTAGACCACATCGACCACTTCCGCCAGTTCGAGCAACCGCTCGTCCATGTCGAGGAACGACATGTGGCAGCCGGAACATCCGTCAAGCCAGACGGTGGCAAGCTTCAGTTTGCTCATTGCGCCTCCCGCATCAAGTTCAGATAGGGCAGAAACTCGGGATACTTGGGGTGATCGGAGCCGATCTTGCTTTTGTCGAAGAGCGCCCCGGTGGGACACACCTGCACGCATTTGCCGCAGCGCGTGCAAGCTGAAGTTCCCCACTCCTGGTGCAGATCGGAGATGATCAAAGAGTTGGTGCCGCGACCCATCACATCCCAGATGTGCGCGCCCTCAATCTCCGAACAGACCCGCACGCAGCGCGTGCACAGGATGCAGCGGTTGTGATCCAGCGTGAAGCGCTCGTGCGAGGCATCCACAAAGAGATCGGGATTGCGATAGGGCAGGCGCACGTGCGTCAGTCCCTGCTCCTGGCCCAAAGTCTGCAGTTCGCAGTGGCCGTTCGATACGCATACCGAGCAGACGTGATTGCGCTCGGCGAACAATAGTTCGAGTATCGTGCGGCGGTGTTTCTGCAGCCGCTCCGTGTTGGTCGAGACCTCCATGCCTTCCTGCACGGTGGCCACACAGGCCGGCAGCAGCTTGTTCGAGCCCTTGATCTCCACCAGGCAAAGACGGCACGCGCCCACGTCGCCCAGGCCCTCGAGATGGCAGAGCGTGGGAATGTTGATGTCGTTCTCGCGCGCCACCTCGAGAATGGTTTGTCCGGCGCGCGCACTCACTTCCTGCTCGTCGATGACAAGAGTTTTGACATCTGTTTCCTGGCTCATGCCATCACCTCGTTCTTGGATTCGACCGCTGCCATCTGGCAGACGCCGGCCCGACAGTGCTTGTCGAGGATGTGCTCAATGTACTCGTTGCGAAAATACTTGAGCGTGCTCAGCACGGGATTGGGCGCGGTCTGCCCCAGCCCGCACAGGCTCGTCTCCTTCACCGTGACGCAGAGGTCCTCGAGCAGCGCCAGGTCGTCTATGGTTCCGGTGCCATTGCAGATGCGCGTCAGCAGCGTGAACATCTGCGCCGTACCCGCGCGGCAGGGAATGCACTTGCCGCACGACTCAGTCATGCAGAACTCGATGAAGAAGCGCGCCACGTTGACCATGCACGAAGTATCGTCCATCACGATCATGCCGCCGGAGCCCATGATGGAGCCCATCTTGACCAGCGCGTCGTAACTCACGCCCACATCGAGCATTTCTTCGGGAATGCATCCGCCCGAGGGCCCGCCGGTCTGCACGGCCTTGAATTTGTGGCCGCCCGGCACGCCGCCGCCGATGTCTTCGATAATTTCGCGCAGCTTGATACCCATCGGCACTTCCACCAGGCCGGTGTTGGCAATCTTGCCGGTAAGCGCGAAGACCTTGGTCCCCTTGCTGCGTTCCGAGCCCATGTCATGAAACCACTTGCCGCCGTTGCGCACGATGGGCGCGATGTTGGCATAGGTTTCAACGTTGTTGATCAGCGTCGGCTTGCCCCACAATCCGCTTGACGCCGGATAGGGCGGCCGCGGTTTGGGCGTGCCGCGCTTGCCTTCAATCGAGGCGATCAGCGCCGTCTCCTCGCCGCACACAAACGCGCCGGCGCCGAGACGAATCTCCACATCGAAGTTGAAGGGTGTATTGCAGATGTTGTTGCCCAGCAGTCCGTGACGCCGCGCCTCGCGCAGCGCGGTGGTCAGCCGCGAGACGGCCACCGGGTATTCGGCGCGTACATAAATGAAGCCTTTGCTCGCGCCCACGGCGTAGGCGGCAATAGCCATGCCCTCAATCACGCGATGCGGATCGCCTTCCATCACGCTGCGATCCATGAAGGCGCCGGGGTCGCCTTCGTCGCCGTTGCAAACCACATATTTCACGTCGCCTTTGGCCTTGGCCACGGTGCCCCACTTCAGCCCGGTGGGATAGCCGCCGCCGCCACGCCCGCGCAGCCCGCTTTCCGTGATGCGATGAACCACGCCGTTGGGCGTCATCTCGGTAAGCACTGTCAAGAGCGCCTTGTAACCGTCGTGCGCAATGTAGTCGTCGACTTTTTCGGGATCGATCAAGCCGGCATTTTCCAGCACCACGCGCACCTGCTTGTCGAAGTGGTCATTCAGGTCGCATTGCAACTCCGGCACCGGCGAGCCGCCCAGGCCGTAGACGATGGAAGGAGCGTTCTCAGCCTTGACATGGTGGTAGAGCGTCGCTTCCGGATCCACGCGCACCAGTGGCCCATGTGAACAGGGGCCCATGCAGCCGGTGCGGCGCACCAGCACTTTTTTACCCGCGGCTTCCGCCGCCTTCTCTAGTGCATCCTTCAACGCGCCCGCGCCCTGGCTGGCGCATGCCAGGTCCATGCAGACGTTCACTTCAAAGTCGTATTTGGCGTTCTCCTGCTGGACGTTTTTTGCTATCTGTTCGAGCTCCTCGATTGTCATTCCACAGCCCACCTTTCCAGTTGCTCGAGCATTTGTTCACCTGTGATCTCGCCGGCGACTTCGCCGTCGCAGAGAACCACTGGCGCGCGGCTGCATGCGCCCACGCAGCGCGCGGTCATCAGGCTGATCTGCCCGTCCGGCGTGGTCTGGCCCGGCGTGATGCCCAGCCGCTTTTCGGCCGTGGCAATCAGCTTGTCGGCGCCCTTGATGTAGCATGCCGTGCCGGCGCAGACCGTTACGGTGTGCTTGCCCGGGGGCTTGAGCGTGAAGTAGTGATAAAACGTGGCCACGCCATACGCCTGGCTCAGCGGCACGCGCAATGAAAGCGCGACGAAGCGGATGGCATCGTCGTCCAGAAATCCGAATGATGACTGCACCGTGTGCAGCGTCTCAATGAGCGCATGACGGGCAAAGCCGTTCTTGCGCATTGTGCCGTTCACGATCTTCCATCGTTTGTCTTCGCTCGGTAGCGGCGGCGGCGTGATGACTGGCACGTTCCCTCCCTGGCCTCTGCAGTTTCGCAGCTGCAACCTATGCGAACCGGCGTTGAAGGCGATCCGCATAGCGCCTACCATTGTTCTACGATCCAGGGGGTTACGCAATCGGTGACAGCAGTCACCATGCTGGGGCTATCCCATTTGTTGACTTGGATTTCGGTTGTTCCCAAATGCGGAGGACCAGGCCGGCACTTGGGGACCCAAAGAAGCCGTGTCGCGGCGCACAAAATCCACCAAAAGCGCCCTAAACCGCGTGCGCGGCGTCACTTGGACGGCTCCGGACCTGGAACGCGAGGGGATCGCCATGTCCTTGGTTCGGAGTGAGCAGCTACCGGCAACAGGCCACGAGCCGCCGGCTTTCTCATTTGCTCCCTCTAAGTTGCAGCTGATAGTTGCTGTAATCGATCATGATCACGGTCTGCCCAAAGAGCATGCTGGTCGATTCCGCGCGAGCATGCATGGCCATGGCGAACCCACTGAGGTTGGAGTACTGGCGCATCACGCGCGTGGTGCCCGCAAAGGCAGAGGGGCTCTTGGAAGCGGCACCTTCAATCTGAACAAGAGAGCCGTCCTTCGCGTCCGCCCACAGGGTTCCGATAATCAGGTTGGGAGCCTGTGCCCTGGGCGTAATGGCAAAAACGTAACAGTCGCGACCGTTGAGCCGCTGAATGCCGCCGGGCTTCAACTTCATGTCGTAATTCACCGAGGTGAACCAGGATTTTTCCACGTTGCCCGGCAGGTTGATCGTCACATCGTTATTGATCAGCGGTTTCAACCCGAAGTGCAGAATCAAGCCCGATCCGCTCTGGGAAAGCACCGTGAAAGCCTTGCCGACGCCTTTCTTATAGGTGTCGCGCACCGTCATCTCTGCAACGGGGTGCGTTTCATCGCCGCTGCGGTAAACGGAAAAGTGCTCGACGTCGGTGAATCCCAGAACATCGCCTACGCGGGCCGCCACCGCCCCGTCGATCCGGCGGATGATTGCGGTCTGATCCGGCTGCTGCGTTGGCGCATTCACCGCGGGAGGTTGCTGGCACGGCGCGATGCCCCGCTGCAGCCACCCCGCAATGATCAACGTCATGAAGACCACCGCTCGGCACACGCGGATCGTCATGCTCTGGATTCTCTCACGCGCCGCACCGGAGGCGCTGCCGAATAAAGAGCGTTACTCACCGGCCGCTTTGGCCTGTTCCCGAGCCGCGCGCACGGCATCGAGGAAGCCCATCGAATCTGGCGGAGGCGGTATATGACCATACAGCGCTTCGCGGAAGCCCACATCGTGTCCATAAAACGCGCGCATTGCATCATGATCCTGATGTACGGCCGCTCCGTTCAGCGTGAGCCCGGCAAAGAGACCTTTTGCCCGCGAGTAGGTCAGGATCTCGGCGTTCATCTTCCAGTCGGTGTCGGCAGATGCGTGGCGTCCCACCGGACCCGCGGCAACCGATGCGTCTGCGCCGAGCTCAAACTTGTCTCCCAGCAGCCGTTGCATGCCGTGGTCGTTCTGCACCACCATCACCACGTCAATACCCTCGGCTCCAATTTGCAATCCCCAATTTCCGCCTTCCACATCGAAGAACGCCGGCGCGCTCCAGCCATGATCGGTGCGGCACGTCGCCACGCCGCGCCCGCCTTCGGCGCCGATGATGAATCCGCCCTTGATGAGGTGCGGAATCACCGCGATGCACTTGGCGTGCTCGATCACCTCTTGGGGAATGCCCTTATCGGGCGTGGCCATCACCTCGTGCAGAACTAACGCGGCATGATGCAGCCGCTCCAGTGCAGCGTCTCGAGACTCCTCGGCCCAGCTCATGGCGCCGAGGCTCAACATCGCGATCAGAACAAAAACCTTCTTCATGGTCTCCATCTCCTCATTTTTGTTTGGTAATCTCTTCCGCCATCGACCCGCACCGACTCAGCAACCACATCGAGTTCGCGATGCTCAAATCACGATGCAGGCAAGGGCGGTCGCCGCGCCTCGCCTTCCGCTTGTGATTGGAAGCGGGCACCGCTGCAATTGGTTGCCCGCTGCGGCCAACCTCTCTGGATGGAGTAGGTAATCGATGCACGAACGGTTTATGCTGACGGAGATTGTCCAGGCGGATGCCCATGCACGAATCTCATCGAAAACCAATTCGGCGCGAAGCGGAGCCTCGGCGCGAAGTGCTTGTGGTGTGCGGCGTGGTGCAGGGCGTGGGCTTCCGCCCCTTTGTCTTTCGGTTGGCAATGGAGGAGAAACTTGCAGGATCGATCGGCAACGATACCGGCGGTGTGACAATCGAAATTGAGGGACCGTCGGACCGGGTGGAAGCATTCCGGCGTCGCCTCGAAGCCGAGGCTCCGCCTCTTTCTCGCATCGACTCGGTTACGGTGCGCGAAACGCCAACTACGGGCGCAACCGGTTTCCGCATTATCGCCAGCGAAGCCAGCGGCCATGTCAGTACTGGCATTCCCGCCGACGCGGCTACCTGTGCAGACTGCCTGCGCGAATTGCTCGATCCCAACGACAGGCGCTATCGCTATCCATTTTTGAATTGCACCAACTGCGGCCCGCGCTACACCATCACGCGCCGCATTCCCTACGATCGTCCGCAGACCTCAATGGCGCGCTTCACCATGTGCCCAGCCTGCCAGGCAGAGTACGACGATCCCACCAATCGCCGTTTCCATGCGCAGCCCAACGCCTGCCCGGTGTGCGGACCGCGCGTCTGGCTGGTTAGGCCAGCAGAAACGTCGTCCGCGCTGGAGAAACCTTTCGAGGCCGAGCAGGAAGTGTCAGGGCACGACTTTAGTCGTGCCGAAAGCGATGATGTTTTGAAAGGGCACGACTTTAGTCGTGCCGAAAGCACATCACAAAAAAGAGGGGCTTTAGCCCCTGCGGCACGTTCTCCGATCGAAGAAGCGATCGACAGCTTGATATCGGGCCAAATCATGGCGATCAAGGGCATCGGCGGATTCCATCTCGCAGTTGACGCGACTAATGAGTTCGCAGTCATGCGCCTGCGCGAACGCAAGCACCGCTACGGCAAGCCGCTAGCTGTGATGGTGCGCGATCTCGAAGCGGCGCGCGAAATCTCGGTGCTCACTCCCCAGGAAGAAGAACTCCTCCTCACCGTTGCGCGCCCCATTGTTCTTGCGCGCAAACGAACCGGCTGCGGCATCGCACCGTCGGTGGCGCCGGGAATTCCGTGGCTGGGAGTTTTCCTGCCTTACGCGCCTTTGCAGCATTTACTTTTCACCGATCAGCGGGTCCGTGCGCTCGTAATGACCAGTGCCAACCTCAGCGAAGAGCCGATCTCTATCGACAACGAGGAGGCCATCCAAAGGCTTAAAAACATCGCGGACGCCTTCCTGATGCACGACCGCGAAATCCTGCAGCGTTGTGATGATTCGGTGATGTCGTTAGTGGACTGCCGACCGCAGGTCATCCGCCGCGCCCGCGGATTTGTGCCCCTCGCCGTGCCGTTGCCTTTTGACTCGCCACCGCTCCTGGCCGTCGGTGGGCATCTGAAAAACGCCTTCGCCCTCGCGCGCGGCCGCTTTGCCTACCAGAGCCAGCACCTCGGCGATCTCGAAAATCTCACCGGCCTCGATTTTTTCCGCGAAGCGCTGGCTCACTTAATGCAGACCTTCGAGATCGAGCCGGAAGCAGTGGTGCACGATCTGCATCCCGGCTATCTGTCCACATCGTGGGCCAAAGAGTGGGCCGCCGAGCGAAATCTGCCGCTTATCGCCGTGCAACATCACCACGCGCACATCGCGGCCTGCATGGCGGAGCACGGCATCGAAGGTCCGGTGATCGGCTTAAGCCTTGACGGCACCGGCTACGGTACCGACGGCCGCATCTGGGGCGGGGAAGTGCTGATCGTTCAGTTTGATGGCTCCAATCCAGGCCATTTCGAACGCTTCGCACATCTCGATTACGTTCCCATGCCCGGCGGCGAGGCGGCAATTCGCGAGCCGTGGCGCATGGCGCTTGGCGGCTTGCATCACGCCGGTTTCGATGTCGAATCGCCGGAGATGTTGAAGCTCCTCGGCGTGAAGCCGCGAGAGGCACGCATACTCAAACGCATGATCGAGGGCAAATTGAACTCGCCGCTCACTTCGAGTTGCGGGCGGCTCTTCGATGCGGTCGCCGCTGTGGTCCTGGGCCGAGGCGTGGTCGACTACGAGGCCCAAGCGGCGATCGAACTCGAAGGAGTTTGCGTCGACGAACGCGATGAACTCAGCTCCGATTACGCGCTTGAGTTGCTCCGTGGAGACTGGAGTGCGCGAAAACCCGCGAGAATGTCCGCCAAGCCTTTGTGGAAGGAACTCCTCGAAGATCTGCGCGCGGGCGTGAGCAACGCGCGCATCGCGTCGCGTTTTCATGCCGGCGTTACGACGGCGTTCATCGGCGCTGCGAAGCTGGCCCGCGAGAATACGGGAATCGAAAAAGTGGCTCTCTCCGGCGGCTGCCTGCACAATCGGCGTCTCGCGCGGTTGCTGCGCACAGGGCTTGAAGAAGAGGGCTTTCAGGTTTTTCAGCACCGCATCGTTAGTCCCGGCGATGGCGGATTGAGCTACGGTCAGGCGGTGGTCGCAGCGGCGATGCTCACGAAGGTGGGGCAGTAGCGCCGGTCTCCAGACCGGCTGTCGTGCGGGCCTCCAAGCCCGCACAAGAACGGCAAGCGGCTACACCTCTGGCGGCGCGGACCCCGCCAGTACAGCCGGTCTGGAGACCGGCGCTACAATTCATCCGGAGATCCGCACCAGTTCCTGCGCTTCTTCCTTCGGCCCGAGGATCGACATCCGCGGAATGCGACCGCGCACCATGGCGACTTCGTCGCAGCGGTGCAGCCGCGGGCAGTTCTGGCAATCCTTGAAGATCTTATCGGGCAGCTCCGCTTTGTCTTCCACGGTGCGGAAGCCGTACTTGAAAAAGAAATCGGGAATGCGCGTGAAGAGGCACACGGACTGGATGCCGTGCATCTCGGCTTCTTCGATAAGCGCCTTCAAAATTGCTCCACCCGCGCCTTTGCTTTTGGCTCCGGGTGTGACCACGATGGAGCGCACCTCGCAAAGATGCGGGCCGTAAAGGTGCAGCGCGCCGCAGCCCAGGAACACGTTGCCATCGGATTCGGCGACGGTGAAGTCGCGAATGTTTTCGCAGATCTCCGCGAATGGACGCTTGAGCAGCGTACCGTCGCCTGAGAGCGAGTTCACAAGATCGTAGATATTGGAGGCGTCGTGCAGCAGCGCCTTACGCACCAGCATGGGCAATCTCCCCAACACTGGATTTCGAACCATTGGATTTCAAAACCGTGGCGATACGCTCCGATGCATTTTCGATCGCCGCATGTACGCGTTGGCGCGCGGTCCCGCCGATCACGTTGTGGCAATCGAGCGTGGCCTCGAGGGTGATCGCAGTGTAGAAGTCTTCGCCGAACTCCTCGCCAAATTGGCGCAGTTCCGCGAGCGTCAGCTCGTCCAATTCGACACCCTTTTCCAAAGCATAGCGAACGGAGTTCCCGATCTTCTCGTGCGCCAGGCGGAAGGGAACGCCCTTGTGCACCAGATAGGTGGCCGCAGCCAAGGCATTCAAGTAGCCCAACTGCGCCGCCTCGCTCATGCGTTCGCGATGGAATTCGATGGCGGCTGTAAATCGCGCCACGAGCTTGAGCATCTGGGGAACGAAGTCGGCCGCGAAGGCCGGCTCCTGCGTCTCCTGCATATCTTTATTGTAGGCCAAAGGCAGTCCCTTGAGTTGCAGCGTGACAGTTTGCGCCGCACCGTTCAAGCGCCCGACCTTCGCGCGCAGCAATTCTGTCAGATCGGGATTCTTCTTTTGCGGCATCGCGCTCGATCCGGTGGAAAAGGCCTCGGGCAGAATTACAAATCCGAACTCCGCAGTCGCGAAGAGCGTAATCTCTTCGGCAAAGCGGCTAAGATGCAACCCGACAAGCGTGAGCGCCTGCAAATATTCGAGAATAAAATCGCGATCGCTAGTCGCATCGATGGAATTGCTGGTGGGCGCATCGAAGCCCAGCTCCTGCGAAGCGAGGTTGCGATCGAGTGGAAGAGTCGCACCAGCAACCGCGCCCGATCCGAGCGGGCAAAGGTTGAGCCGTTTGGCGCAATCGGCCAAACGCGAAGCATCGCGCAACGCCATTTCCATGTACGCCAGTAGCCAGTGCGCAACGAGCACAGGTTCGGCCCGCTGCATGTGCGTGTAACTCGGCATCACGGCGTCGCCGGCTTTGTGCGCCTGCTCGACCAGCGCCAGCGCCCACGCGGCCAGCCCATCGATCACAAGCTCGATTTGCGCGCGCACATAAAGCCGCAGGTCGGTGGCGATTTGCTCATTGCGGCTACGGCCGGTGTGCAGCTTCAGTCCCAGCGGCCCGATCCGCTCCGCCAGCTTGAGCTCGACGAAGTGGTGAATGTCCTCAGCCGAGGAGTGGTCGCGCACCTTGGCCTTGCCGGCTTCCGACGCAAATTCCACACCGATTCCATCCAGCGCTTTCCGCAGCTCCACGGTTTCCGCTTTGGTCAAAATTTCAGCGGCGCAAAGAGCAGACGCGTGCGCCTTGCTGGCAGCAATCTCCTGGTCGAGAAGCCGCCAATCGAAAACGATCGACCGCTGCCACGCCTCGAACTCCGCGTCCAGCGGCTCGCGGAAGCGCCCCGACCACATCTTTCCGGATTGTTGTTCGTTCGACATTGCTTTGCTTGCTATTCCTTTTCCGTACCCAAATCTTTTTCCGTACCATTGTTGAGCTGCGGCATTTCGCTGCCTTTGCTCAGCGAGAGTAGCCCAGCTTTCGCGTAGGTGAGCAGCTTCTCCCGCGTGTCGGTAATGTCGAGATTACGCATCGTGAGTTGCCCGATGCGGTCGCGCGGCGAGAAAGTCGATTCCGTCTTCTCCATGCTGAGGCGCTCGGGATGGAAAGTAAGATTCGGCGACTCCGTGTTGAGAATGGAGTAGTCGTTGCCGCGGCGCAGTTCGAGCGTGACCTCGCCGGTGATGGGTTTGGCGACCCAGCGCTGGGCGGATTCGCGCAGCATGATCGCTTGCGAGTCGAACCAACGGCCCTGATAGAGCAGCCGGCCGAGTTTGCGGCCATGGTCGCGATACTGCTCGATAGTGTCCTCGTTGTGGATGCCGGTAATGAGGCGCTCGTAAGCAATAAAGAGCAGCGCGAGGCCCGGAGCCTCGTAGATGCCGCGGGATTTCGCTTCAATAATGCGATTCTCAATCTGATCGGACATGCCCAGCCCGTGGCGGCCGCCGATTCGGTTAGCCTCAAGCAGCAGGTCGACGGGCGAATCGAATTGGCGTCCGTTGAGGGCGATAGGCGAGCCCTCCTCGAAGCGAATGACGATTTCCTCGCGCCTGATCTCGACATCGTCGCGCCAGAATGCCGCGCCCATGATCGGGACAACGATCTTGACGGACGAAGAGAGATGCTCGAGATCTTTGGCCTCATGTGTCGCGCCAAGAATGTTGGAGTCGGTGGAGTAAGCCTTCTCCGCGGACATCTTGTATGCGAAGCCATTGCGCTGCATGAAGGCAGACATCTCGGCGCGGCCTCCCAATTCGTCGATGAAAGCGGCGTCAAGCCATGGCTTGTAGACCTGGAGATTGGGATTGACAAGCAAGCCGTAGCGATAAAAGCGCTCGATGTCGTTGCCCTTGAAGGTAGAGCCGTCGCCCCAGATGTGGACGTCGTCCTCCTTCATCGCGGCCACCAGCATGGTGCCGGTCACCGCGCGACCAATCGGAGTGGTGTTGAAATACGGAACGCCCGCGGTCGTGATGTGGAAGGCTCCGGCCTGTAGCGCGGCGATGCCTTCACGTACAAGCGCGCTGCGGCAGTCGATGAGCCGAGCCTTCGCCGCGCCGTACTCAAGGGCAGCGCGCGGAATGGCGTCGTAGTCGGTTTCGTCCGGCTGGCCGAGGTTGGCCGTATAGGCGTAAGGGATCGCGCCCTTCTGCTTCATCCAGTGCAGGGCGGCCGAGGTGTCCAGCCCACCGGAGAAGGCGATGCCAACCTTCTGACCAACGGGCAGCGATTCGAGAATTACAGACATGCTTCGAGAAGACCTCACTTAGTCGTTTGTTGTTAGTGGATAGGGACTTAGATTTGTTGCCAGTGTGCCCTAACTTGCTCGCATTCAGTTATCGCCTGAGCGCTGGCCACTAACCACTAATCACTTACCACTAACCACTTATCACTGAAACTTCTCCACATTCGCCAACCCGCCCAGCAGCAGAAGCAGCAGCGCTTTCTGCGCGTGCAGGCGGTTTTCAGCCTGATCGAAAACGATGGATTGCGGACTGTCGATCACCGCGTCGGTAACTTCTTCATTGCGCCGCGCGGGCAGGCAATGCATGAAGACCGCACGTGCCGCGGCTTTGCTCATCAACGCCTCGTTAACCTGAAAGGGCCGAAAGATGGGCGCGCGCTTCGTCGATTCGTGCTCCATGCCCATGCTCACGCACACATCGGTGTATACAGCGTCAGCGCCTTCTACGGCGGCCTGCGGATCCTGCAGGAGGCGTATCTCGCATCCATTAACCGCGGCAATTTCTCGCGCCTTGGTCACAATCTCTATGTCGGGCGAGTAGCCGCGCGGCGTGGCCACTGTGACGTTCGCCCCTAACTGCGCGCCGGTGAGCATCAACGAGTGGCACACGTTGTTGCCGTCGCCGACGTAAGCAAAATTAAGCCCCGTGGCTTTGCCGAAGTGCTCCTCAAGGGTCATGAAGTCGGCCAGCGCCTGGCAGGGATGCTCGAAGTCGGAGAGCGCGTTGATCACCGGGACGCGCGAGTTGACTGCCATCTCAGTAATGGTGTCGTGCGCGTAGGTGCGCAGCACGATCACATCCACCCAGCGCTCCAGGTTGCGCGCCACGTCGGCAATGGTTTCGCGCTCGCCCAGGGGCGCACTGGTCTGGTCGACGAAGACGGCGTTGCCGCCCATGGTATTGATGCCGGTCTCGAAGGCGAGACGCGTGCGCAGGCTGGCCTTCTCAAACATCAGCACCATTTGTTTCGCATCGAGAGCACGGCGATATTCGCGCGGATTGTTCTTGACGTCGTGACCCAGCTTGAGAATGGCGCGCACCTCGGCGCTTGAGAGATCGGCGATCGAACAAAGATCCTCGCCGGACATGCGCGCCGCCGCTGCCAGAATGTCGGGGTCTTTCTCAACGGGAACCGTGGCTTCCTTGCGTTCCATGGTGGCTCTGCTAGACATGATGTGCTCCTTCTGCGGGCGCGCTGTGCGCCGCGGCGTGCTCCAAAAATATTTCGTCCAGGGCGGCAATCGCCGTATCCACGTGGCTGCGCTCCAATATGTACGGAGGCAGGAAGCGCAGCACGGTATCGCTGGTGCAGTTGATGAGAATATGGCGCTTGAGCATTTCCGCCACAGTGAGCTTGGCCAGATCCGCAGAATCGAGTTCGGCGGCGATCATCAGGCCTTTTCCGCGCACATCGACAATCGTCTCATGCTTTTTGGCGAGCGACCGCAGGCTTTCTATGAAATAGTTGCCCACTTCCGTGGCGTGCGCCAGCAGCCCTTCCTTCTCGATCGTGTCGATGACGGCGACGCCCACCGCGCAAGCCAACGGACCGCCGCCAAATGTTGTGCCGTGCATGCCCGCATGTATGGCGCGCGCCACTTCTTCCGTGCACAGAACTGCGCCCAGAGGAATGCCGCCCGCGAGCGGCTTGGCGAATGTGGTCACATCCGGCTGGATGCCGTAGTGCTGGTAAGCGCACCACTTGCCGGTGCGGCCCATGCCCGCCTGAATCTCATCCACAATCAGCAACGCGCCGGTGGAACTAGCCAGTGCGCGCGCCTCAGCAAAAAATTCCTGCGTCAGTGGCCGAATGCCGCCCTCGCCCTGGATGGCCTCGACGAGGATGGCGCAAACGTCGTTGGAGAACTTCGCGCGCAGGTCGGCTACGTCGTTGAAGCGCACGAACTCGACGCCGGGCACCACGGGCGCGAACGGCTCGCGGTACTTCGCCTTGTACGTGGTCGACATGGAGCCGAAGGTGCGGCCGTGAAAGCTCTGTTCGAGCGCCAGAAATTTCGTCCCGATTGCCGCGCCCTCGCTGCGCCGTACTCCCGCGTAAGCGCGCGCCAGCTTGAGCGCGCCCTCCCAGGCTTCGGTGCCTGTGTTGGCGAAGAATGCGCGATCGAGGCCGGTGCGCTCTGTGAGGCGCATCGCTAGCTCCGCTTGTCCCTCGTGATAATAAAGATTTGAAGTGTGAATCAGCGCGCGGCTCTGTCGCGCAATCGTCTCCACAATGGCGGGGTGGTTGTAGCCGAGTGCGTTGACGCCGATGCCGCTGAGCAAATCGAGGTACTTAGCACCGCTCTCGTCCTTGATGTAAACCCCTTCACCATCGACGAAGAGAATCGGGCTCCGATCGTATGTGGTGAGCAGAAGCCGCGCTTCCGCGGCGCGAATCTGTTCGAGCTTTGTCATCGAAAAAACCTCCTAGGCCACCATCACTTCCGTGCCGTGCGCCACGCGCGAACTGCACAGGTCGGGCAGAGAACCGGCCGCTTCCGCGGGCAAAATCCGTACACGCTTTACGCCGTTCAAAAGCGCCTCGCGGCATGCGGCCAGCTTGGGCAACATGCCTCCGGAGATGACGGCGCTTTTGGCCATCTCCGCAATTTGATCAATCGATAGCCATCGCAGCACCTCGCCGTTCGCTCCCTTCACGCCAGGAACGTCGGTGAGGAAAACCAGTGCGTCGGCGCGGCAGGCAATGGCGCAGGCAGCGGCCATCTCGTCGGCATTGATGTTGTAATACTCGCCGTCGAATCCCAGCGCCATGGAGCAGAGCACGGGCACGCCGTTCAACTGCCAGATGGCATCGAGCCAGCGCACGTCGCTCGCGGCAATCTCGCCCACGTAGCCAAGATCGGGCACGGTGCGTTTCTTGCGCGCGCGGAACATCATGCCATCGCCGCCACAAAGTCCGACCGCCGGCTGGCCCAACGCGCTCAGCGCGGCAACGAGACCTTTATTCACGCGCCCGGCAAAGACCATCAGCGCGGCATCGCGGGTCTCCGCGTCGGTGACGCGCAGGCCGTCGATGAACTCGCTCTGCTTGCCGAGCGCCTTCAGGGTGCGCGTCAACTGCACGCCGCCGCCGTGCACCACCGCCACCTGGTTGCCATCGCGCACCAGCTCGGCAATGGCCCGGGTGCAGCCTTCCAACAGCGCCGGAGCTTCCAGGCCCGCGCCACCGAGTTTGACCACGTACTTCATTCGCAACCCTCCGCGGCCAGTTTCATAGGAGACCTTCCGATTCCGGCCAACCCTCGATCACATTCAGGTTCTGCACGGCCTGCCCGGCAGCGCCCTTCAGCAGGTTGTCGAGGCAACTCACAATGACGGCGCGCTTGCCACCGGCATCGAGTTGGAATCCGATGTCGGCGTAGTTTGTGTGTACCGAGTACTGAATCTGCGGCAGCGCTTTTTC
This sequence comes from Occallatibacter sp., assembly GCA_031296305.1. Classification (GTDB taxonomy): domain Bacteria; phylum Acidobacteriota; class Terriglobia; order Terriglobales; family Acidobacteriaceae; genus Telmatobacter. The sequence goes on along the minus strand of JARLFZ010000014.1, from coordinate 37,257 downwards.
GTAGAGCCGGACCATAGGGCTGCCGGCAAAAAACTCGCGATAGACTTCGGCCACACACTCCCGCGTCTGCGCTTTTTTAAAGCGCACATAGATCGTGGATAGAATGCCGCGCGGAATCGGCAGCAGGTGCGGCGTAAAAACGATCTGTTCGCTCGCAATGCCGATCTGCTCCAACAACTCGCCCGTGTGGCGATGGGCAAAGACGCCGTACGCGGAAAGATTATCGGCCGCATACATGAAGTGCGTTTTTGCGGTCGGAACTTTTCCCGCGCCGCTCACGCCGCTCTTGGCGTCGGCCACGATGCCGTGCTCGAGGTCGATGAGTCCCGCCGCTACCAGCGGTCTCAGCGGCAGAATGACCGAAGTCGCGTAGCAGCCGGGGTTGGCGACCAGTCGCGCGCCTGCAATCTGCTTGCGATGCAACTCGGGCAAGCCATAAATTGCCTGCGCCTGCGTAGCCGCAGCTTGCTCTGCGTCCTTGTCCTCGAACGCATACACTGCGCGGTTGGCGCCGTCCGTCAGCCGCCAGGCTCCGCTCAAATCGATAACGCGCAACCCGCGCTTCAGCGCCTCGGGGACCCATTCGCGCGATAACTCGTGAGGCGTGGCCAGAAACAGAACATCCACTCCTCGCTCGGCAAGCAACTCCCACGAGAAGGGTTCCAGCTTCAAATTGCCGCTGCCATCGTGGCCGGCCAACTGCGGATGAATCTCGGCGAGCGGAATGCCGCCGCGTTCAAGGTCCTTGCCTTCCACACGCCCGGCAAATACCGGCGGCTTGCCGTGCAGGCGGGGATGATGCAGCAGCAGCCGCGCCAACTCCGCGCCGGCGTAACCCGTCACTCCCACAATCGCTGTTTGAACTGTCTTCTTCATCCTTGCAAAATCGTCCTTAACCGGGCGGCTACTTCTCCCGCCTGTCGTGCGTCCGTGCAAATCACCAGAACCGTATCGTCGCCGGCGATGGTGCCGGCCACCTCCGGCCAATCCTCGCGATCCAGGGCTGCCGCCACCGGCTGTGCGCCGCCCTTCAATGTGCCCAACACCACCTGATTCATCGCCTGCTTCACACGCAGCCCGAAACTGTCGAGCATCTCGGCGAGCGTCGGCGGCTGATCGTCTTCCTCGGCAGCGCTGGTCTTTGTGCCGTTGCCATTGGCAAGCGAGTATCCGTGCGGCCCCTTGAACAGTTGCAACTCGTGCATGTCGCGCGAAAGCGTCGCCTGGGTCACGTGAATGCCGCGTCGTCGCAGTTTGCGGCGCAGTTCGTCCTGGCTGGTCACAGGAGTGCCGGTCAGCACTTCGCGGATTACGTTCAGGCGTTGAGTTTTCATGGTGCGTTTCCCTTTGCGGCAAAGCAAAGGCGCGGCTCCTTGGCGGAAACCGCGCTTGAATAAATATACAATGGAATTGGATAAGTATGCAAGAGGAGTTTTTGACGAAAAACCCCGAGGCGGGCTTATCCCGGCAGATTTCTACGGATTTTCGCGCCGAATTCAGCGCGCGTCAGGCGATTCCCACGTTACGACACTGTCCAGTACACGGCGAACCGTTGCCAACTTTGGTTCAACGGCTTCAGGGTCACGTCGTGCACCTGTCCCGTGGTGCGAAACGTCAGCGCCTCGCCCGGAACCGGCTTGATCCATGCAGCCGGATCGGCGTCTGCTGATTTCAGCGGAGGCACATCCAGCGCGGGCGCTTCCTGAATCTCCGCTCCCTGACCGTGCTCCAGATCTTCCGCGAGTCCGGCTTTGGGGAACTGTCCGGCCAGCACCAGCGGCCCGTAGAGGAACGCTTGCTGCGTGCGATCGTCGGCCAATGGCTCCGCTGTGAGCCGCATCGGCATCGTCAATTCCACGCGATCTCCGGCCCTCCACACGCGGGTCAGCGCCAAATAACTTCCGGGAGTTCCCGTTACGTCGAGCAGATTGCCGTTGATCGCCACCGAGTTTTCGGCACTCGTCCACGCGGGAATGCGGAGGCGAAGCGTCCATGCCTTGGCGGGAGTCGTCTCAACAGTGAGCTCGGTCCGCTCGCTCTCAGGGAAATTCGTGGTTTGTTTCAGCCGCACTCCGCGCTCTTTCCAATTCACCGTGGATGCGAAGTAGAGGTTGACGAAGAGCGAATCGCCGTCGTGTGCATAGATGGTGTCGTTCAGCTTGGCGAATTCTTCGACCCCGGTTCCCGTGCAGCACCAGAACGATTGATCCTCGGTGCAGGTCGTCTTCCAGGCCCCGGGCGCCAGCGACAGAAAATACGACGTGTGCCCTGTCTCAGGTTCAATCGCGCCTAGCCGGTGGTTGAGCAGATTGCGCTCGTAGTAATCGATGATGCGCGAATCGCCGCTCCAGCTATAAAGATGCCGCGCCAGCTTCATCATGTTGTAGGAGCAGCAGCACTCCTGGTGGTGCGCGCTGATATGCATTTCAGTAGCGAGATGATTGGGGCTGGTGAGCCAATGCTCGTTGTTACTCGATCCGCCCGTGGCGTAGGTGCGCGACTCCGATACCGTCTCAAAAAAGAAGCGCGCCACGTCGGCGAAGCGATAGTCCGATGACAACTCGTAGCGCCGCGCCGCGCCGGTCACCTCGGGGACGTGCGTGTTCATGTGCAGGCCCTTCAGCTCATCCCGCCGCATGGCCAGGGGAGTGAAGAAAATCTTCTTCGTGAAGCGGTCGCCTGTTCGCGCCCAGCGGTCATCGTCTGTAACGGCGGCGAGGTTGTAAAGAACCTCGTTCATCCCGCCATATTCGGTATTCAGGATGTCCTGCATGTGCGCTTCAGTTTTTGCTGCTGTCCATGCATCAACCCAGCCGGCGAGTTTGACGACGGTGTCGAGGGCTTGATCGTTGCCGGCCTGGGTTTTCATGTCGAGGAGTCCGGCCATGACCTTGTGCAAGGTATAAAACGGAACCCAGACCTTCTCGCGGCGGTCGAGACGATCGAAGAGTGCAATGGGAAAGGCGCTGACGTAGCCATTGTCGTCGAGCTTCTGCTGGCACGTGGCGATTCCTGCTACAAGCTCATCGGCCTTGGTTTTGATGGTTGTGTCGCCCGTAGCTGCGTAGAGAAGTGCGCATGCCGACAAACAATGCCCCACAAAATGTCCCCGCACTTCGCATGTTGGATCTTCCCATCCTCCGAGAGGTTTGGCGGAAGAGGTCAGGCCGGCGGTGATGCGGAAGTTGTGCAGCAGGCGGTCGTTGGGCAGGCGCAGCATGTAGGCGCGATTCCAGTCGCGCGCTTGTTGGAGCGGCCCGGCTTCCAGTGTGACATCGCGCAGCGCGAAGAGTTGCAGCTTGGGCTTAATCTCGTCACGCGCAAAGGTGAGCGGCGCGGCGAATGGCTCCGTCTCGTCCACGACGAAGCGGCGATTGTCGGCGGCGGCAGGCGTGGGCTTCGGGGCTGCGGCCGGAGCAGGCGCAGCGGCTTGGGCGTTCGCAAGAAGAGCAGATGCGGCGGAAAGTCCCACGGGAACTGCAACGAGATGCTTGGCAAACTGCCTTCTGTTGAGCTTTTTCATGTGCGCCTCACTTCATGTTCGGTAAGCGCTTACCAGTTTAGCTGCGGCGCGCCACTTTCGGCGACACTCACTTCAGATCGCGCCAATTGGGCCCGAATGCGAGGTCGGCGACCAGCGGCACCTTCAGCTTCACCACGCCTTCCATTTCCGCGCGCACCAGGGCCGCGACCTCATCGGTCTCCGCAAGCGGCACCTCGAACAAAAGCTCGTCGTGCACTTGCAGCACCATGCGTGTCTTCAGCTTTCGCTCCGCCAGTTTGCGGTCGAGCGAGATCATGGCCAGCTTGATCAGGTCCGCGCCGGTGCCTTGCAGCGGAGTGTTGATGGCCGTCCGCTCGGCAAATCCGCGCTGGTTGGGATTGCGGCTCTCGATGTCGGGAATCGGCCGCATGCGCCCGAACATGGTGCGCACACTTCCGTCCTTGCGCGTCTGGGTGAGGGTTCGGTCAATGAACTCCCGCACGCCCTGGTAACGCGCAAAGTAACGGTCGATGTAGGCCTTGGCCTCGGCTTGCGGAATGCCCAACTGCGCAGCCAAGCCGAAAGCGGAAATTCCATAGACGATGCCGAAGTTCACTGCCTTGGCGCGGCCGCGCGTCTCCTTGTCCATGCTTTCGATTGCAACGCCGAAAACCTCGCTGGCGGTGAGCGTGTGAATATCGATGTTTTCCGCATAGGCGCGCATCAGCAGCGGATCGCCGCTGAAATGCGCAAGCAGCCGCAACTCAATCTGCGAATAATCGGCGGAGAGCAGTTGCGTGCCAGGAGCAGCGGTGAAGGCCGCCCGAATTTCGCGCCCCAATTCCGTGCGGATGGGAATGTTTTGCAGATTCGGGTTGACCGAAGAGAGCCTGCCTGTGGCCGTAGCCGCAGCTTGAAACGTGGTATGCACACGCGAGTCCTTGTCGGCCAGCAGCGGCAACGCGTCGATGTAAGTTGATTTCAGCTTCGACAGGTGCCGGTATTCGAGCACCAGCCGCGGCACTTCGTGCTTCTCAGCCAGAAATTCCAGCACGTCCACAGCGGTCGAAACAGATTTGCCTTTGCCGCGGCTGGGCGGTGCAGGCAAGCCAAGATCGGTGAAGAGCACCGCGCCGAGCTGCTTCGGCGAATTAATGTTGAAGCGCTTGCCCGCGAGCTCGAAGATGCGGTCGCCCACGCGCGTCAACTCACCACCAAACCGCTCCGAAAGGCTGCTGAGCACAGTTCTGTCGATGCGCACGCCCGCCAGTTCCATGCGATAAAGCACCGGCGCCAGGGGCAAATCGATGTCGGCGTAGACGCGCAACACTTCAGATTGTTCTGCCTCTTCGCGCAGTGCCGGAGTGAGCGCATAGACGGCCGCGGCTGATGCGGGCAGAGAGTTCGGAGGGTTTTGCCCGTGGCGCGCGGCCACGTCGGCCAGTGCTTGGGTCGAGTGCGTGGGATTGAGCGCGTAGGAGAGCAGCATCGAGTCGTCCAGCGCGCCACGCAGCGCGACGCCCATCTCACCCAGCACATGCAGGTCCAGCTTCCAGTCGTGCACGCGCTTGGGTACCGAGGCGTCTTCAAGCAGAGCGCGCAGCTCCGGCGTGAGGGGCAGGCGCAAGGCGCGTGCAGGGTCGGCGCAGACTCCGACGCTGAAGTGGATCTTTTTCTCCGCAGCTTCAGCGACATCGAGCAACGACGGCGCGGCGGGTTCCTCATCTTCCGATTCCTCGGACGCCGGCTCCACAGCATCGAGCGCAAAGGCGAACCCGTACTCGCGCGAGGCAGCGTAGAAGGCGGCGGTTTGTTCGGCACTGGGTTCTTCAATCAATTCGACCGAAGCTCCGCCCGCCGCCGGTGCTAAGTCGCGCAGCATCGAGGTGAACTCAAGCTCGGTGAAGAGTGTGCGGGCAGCTTCGAGATCCGGCGACTGCGTTTCCATCGCATGCAGGTCGAGCGCGAGCGGCACGCGGCAATCGATGGTGACGAGCTCTTTGGAAAGCAGGACCGCATCGCGGTTCTGTTCAAGCGACTCTCGGTAGGCCTTGCGTTTGACCTCCGCAGCGCGGTCGAGCACTGCCTCCACACTGCCGAATTCCTTGATCAGCTCCACGCTGCCCTTGTCGCCAATCCCGGGCGCGCCGGGAATGTTATCCACCGAGTCGCCGCGCAGGGCCATCACGTCGACGACCTTGCCCGGCGGCACACCCAGCACTTCTTCCACCTTGGCGGGATCGAGAATCAGATTGTCCTTCTGGGGATTCAGGACCCTCACCTGCGGCGTAACAAGCTGCATCATGTCCTTGTCGCCGGAGACGATAAAGACCTCGTGCTGCTGCTCGGCAGCTTCGCGCGCGAGGGTGCCGATCACGTCGTCGGCCTCAAAGCCTTCGGCTTCGAGGATGGGAATGCGCAGCGCCTCGAGCGCGCGGCGAATGTAGGGAATCTGGCGGCGCAGATCCTCGGGCATGGATTCGCGCTTGGCTTTGTAGCCCTCATAGCTCACTTCGTCGAAGCTCTGCGACTTGCTGTTCCATTTGCGCAGCGGCCCCATCGTCCGCGCGCGCTCGTCCCGGAAGACCTCGCCGCTCACATCGAAGACCGCGGCAAAGTATTTGGGCTCAAAGTCCTGGCGCAGTTTCTTGATCATATTCACGAACTCGTAAGTGTCCGCCGTGGGCAGGCCGGAGCGCGTGGACATGGGCCGCGAGCGCTGCATAGCGTGGTAGGCGCGAAAGATGAACGACATGGCGTCGAGCAGGAAGACGGGCGGCTTGGAGGATTCACTCACGGTAGAGAGAATAGCAGGATACGAAGGGGTCGCGACGGTTTCAGGTGCCAGTGACCTGCAGCTCGTAGCCTCCGTCTTCTGATACCTGGCACCTGCTACGCGATGAACATGCAGTCGCCGTAGCTGAAGAAGCGGTATTTCTGTTCGACGGCCTGGCGGTATGCGGCGAGAATTCGCTCGCGGCCGGCAAAGGCGCTGACCAGCATGAGCAGGCTCGATTGCGGCAGGTGGAAGTTGGTGAGCAGCGCGCCGACAAGACGAAACTCGAAGCCGGGCGAGATGAAAATGTCCGTTGCGCCGGAGTGGGGCTGAATAGGAGCGCCGGCGGCCGCGAGCGCCGCAGCTTCCAGCGTGCGCACGGTCGTGGTGCCGACGGCGACGATGCGCCGGCCCTCCGCGACGGCGAGATTGATGGCATCGGCTGCCGCAGCGCCGATGGTATAGCGCTCGCTGTGCAGGCGCACTTCGTCTACGCGCTCCACGCGCAACGGAGCAAACGTGCCCAGGCCAACGTGCAGCGTCACACGCGCAATCTCGACGCCGCTTGCCTCGAGCGAGGCGAGCATCTGCGACGTAAAGTGGAGGCCGGCCGTTGGCGCGGCCACCGATCCGCGTTCGTGCGCAAAGACCGTCTGGTAGCGATCGCGATCCGCGTCCGCGTCGTCGCGATGGATATAAGGCGGCAGCGGTACATGGCCGATGCGGTCCAAAATGTCGAAGAAATTGACGCCAACGGAGTCGTCGCCGATTGAATCGTGGGGCGGTGCGAATTCAAGCAGGCGATCGCCGAACTCGCCGCGCTCGAGCACCTCCGCTTCGAGCACAATTTCGCCCGTGGGCGCGGGAAAGACCAGGCGCTCGCCGATCGCGATCTTGCGGCCCGGGCGCACCAATGCGCGCCACTGGTTTTCGCCGGCCGGCTCCGTGAGCATGACTTCAATGCGACCTGTAGGCTTCTCGCGTTCGCGCCGTAACGTTCTTCGCGCGTAGAGTCGCGCGGGAATCACGCGGCTGTCGTTGAGGACCACCAGATCGCCTCGCCGCAGATATTGTCCAAGACCAGAGAAAAAATCGTCATGCAGGGCGCCGGTGGCGCGATCCACGACCAGCATGCGGCTGGTGCCGCGCTCCGCAGGCGGTTGCTGCGCGATCAACTCCTCGGGAAGTTCGTAATCGAAATCGGCAACACCGAGGTGCGCTTCTTCTTTGCCATTTGGAATAGAGCATTCACACATTGGATTTTCCAAAGTGCGCGAGCGCGCGAAGCCGCGCACGTTCGATGGCGGCGTTCAGCTCTTCGCGCTTCTGCTCGAACTGGCTCGCGGAAAGATCGGTGGCAAGATCGGCCGGAACGGTGGTCCAGCGCGCCCAACTGACCACAATGCGCGTAAACGGCTTCGGCACCAGGAAATGATCCCATGAATGCATGGTCCAGGCGCGCTCGGGCTCTAAATGAAATGCGCCGATACGCGCGCCAGTGATGTGCGCAAGCTTGATAGGCCCCATCTTAGTGCGATAGATGGGACCGCGCGGACCGTCGGCGGTAAAGATGGCCGTGCCGCCGTCTTCGAGCACGCGCTTCAAACCCATCAGCCCTTCGCGCGCGCCGCGTGAGCTGGAGCCGCGCGTGGTGTGAAAGCCGAATAGCTCGAGGATGCGCGCGATCAGCTCGCCATCGAAGCTCTGGCTCACGATGATGGTGGCGCCGCAACGCCGGTAATAGAACGTGCAGGGGAGCACGCACTGGTGCCAGAAGCAGAAGATATCGGGGCCGATGCCCTCACCGCGAGGGAAGGGCAGAGCGCCCTCTTCGACGATCGCCTCAAAGCGCCAGGTGTGGCCCACGAGCCAGAGCAACGCCCATACCAGACGCGGCGCCACGGCCAGAACGAGGCGCTGGCGGAACGTGAACCTGGGACTGGATTCGCTGGTCACTGTCTAAATGTTAAAGTAGGCGGCCAACCGCAGATCCTTCCCCTCGCTAAGCTCGCTCAGGAGTAGCGGAGCCAGCGCAGAATTTCCGGCAGAGTGGCGCGCTTGCCGTACATGAGGATACCGATGCGGTAGAGGCGCGAGGCGAACCACACCACTCCCCAGATGCTGAGGATGAGCAGAGCAATGGAGATCGCGATCTGCCAGTAGAGATAAGGTGAAGTTGACATGCCGATGCGCGGGACCATGATGAGGGGCGCGGTGGGCGGAAACAGCGATGCGGCGACCACCCAGGGCGAGTTGGGATTGTTGAGTAGGAACGGCAAAATGGCGAAGCTGGCCCAGGTTGGGATGATGGCCAGCGAGATGTACATCTGCAAGTCCTGCGCGGTTTCGCAGGTAGCGGCGAGGCCGGAGAAAAAGGCGCTGTAGAGGAAAAATCCGAGCACAAAATAGACCGGGAACAGAAAGCCTTCGAGCGCGCTGAAGTGGAGTTGCACATTGCCGCTGACCAGCGAGCCCATGAGAGCCGTGCCACTGAGCAGCGTGGCGGCGGCGATCCAGATGGCGATTTGCGTGAGGCCGACCGCACCCACGCCGAGCAGCTTGCCGGTGAGCAGATCGTCTGGGCGCGCCACGGCGAGCATGACCTCGAAGATGCGCGAGCTTTTTTCTTCGATGATGGAGCGGGCCATGTCCATGCCATACAGCAGAATCGGCATGGTCATCAGAAATGTCATCAGCATGGCTTTGTAGAACGGCGTCATGCCCTGGCTCTTGCCGGTTTGGCCGCTGCCCGAGATCAGCAGCGTGTCTAAGTGCACAGGTTTTGCCAGCGACTGGATTTTATCGGCCGGCACCCCCTGTTGCGAGAGGCGCAGATCGAGAAAGCCGCGATTGATGGCGTCTTGCAGGCGCGAGGTGCTCATTAAATCGCCCGAGGATTGCGAAATATAGGTGACGCTCGGCGTGGCGGTGGTGGAGTTCTCGATAACGAGCAGACCGTCGAGGGATTTGCTTGCGACGCGAGCCTGCAGATCGGCGCGGTCTTGTGCAGTGAAGGGCGAAACAATATCGACCGTGTAGCCAGTGCGTTTTTCCTGGGTAAGATTGCTGCCAATATCGGCGGCCAGCGAGGCATTGTCGGCGGCGATTACGATGTGGCGGCGCGCGGCCATTTTGCGGCCGGTAGCGGCGCTTATACCGAGAAGAAAAATGATGAGCGCGGGCACGAGAATCGTGGAAAGGCGGAAGGCGCGGCCGCGAATCTGCTCGAGGTATTCGCGCTTTGCGATGAGAAGCATGTTACGCATCGGCCTTACCTCCCACGGTCTCAATGAAGATCTCTTCGAGCGAGGGCTCGACCAGTTCAAAGCGATAGATGGCAGCCATGGACGCGGCCTGATGCAGCAGCTTCTGCGCATCGCCGTGCGGCTTGAGTTTGATTTCGGCGTGGCCGGAGTAGTTGTTGGCCTCGGCAATCTCGTCGCTCTTCAGGAAATCGGCGCTGCCTTCAAACTCCACGATGACGTGGTTGCGCTCGTAGCGGCTCTTGATTTCGCGCATGCTGCCGCTGAGCATGGCCTCACCGTGGTCGATGAGGCAGATGGCGTCGCATAGCTTCTCCACCTGATCCATGCGGTGCGTGGAGAAGAGGATGGCCTTGCCGCGCGCCTTGAGCTCGAGCAATGCGTCCTGCAGCAGCGTGGTGTTCACGGGATCGAGGCCGCTGAAGGGCTCGTCCATCACCACCAGATCGGGATCGTGGAGCAGCGTGGCGATGAACTGAATCTTCTGCTGCATGCCCTTGGAGAGCTCCTGCGTTTTCTTGTCGAGGGCGTCGGAGATTTCCATGCGCGCAGCCCAATCAATCGCCCGCTTGCGAGCGTCTTCCTGGGCAACGCCGTGCAACCGGCCGAAAAAGACGAGCTGCTCCAGGACATTCATTTTTTTATAGAGGCCGCGTTCCTCCGGCAGATAGCCGACGCGGTCGAGGCTTTTGCGGTCGAAGGGCTTTTCAAATAAATTAATGCACCCCGAATCGGGCAGTGTGATGCCCATCATCATGCGGATGGAGCTGGTTTTTCCGGCTCCATTGGGGCCCAGCAGACCAAACATCTGGCCGGCCTCGATAGAAAGGCAGAGGTCGCGCACGGCGACTTTGCTTTCGTAAGCCTTGGTGACTCCCGCAAGCTCAACGACGGGCATGGGCTCTCCTGATGAGGCGTTTGAGCGATCGGCCGGATGACAATCGGGCGCAGGAGAAGTGTAGCAAAGGCACGGGGTGCGCGCGCTCCCAGGTTTTTACGAAACGGTCCCCGACTCTGACCCGGATGTGGGTGGAGAAACGCTCGATATACGTTCTATTTGAACGACGTGGTTCCGCAAAGCAGATACAACAAGAGCATTCCTCCGAGGACTGAGAGGGAGACGCTCAGCATTGTTCCTATCAAGAAGTACTCGGCGAATCGCTCGTGCTCGAACGCAGGGTAACGAGCGATCGATTTTCCCGTGAGGATGAGGCCGACTAAGACCGGAGATTGCATGAGAATGGCCGTGATCATTAGAAAGCGTTCGATCCATCCAACATAGAGGCCGGCATTTTCCAGTTGAGGTGAGTTTTTGTCCGTATTCTTGATCGCGAAACTCCGTGTGAGATAGCGAATCAAGTACCCTCCGCCAAAAATCACACCGATATAGACGATTGCCACCTCTAGAATGTGGGTTCGCGCTGTCGGCGACGGATGGAGCCCCTGAAAGAGGGCGACCGGAGATGTTCGAGCCAGGAAACAGGCCGTCATCGCCAGGACAAAAATATGAATCAGTTGGTCGAGTAGAAAGATATGCCATTGATCGTGTCTTGGCTTGTGCGCGATGACCAGGCTCTTCAATTTGTCGATGAGCAAATGGGCAAGAAAATAGCCGGCGATGACAGCCTGGTTGTAAACAGACAGGAAGTTGGTTAATGCAAAGATAAGCAAACAGGCCCATGCCGAGGCGTAATGAACAAAGCCATGACATAGGAGCGGCCATAATCGCTTTCCTTTGTTCTCGGCGAGCCATTTCGGTTGAAAAAGGAAATCCCCGACGAGATGGGCGAGGAGCAGGGCAAGGAACGCCAATTGTGCCGCTTGTATCATTTCGTCCAATTTCATAGATTTGTACAAAAACGTACAAATCAAAAATACGCCCCCAAAATGCGCTCCATAGATTCTGCGGTTTCCACCAACTGCCAATAATAGCCCCGTTTGAGATTGCGCGATACGGTGGAAATATCCAACTTCAGTCTCCGCGCGGTTTTGTCCTGTCGTCCGGTCGCCAGACGCGCGTTGATCGCTGCCCATTGACTGCGGGTGGTTCGCTGGGAGAGCGAGTCCTGAAGGCCGTAGATCGTATTGGCTATGGTGTCGAAGAGTTCGTTGCCTGAGTTAAACACGGTAAGGAGGCGATATTTCGGATATCCCGCCTTCACCCGCTCGGCCGCCTTCCGGGCTCTAAGGAATGCTTCTCCCCCGCCATGAAGATTGACGGGTCTCTTATAAACTCCCGTTGCCTTCCCGATCCCGATGGCAATGCGGAGTTCCATCGGGTAGAAAAGGCGGCGTAAGTCCAATATGGCTTGCGGCGTAAATTGCGGCCTGGCTAAAACTCCTTCGAATTCGTCTCCGGCAGTTACGGCATAGGGAGAGAGAATAAGTTTTTGTGCGAGGTGCAATTGTGAAAGCTCGCTCAGTTTGCGGCTGAGCTTTTGCGTCAGCGACGCAATCCCGCTGGAGCCGACAACGTCGGCGGTGATAACCGAGTAGCACTTGTTCTTCAAAGAGTTCATATTGTCACTTGTACAAAAACGTACAATATATAGTTTTTGTACATTTATGTACAAATGTCAAGGTGCGCGAAGCGGTACTTGAATCAAAAGGCAAACCGCTGCCTACATCAGCCTGCGACGCACCAGGTCGAGGGCCTGCTGCGCGGCCCACTCGCGGACGCGTTGGCGGTCGCCTCGGAAAGTGCGCTCCAAAGCATCCGATCCCTGCGGGTCGCAGACGGCGATGTGCACCAGGCCTACGGGCTTGGTCTCGGTGGCGCCCGTGGGTCCTGCGATGCCCGTCACTCCCAGGCCGACGCTAGCTCCGGTGCGCGCGCGAATGCCCTGGGCGAGCGCCTTAGCCACTTCGGCGGAGACCGCGCCGTGCCGCGCGATCAATTCCGCGGGCACACCCGCGAGCGAGGTCTTGAGTTCGTCGGAGTAGACGACCGCGCCGCCGAGAAATGATCGCGAAGCCCCGGGAACGCTGGTGATGCGCTCGGCGACCAGCCCGCCAGTGCAGCTTTCGGCGACAGCCATTGTCGCCTGGCGGAGTTCGAGATAGTAGAGCACGATCTGCTCGAGCGAATCCCCTTGCGAGGAGTAGAGCCAATCTTCGAGCTTCTCTTCGATGCGCTCGGCGAGCTCATCCACGCGTTGTCGTGCAGCGTCGGGGTCCTGCTTCGAGCAGATGAGCGTGATCTGCAGGTCGCCGGTGTGGGCGAGCAGCGTGGTTTCGACGTCGGTGTAGGTGGTGTAGACGGGAGCCAGTAGCTTGTCGGCCTGCGACTCGGGAATCATGGCCGCCTTGAGCGTGCGCACGGCGATCGCGCGCGGCGGCACGGCCACAGAGAGACGGGGCATACATTCGGCGTCGAACAGCGGGCGGCACTCGTGCGGGGGGCCAGGCAAAAGTGCGATGAGCTTGCGATAGCCGCCGAAGGTAGTATCGAGCCACTGGCCGGGAGCGCTGCCATTCGGGTTTGGCAGCAGCGTGGCGCCCTCCAGAACGTCGGCCTGCTTGAGATTGTTCTGCGGCATGGTGATGCGCCAGCCGGCGGCGCGCGCGTGCAGCGCAGCCACCTGTGAAGCGTCGCGGCGCAGTGTAAGCGAAAGCGCTTCGGCCACGGCTTCGCGGGTCAGATCGTCTTCCGTAGGTCCCAGGCCGCCCATCACGATGAGAATGTCGACGCGGCCAAGCGCGGTGCGAATGGCGTTGACGAGATCCTTTTGCCGGTCGCCCACGATAGATTTGAACGCGACGGTAATGCCGATGCCGTTGAGCTTTTCTGTAATGTAGAGAGAATTCGTGTCCTGGCGGAACGGGGTGAGCATCTCGGAGCCGACGGCAATGATTTCGGATTTCATAAAGACAGGTTTCAGGTGCCAGGTTTCAGGTGTCAGTGGACGGAGTCCGGTGAGTGATGTTCATCGCGTTCCAACAGCAGGTCCATGCCGATGCCTCAGGTCCCTTTACTGAAACCTGACACCTGACACCTGAAACCTAGAACAGGCTCAGCCCTTCAACTCCCAAGTCCACATCATAAACGGAGTCATTAGTTGCCAGGACAGCGGTGCCGAGCGGAGAAAAGGCCACGCCTACCAGATTGTCGCCGGCCAGCACCAGAGTGGCCTCGCCCTGGGGCGTGATCCGCACCAGCCCGCGGCGGCCGTGCAGGCAGGCGGCAACGAATACATCGCCTTGGCTCGAAATCGCCAGGCCTTGCGGACGGCCCAGCCCGCGATACCAGGCGCGCGTGTCGCCGTTCGGCTCAATGGCCCAGATGGCGTCGTTCGACGAGAGCGAAGGCGCCGTGACGAAGAGCGTGCCGGCGGCGTTCATGGCCAGGTGATATGCAGCCACACTTGGCTCCAGCGTGGCGTGCACAAAGATCTGCCGCTCGGGATTGATTTTGAAGATCGTGCCGCTGCGGTCGCCCACATACAAATTGCCTTCGACGTCGAAGGCCGCGCCGGTGGCCACGCCCATGCCTTCAACATAGACCGTAAATTCGCCAGCCGCGTCCACGCGATAGACATTGCCTTCGGCGCGCGAGGTCACGTACAGATCGCCGGCAGGACTGAATGCCAGCCCCGTCGCATTCAAAAGTCCTGTCACAAAAGGAGTAGTCCGGCCGTCGATGCTGATGCGCATGACGGAAACCGGCGTTTGCTTGCCGCGTGGGCCAGAGATGGTGGCATAAATCATGCCAGAGCGGCTGACGGCGGGGCTGGTCACGGGGTGCAGGCCGTCGGTCAACTTGCGCGCCACCCGCACTGCTCCGGCATTGGCAGCGCCGGCCGGGGTGCGCACCTCAATCAGTCCCGTAGAGGCTCCGTCGGGCACGCGAAAGGCCAGCCGCGAAGGCCGGCTCATCAGAATGTGGGCCGCATCGCCGTCCACATAGACGGCCGGGAGCCCAAAGCTGTGCGGTCCCAGGTAAAGGCCTTTCAGCTCCACCTCGCCCTGGGGCAGGGCGGCTGCCGGAACCACGTCATCGACGCGGGGCAGCGGCGGGGCTGCGGAATCGGGTTGCGGAGCGCTGCGGGGCATAGGAAGTTAGATCCAGATTCGTAACAGAAAGGCTATACCCAAAGCATACAGCCCGGCGGCAACATCGTCGAAGATGATGCCCCAGCCGCCCGGCAGCCGCTCCAGCCGCCGCACCGGGAACGGCTTGGTGATATCAAACAGACGAAACAGCACGAGGGCGATGAGGCCGTGACGCCAGTCGAACGGGCTGCCGAGCAGCGCGATCCACTGGCCGATAACCTCGTCGATAACGACAAAGCCCGGGTCGGTGCGGCCGGATTCGCGTTCGACGATGGTAGCGGCGGGGACGCCCGGAGCGATGGCGAGAACAATCCAAACGAGCAAGACGACAAACTGCGTGCGCGGGTCCGGATGTTTCAAAAAGGCTACTGCCGCCCAGAGAAGCACCGCTGCGACTGATCCCCAAGTGCCAGGACCGGGCTTGAGGTAGCCGATGCCGAAGAAAGTGGCGACCTTCCAGGCCCAGACAGTCTTCACCATAGTTTGGACTTTTTCTTGGTTGTGGCTGGCGTTGTTGGAGGAGTTCTTACTGTTCATCCGAGCTCCCGTCGCGGGTGTTGCCGCCGAGGCCCAGATCTTCAAGGACTTCCGGATCGAGGACCGGAGAGCTGATTTTGTAGACGCCCATGGCCCATTTGCCGAGATCGATCTTGCGACAGCGGTCGCTGCAGAAAGGGAAGTCCTCGTCGCCGAGGCGCACTATCATTCCGCAGGTGGGGCAACGCAGCAGCTTGGCGGATTTCTTCTTCGCGGTCATTCGAGTGGGCGGCGCGTGTGCGCCGTGGTCAATAACCATGGTAGCGCGCAGGAACCACTAACCCCTAACCACTAACCACTAACCACTGACACTGCCCTACATGCCCTTCAGCAACGCTTCCAGCCGCTTCAATCCTTCCGTGCGCGCAGTCGTGTTCGCGGCATTAGTGTTGGCGGGATCTTCGCCGGCCCGCATAAACCCGTGACCCGCGCCGTCGTAGATCACCGTTTCATACTTCTTGCCGGCGGCGGCCATCGCATCCTTCGTGGCCGGAACCGTGGCCGTGATGCGCGCGTCGTTGCCGGCATAGAATCCGTAGACCGGCGCGGTGATGCCGACAAGGCTTTCGGTGGGCGGCGGAGGTCCGTAGAAAACGAAGGCCGCGCTCAGATCCTTGCGCTGGGTGGCGAAACGGAAGGACTGGCCTCCGCCCCAGCAGAAGCCGATGACGGCGAGTTTGCCGTTGGCCGCGGGAAATTTAAGCGCGTAGTCGGCAGCGGCGTTCAGGTCGGCGGTGACGATAGCGGGATCGAGACCGGAGACGGCCTTCGTCGTCGACTGCATGTCAGGGAAGGCGCTGGTATCGCCGCCGTTGGGCCCAAAGCCCGAGAGCAGGTCAGGCGCGATGACGATGTAGCCCATGGCGGCAATGTCGTCGGCCTCGGAACGCGCCCAGTCGGTGAGGCCAAAGATCTCGTGGATGAGCAGGACGACGGGAGCTTTGTGGCTTACCTCGGGATAAACCACAAATGCGTTCACCGTGCGGCTGCCGTAGGTCACCTTCACCCATTCCTGGTGGCGCGGTGACTTGTTCAGGACAGCTTTGGCCCAGTCCTGGCTGTGCGCGGCGACGGCTGTGAGACCGCAAGTGGCGCAGAGGAATACGGCTGCAACACGGGGCAGGAGGGGAAGCGAGTTTTTCATGGCGGAAGTTTAGTACGGCAGGGAGCGAGGGAGCAAGGGAACGAGGCCGCAAGGGCGGCGACACGGCAATTGGGCAACGCGCCAGTGCGCGCCGATCTCGGCCTGCTCCGGTCAGGCTCCCGGATAAAGCATCGTGAAGATCGTCACGCCAACAAACAGAATTCCCCACAGGATGGCGGCAATGCCGACCATGATTACGTTCAGCCGCCGTTCCATGGCCTCGGCAAAGAACAGGCGAATGTCGCCCTCCTTGCTGTTGCGGCGCAGCAGTTTGGTCAGAAAGTCTGGCCTCACAAGCTCAACCACCCCTACGCCCGCCAGCGCCAGGCCAAACACCAGCGCAGCCATCTGCTTTCCGGGCGTGTTCGCGCCGGGAGCATTCTGCATCACCAGTTCAATCCACATGGGGCACTCCTTCGTCGCATTGTATTACCGGGATCGTCGTAGCAGCCGGACTCAACGACAAACATGACACTGTTTTGAAAATGCCGCAATAATTGAGAATGCACTCATACGGGAGGAGGAGGTCAACATATGAAGGAAATGCAAAGTTCAGAGTCTCTTGGATTGCGTGGCGTTGCAGTGATTGCGGCCGCGGTCGGTGCGGTGGCGGTGGGCGCATTCGCCATTGGACGATTGTCCATCTATCGTCTCGCGGTGCGCAAAGCCGCATTCAAATCGCTTGAGATCGAGGAACTCGGGGTAAAGCGGCTGCGCGTCGGCGAAGTGATCGTGAGCGACTCATTGAAGCTGCCCACGGGCAATGGCCAACGCGCGATTTCGTCATAGGATCGAAGGTCAAGCCCGATAGCGTTCAACGAAAGTTGAGGGGCGAATCACATCAAGAGAATCGCGCGTGCTGGCGGGGAAGTTGGCCGGACAGCGAATTATTGAGGCTTGGTTTCAGCCGGAGGGTCCGCAGAACCGGGGCGCGGCTTAGGGGCGAGAAATTCGCCGATGTGCCGAATGGAGACGCCGAGCGCATGGATGGCGTCCCGGCCGCTTTTCTGGAGCGCGTTGCCGGTGGAACCACCCGCGACCGAGATCGAGCCGCTGGTCGCTGCGGCCGCTGATGAAATTCCCGCAATCGTATCTCCGCCGCTGCCTGCTACCGCTTGTTCCGTTGCGCTGCTGATGGCAATCACGCCTTGCGAGGGATGTCTGCCTTCGTTGAACGGGGCAATCTCGGAATCCGGAATCCGGCTGAGCCGGGCCAGCGCCGAAGGTGGAAAGTTTGTTTCGGCCATCTTGGCTGCGAGCGGCCAGTCGGTGGAGGCAATAAAAAGCGAATCGTTCATGGGATGCGCGGGCTCGCCGAGGTTGACGAGCTTTGCGGGCGCGAGGGCGATCATGTTCTCGCAACGATCGGCTCCACAGCCTCTTTGGCAGAGCGATTCGTTGAAATAGGAAGCATGCTTGCCGGGCGAGATGGAGATGCTGGGACCCGCATCTTCAGCGTGCAGAGTGGATGCGCGGGCGATCTGACTCACATCGCAAACGGTGTTTTCATGGGCGGCGGCATACCAGTAGAGAGCTTTCCATGTCGCCAACTGGAGGTCAGGACCCGAAGCTCGAATGAGAACAGACACATGCTCCGCGTCGAGGGGGTGCCCGTGCCTGCCGCAGTCGATGCGCCAAAGGAGGTAGTAATGGATTTCTGCGACCGGAGCGCCATCGATTAAGTTTTTCGCCGGGAAAACCTGCCCATAGATTGTGCCATTCTCTGACTTCACCTGGGGAGTGGAGATGCCCGGCTCAAATTCAGCGGGAACGTTGGAGCAGTCGCCCTGGCCAACAAGAAATCGAGGGGCGAACTGCACCAGCAGTGCCTGTTCCAGGTCGTCACTCAAGCCGTCCGCATCCGAATCGATTTGCGCGTGCGCGAGTTCGACGTGAGGGGCTGCTGGCTGCGGCAGTCCTTGCCCACTTGACCGCGGTATCACTGTTGCAAGTGAAAGTGCGAAGATCGCGGACCCGACGACGCTAAGACTCTTCCCACGCATTCTGGGCCGAAGATCGGGCTGAGAGAGAATCATTGCGCCCCTTCAGGCAAGAAACCGATGGTTCGCACATCCTGGTTCGAGAGCGAGATGACTCTAGCCAGCGCGCTCATAGCAGTTCTGTCCTTGATTATCGCTCAAAGCTCACAGTGGACCTGGCCGGGCAGAGAAAAGGACGCAGGAAATAGAGAGCGGGCAACAGCGAGTCTGCGAGATTGCCCAGAGCGTGTTTCATAAATGGTTTCGTGAAAGGGCACGACTTCTGTCGTGCCGAAAATGGCGGGAAAATTCAGGGGTTTTAACCCCTGAGGGATCCGCGCTAGCCAGTCAGACCATTTATAAAACGCGCTCTAGGATTTCCAGAACGGCGACGGACCGATCCACTGCATGTCGTAGCGATTCATGAAATCGGCGGTGGCTGCGAGTGAGGGGTGAGCCGCGGCGTCGATGAAATACTGCTCCATTTTGTCGGCGGGCGTAAAGGCGATCAGCATGTGCGCCGCAGAGCCGACGGCGGAAAATGTGTGCGGAATGCGACGCGGAGCAAGGAACGAGTCGCCGACGCCGAGTTGCACACGACGATCGCCGACCTGGAAACGCACCTCGCCTTCCATTACGTAGAACCATTCTTCCTGAGACAAGTGGAGATGCAGAGCCGGGCCTGTGTCGGGCAGGAGATTTCTGTGCTCGATGACGAGCAGGTTGCCCGCGGTGTCGGAGGGGACGACCTTGAAGGCGAGCGAACTGAACCCGAGGGAGTGGAGATGGCCGGAGCGGTCCTCGCCGGCGGGGACGGGGTGGAGGCTAGCAGCAGCCGGTGCTTCGGATGAGCTTTGCGCGAGGACGTTTTGCAGAGCCAAAGCGGGGAAGATGGACGCGGAGGATTTGAGGAAGGTGCGGCGTTCGATTCGCATGCGGAGATGATAGGGGAAAATGTGTTTGGCTGAAAATAGAAAAATGCGCGCGGGCTCAGGATTCGGAGGAGACGATGCGTGCGACGAGGTCGTAGTCGTGGGCCACGGTGATTTCAGCGCGATAGAAGCGGCCCGCTTCCAGGTTTTCAAGAGCCCCGAAGTCGTTGATGTAGACCTTGCCGTCGATTTCGGGCGCGTGAAACTGGGTCCGGCCCTCCCACAGCAGCGCCGTTTCGTCGCTCTCTCCCTCGGCGAGCACAGTGAGTTCGCGGCCGACCCAATCCTTTTTCGACTTGCGCGAAATCGATTGCTGCAGCTTCATCAGCCGCTTGCGTCGCGACTCGATCGTGCGCTGCGGAACCTGCGCGTCGAGAGCGTAAGCCGCGGAACCTTCTTCATGGGAATAGTTGAAGACGCCGAGCCAGTCAAATTTCGCTTCGGCAATAAACTCCTCCAACACTTCAAAGTCGCGGAGCGATTCGCCGGGAAATCCCACGATGAAGGAAGTGCGAAGAGCGATGTCCGGGACGGCGGCGCGGACCTTGTCGAGAGTTTTCAAGAAAATATCGGCGCCGGCGCCGCGCTTCATGCGCTTCAGTACGTCGGGTGAGGCATGTTGCAGCGGAAGGTCGAGATATTTGCAGATGTTGTCATGACGAGCAATCGTCTCGAGCAGCTTGCCGGTAACGCGATTCGGATACGCGTAGAGGAAGCGCAGCCAGCGGAGATCGGGGATGCGCGCCAGCGTGTCGAGAAGCGTCGCCAGCCCATCCTTCAGGCCCAAATCTTCGCCGTAGCAGGTCGTGTCCTGGCCGATGAGCGTAATCTCGCGAACACCGCGGGCGACCAGGGCTTCTGCTTCGGCGACGACCGATTCAAATCTGCGCGAACGGAACTTGCCCCTCAGGTTGGGAATGACGCAAAACGTGCACGGATGGTCGCAGCCCTCGGCAATCTTGATATACGCCGAAGCGCGCGGCGTCGAGAGCAGCCGCGGGGTGGTCTCGTCGTAGAGATACGTGGGCAGCAGATGAGAGGCGCCTTGCCACTCGTCGCGTTTGAAGCGGCCGGCGCGTTCGCGGTGGTCGCCTTCCTGCCGGGATGCTGGCGATTTGTGTGTGCCGGCCTGGGATTCGCGGCCTGACCGCACTTCGGCGGCGCTCGACAGAATATTGAAGGGCGAAGGCGCAGCGGCTGCGGGTGTAGGCGCAAGACCCGCGGCTTCGAGAATTGCCTCGAGCTCGCCGGTGCCGACCACAGCGTCCACTTCAGGAATGTTTTTCTGGATCTCATCGCGATAGCGCTCGACGAGGCAGCCGGCAACGATGAGCTTGCGCGCGCGGCCCGCAGTTTTGTGGCGGGCCATTTCGAGAATGGTGTCGACCGATTCCTGCTTGGCGGTGTCGATGAAGGAACAGGTGTTGACGACGAGGATATCGGCTTCTTCGGGATGCGCGGTGAGCCGCGCGCCGGCGCGGTCGAGCAAGCCCATCATCACCTCGGAATCGACGAGGTTTTTGGGGCAGCCGAGAGAGATGAAGCCGACGGAAGGGGCCGCAGGCGGGGAGATTTTGGTCACAGTTCTATTGTACGTGGCTCGCGAATAGTGGTCCGTGGCTAGCTGTCTTTGCGGTAGAGCAGGTCGCGAATGGCGCGGCGGCGTGCGGCGTTCACTTCGCGCTCCGCTTTGGGGTCAAAGACGTCGGGCGCGTTTGCCGCTGCTGGTTCGGTCGATTCCGGCTCGCTGCACGAGGGGCAGCGGTTGGCAAAGCCGGGCTTGTCGGGATGAAGCTCAAACTCCTCATGACAGACGACGCAGGTACGGATCGGAAAAGGCATCGCAAATATCTTAGCGAAACTGGGTGTGGAAATCGAGAAAGACAGGGAGCGAGGGAGCGAGCCTGCGAGTCAGTCATCCGTCGGAGAAAAGCAACCGCAGGTTCTTCGACTCGTCCCGGCGCGCCGGGACTCGCTCAGAATGACATCCAACAGTTGATTGATCAGAATCGCAGGCTTGTATGTGAGCTAATTCGCCAGCACCGCCCGATAGCGCACTTTGCTCTTCTTCACCTTTTCGATGGCCTCGTTAGCCTTGGCCATGGGGAAGAGCTCGGTAGTGGCTTTAACGCCGTGGCGGGCGGCGACGTCGAGCATCTCGCGCAGGCGTGAAGGACTGCCGACCGGGCTGCCGCCGATGGTGCGCAGGCCGGAGATGAGCGGGAAGGCTTGCACCGAGACGGGCTTGGGCGGAACGCCGACAAACCACAGGGTTCCGTTGGGCCGCAGAGCCTGGAGATACGCGCCCCAGTCCTGATCGGCGTTGACGGTGGTGAGAACGAAGTCCAGGGCGCCCACCGTCTCTTTCATGGCCTTGGATTCGAGGCTGTTGATGAAGTGATGTGCGCCCAGAGCGCGAGCCTCCTCTTCCTTGGCCGGAGAAGTGGAGAAGGCAGTGACTTCAGCGCCGAAGACGCGGGCGAATTGGATGGCCAGATGGCCCAGACCGCCGATGCCGACCACGCCGACCCGGGACGAGGGGTTGATCCCGTTAATGCGCAGCGGATTGTAGACCGTGATTCCCGCGCACAGCAGCGGTGCGGCGTGTTCGCTGTCCAGGGCGTCGGGGATGGGAACAACGAAACGTGCGTTGGCGCGCACGCGGTCGGCGTAACCGCCGTTGCGGTGTACACAGGTGCCTTCGGATTCAGGGCAGAGGTTTTCCCGCCCCGTCAGGCACCACTCGCAGTGGCCGCAGGAGTTGGACTGCCAACCCAGGCCAACGCGTTGGCCAACCTCGAGGGACTTAACCTCGGAACCGACGGCGGAGACTTTACCGATAATTTCATGACCGGGAATGAAGGGGTACTGGCTGATGCCCCAATCGTTGGCGATGAGATGCAGATCGCTGTGGCAGATGCCGCAGTGCGTAATGGCAATTTCGACCTCGTGCGCAGCGAGCTTGCCCGGATCATAACGGAAAGACAGGAGTTCGGCTCCCGCTGCATGGGCTGCAAGTCCTTGAATCTGAGCCATATTGTGCTCCGAAAGCCTCACTGATTGGCCATCGGTCCGGGAGGGTCCCCAAAGCACCGTTCCGATCTGGAGGAAAATTGAATTCGAACTGCTCCTAGTTTAACCCTCCGCCCGGCTCGATGTGGATATTCAGAACCTGGAAGCCGGTGAGCACTCCGCCCGCGGGGGCCTCGGCGGCTAGTTCCGCCGATTCGCCATTGAGGCTGGCGTTCTGCGTATTGCGCAGCGGCTCAAGAGCATTGGCCATAGAAAGCGGGAGGCTGGTAAGGGTATTTCCCCCGAGCTGGCCCTGGGCCTCCGGAGCAAGCACACTGACGTAGATGCGGTCGGCTGGATGCTGATCGCGGGCCTCGGCCAGCACCGTCGCAAGATCGGCCGGAGGGGCATTAGGCCGGGGCTGCAGCAGGGTACGGTCCAATGTGGCGCCGTCCGAGATCAGCAGGCGCAGATTGCCAGCCGCGAGGCGCGCCGGGAGCCGGAAAGCGATGCGGACATTGCGCTCGGGCTCCTGCCAGGGACGGAGAGTGGCTTCGACCTCCACGGTGTCGCCGGCGTGGGCGATATTGCCGGAGACGAAGTGTGCCCGTTCGAGCGTGACCTGCATGGGCCGTGGAACCGCCTGAATGTGGAGATCGATCTGGCGAATCACGCCCTGGCGTGCTCCATTCGAGTACAGGCGCGTGAACTGCTGGCCGGCCAGAATCACGGTTTGCATGGAAGCGGGCAGTCCAGATGCCGCCGGGGCCCAGAGGTCGAGCGGCATGGAGGGATATCCCGAAAGCTCGATGCTGCCCGTCAGGTGATAGCTGAGAGCTTCGCTGCCCTCGTTGGTTTGAGTGAGGGCATTCAGCAGAACTACCTGCATGGCGATCGGCGTGAGGGAAGGAAGATCGAGAATCTCCACGTTGAGCCTGCGCTGGCCGGTGGGGGCGTCGCCAGTGGGGACGTCCATTGATATGTGCATCGGGATCATCTGCGCTCGCGCGCCGAAGACGCCGTGAATGGCCGATTCGCGATCCTGGGTGAAGGCGCCGATCGTGACGCCGGTATTGATGATCTTGAAGGCATCGAGAGGCGATGCCACCGTGGTAATGACATCGGTAGTGGTCATCGGCAGGGAAACCGGGCCGGCGCCGAGGACTGGATGACCGCAGGCGAGCAATTGCCGGGGGTCGATATAGGTGATCGTGCAGGTGGCGGCAACTTCAACGTCGCCGCGGACCAGCAGCATGCTGACGGAGGAACCCGGCTGGAGTGAGGGCGGCACCGGGGCTTCAGGGGATTTGCCGGGCGCGGAGGAACTTCCTGAGCTGCCTGAAGCCCCGCCGGCTGCGACAGTTTCGAGCGCGGTTCCGGCGGTTTGCTGCTGCCAGAAGCGAATCGCTTCCGGGCGGAATCCGCTGAGGACGAGCGGGGTTTCCATGGGCCGGAAGATCATTTTGCCGTCGGAGAGCGGGGATGGCGATGCGTTGTCTCCCACCCTCTCCGTGTCTTCGCTGCGTGCATCCGCGGAGGCGGGCGGGCCAACCGCAAGCTCGGCGGCGGACAGGTCGCGCACCTCGATCATCTGAGCGATGGGGGTAATGCCTGCGATGGGTTCCTTGGTAAATTGCCCGATACGATAGGAGAGCGCACCCACCAGCTTGCCGTCGATGTAGACCGGGCTGCCGCTCATGCCGTCGACCACGCCGGTGAACTCGGGTTTGGCGCCGTGGAGCTTGGCCAGGATGAGGTCCTGGCCGGGGCCGCGCGCGCCGCGAAGCACGCCCAGGATTTCAACCTGCATGGGTTCGGGAGTGCTTCCCTGAAAGATGGTCCAGGCGGTGCCGGTCATGCCGGGGCGGATCTGGTTCAGCGGGAAGAACGCCGGGTTCCGCGGTGCGCCGGGCGGCTGAGCAGCAGGTTGCTGCGCTGAGGCCGCGGCGGGCTTTTGCCCGGCCGCCTGCGCGGCGAGCAGGGCCGGAGCAGTTACCGCCAGCGCCGGAAAGAGGAAATAGGCGATGCTGAAATAGGCAGGGGCACAGAGCCCCCGTTTGTTTGCGTTTGGACGAGTTTCCACGTCTATAAGAGTACAGCGGCCCGCTGACCGGTGCCGGTTTGCCGACTTCCATCACAGCCTGGTCTGGACAGGCTGCGGAAAAGCTCGATCGGCAGGAAAGTTTGTATCAGGGCGCGAGTTTACTCGCGCCGCAAGCTGCGCATAACCAGATTGGGGCTTTAGCCCCGTGCCAATCGCGTATGCTTTGTTCACAAGGGGATGTCATGACCATGCCGCGCCTTAATTTCTCAGTTTCGCAACGTCTCACGCTCGACCTGCTGCTGCTGGTAATTGTGGCTCTCGCCGGCGCGCCGCGGATCTGGGCGGTGGGGCAGGCCGCATCGGGAGGGCAGCAGCCCGCGGCACAACCCCAGCAGCCCGACCAGGCCGCGCCTGCCGCCGGCGGTCCCAGCGGCGACACCGGCGTGATTGCCGTGCCCAAAAAGAAGGAGAATCCCGACGAAGCGCCTCCGCCGCCTGCGCCGGCCGCGCCCCAATTCAAGAACCCCGAGGGCATGGGCAACGTGACCCTGCACGTGAACGTGCCGGAAGTGACGATCGACGTAGGCGTGATGCTGGAGAAAACGCATCAGTTCGTGCCGGGTTTGAAGCCATCGAATTTCCGCGTGTTTGAGGATGGCGTGCAGCAAAAAGTCGAAGGCTTCAAGCGCACTGAAGCGCCCATCACGTGCCTCATCCTGATGGAGTATTCGGCGCGCGGAATGGGATTCAGAATCCAGGCGTTGAACGCGGCCCTGGCATTTGCCGAGCAGTTGCGGCCCCAGGACTACATCGCCATGATGACCTTCGACCTGAATACCCATATCATCCTCGATTTCACGCAGGACAAGCAGCAACTCCAGCAGGGCATGGTCATGCTGGAGAACGAAGTCTACATGCCCGCGGCATTTTCCGAGTCCAACGTTTTCGACGCCCTGAACGAATCAATCGACCGGCTGGAGCGGATCGAAGGGCAGAAGTACATCGTGCTCATCGCCACCGGCATCGATACCTTTTCCAAGCTCACCTTCGACAAGATTGAGAAGCGCGTGAAGGCCGCGCGCGACATCACCATCGACACCATCTCCACCGACGGGTTCTTTGAGGCCATGACCCAGGGCATGGGCGGCATGGGAGGCGCTATGCGCGACATGTCCTTCCTGCAGGCCGACAACGAAATGAAGAGCTTCTCCGATTGGACCGGCGGCATGCACTTTGCGCCGCGGTTTGTCGGCGAGATGCCCGACGATGTGAAGGCCATCAACGAGACCATCCGCGCCAAATACGAACTCATCTACCATCCCACGAACGCCAGGCTGGACGGAACATTCCGCAAGATCCGCGTGGAGTTGGTGGATGACGAGGGCCAGCCGCTGCGCATGCAGGACGAGAAGAAGAAGCCGCTCAAGTACGACATCATTACCCGCGACGGGTACCGCGCCAAGCAGGAAGTTGAGTAGATTTCACGCATCCATTTCGGAATCCATTTCGCAATGTGGCTCGTTTCGGGCATTTCCCAACTCAGGCGTGACTCCTGTCACCTATATTGCCCTCTCCGCAAAACTATGATGAACCCGTGAGGCTCTGACGCTCGCAACAGCATTTTCTGCTGCGAGCTTACCAGTCATGGGGCCGCACAATTCTGCTGTGCGGAGAAGAGGATCGGAATGGTTCCAGTAATGTGGGTGGTTTGGGGTGTGTCCCTGCTGTTGACGATAGGCGTGAGCCTCTATGCGGCAAGACTGGGAAGGAATGAGGAGTCGCAGATTTTTCTCGCCGACTCGTCCAGTCACGAGAAGACTGAACAGGAAGCCATTGCAGCGCGGATCGGCAAAATTCAGCCGCTCAAGCATGGGGTGATGGCGGCTGCGGGCCTGATGACGCTTCTGATTCTGGCTTATTACATTCTTGATGCGGTCCGGCAGTTCGGCAAATAGAGAAGACAGGGAATCGTTCAGTCCCCGGTGGAGTCGCAGGCGGCTGCAAAGCCGCCCGCCACCGCCGCACGAAACGATCATGCGGCCCCCCTGGGCGTGGCCATTCGGCCCTGGACGTGGCCAGTCAGCCTCCGTCGAGTAAGGCCCGCCTTACTGCATGATGTGCAGTTGCAGCATCACGTCGCGAACGTAATAGCCAATCACCACGACGGTCATGGCCACCACCAGCCAGCGAGCCATGCGAACCAGGGGCTCCACTTTTGCGACCCTTGCCGCAATCACCGCTTGGTGTGCCTTCTCGTTATCGAATGATTCGTCGAGGAAGATCTGGTCCTCCTCATCGCGGGTGAGGCTGGAACGATAGATATACAAAACAGCCAGGAAGATTGCGAAGGCAACCCAAACGCTCCATACCACGATCGCGGAAACCGACATACTGCACCTCCCAACGAATTAGGTCCCAGATACCAGCGGGGTCGTGGGGAATCGCGGTCTCGCAGCCAGAGGGGCCACTACGGTTGTTCATCATAGTCCCAAACAGGTGAATTTGTGAACCATTTTGCGCGATTTCTCCCGAGATTTCCGCTGGGATTGAGGAATTGCGACCGTCCCTGACCAGTTGCATCTATTACGATGTGCCGCGAACCGGACTTGTGCCGGAGTTCGCCGATAGGTAAAGTGAAAGAAGGGAACAGAACCACCCAAGGGAGGAATTATGGCCACAGCCACCACCACCGTTGAACCGACGCAGGAAACCCAGAAGAAACCGCCGCTCGTGCTCACTTCCACGGCCATTGCCAAGGTGCGCGAGATTATGGCCACCCAGGATCCGCTTCCCGCCGGCCTGCGCATTGGCGTAGTGGGCGGAGGCTGCTCCGGCTTCCAATATTCCATGGCCTTTGAGAACCAGCCCGGAATGATGGATAAAGTATTCAATTTCGAGGACTTGAAGGTATTTGTTGACGCCACCTCGCTCATGTACCTGAATGGCTGCACCGTGGATTATATGGAGACCCTCGAGGCCGCAGGCTTCAAGTTCGACAATCCCCAGGTCAAGTCGACCTGCGGGTGCGGTTCCTCGTTCCAGGTGTAAAGGCAGCTTCTAGCTCGTCGCAGTTAGTTGGCGGTTCGGGCTGGAACCGGAAAAAAAAGGAAGAAAGCAAAGGCTCGCCCGGCAGGGCGGGCCTTTTGTGCTGAGGTAGGTTCAATGATCGCCGAACCCCAGAGCTTGGTGCCCCATCCTTGCGACGTTTTTCTGTCGTAAGGGTGGGAGGCCGCCATCGCAGGTTGTAGCACAGCTGCTTGCCCCTTAGGACTGGTTGCACAAATTCGGTTTTGTATCAGGGCGCGGCTTCAGCTGTTCAGCCGCGCCAAAATGCGCAAAAAGCTGTGGGTTTAACCCCTGTTCTGCGCCTATCGTCCCGCAAGTAAAGGTTTTTCGATTCACCAACACTGCCTACTGCTACTGAGTGCCTGTGCTGGTGCTGGGAGTGGTGGGGGTGGGGGTGGTTGAGCTAGGAGTTGTGCCGTTAGCGGGCTGGCCGATGCCCGCGCCGTTGCCGGCATTGCCGCCGGTGATGGTTTTCTGATCGGAGATCGGGTCGTAGGTGAACTCCCACTCGTTGTAGTGGTCCTTTTTCTTGTAAATCAGGATCGATTTCCTGGGGCTGGCGGGCGAGAAGCCGACGATGCCTGCGCCGCCAAAGGTTTGCCCGCCGCTTTGCCCGGATTGATCGGAGCCGCTTGAGGAGCTTGAGCTTCCGCTGGAGTTCGTTCCCGACGAAGTGCTCGACGTTGAGTTCGCGGTTGAGCCAATGGTTGAATTCGTGCTCCCGCTTCCACTGGATGCACCCGAAGTGCCGGTTGAGCCCGAGCCCGAGGTGCTGCTGGGAGTGCTGCCGCCGAAGATGCTACCGATTCCTTGAGGCATGATGGCGCCGCCGCCGCTGGGACCAATCCCGGCAATTGAAGTGGCTCCGCCCGCCAGCGGCTGGCCGAAGAAGCCCATCGCCATGGGCACTTTGTTCTGGCCGTAGAGAACCGGCTTCCAATCGGCCTTTCCGGTAATGGGATCGACGTATTTCTTGCGCAGGAAGCGAATGTCGTTGGTTTTGACGAGCGCGTCGACGTTGGGCGGATAGGCATTGAATTTCTTGTAATAGAGCTGAATGGCGCGGCGGTATTGCAGGCCACGATGATAAGTTTCAAGATCCTTGTCGCGCTGGATCGATTTGGCAACCTGGGGCGCGGCGATGCCCAGCGAGATGACCAGAAGCGCCATGAGAAAGATGGCGATGAGCATCACGTAGCCTTCCTCGGAAGGCTTCGCCCGTCGCCGGATTGGCATTGATCCCCTCATCGCTCCGCCGAGTCCCCCTCCCTTCATTCTGTCTTCTACTCCCTACTCCCTATTCCCTACTCCCTGTCTTTTTTAGAACTGCGACAACGCCAGCATCTGCGTGTTGTTGTAGGCCAGATCCGTGACCTCGACACTGAGGGGATGTATCGCGCCGACCTTGTAGCGGTGGTCGACGATCTCTCCCGTGCGGGCGATGAAGATGTCGTCGCCATGGACGAAGAAGGCGCGGAACGATTTGTCCTGGTCCTGCTCGTAGCCAAAATATTTAATTTCGATATCGGGCGGCTTGGGCGCCGCGGGCACGACCGGGGCCGCGGTGCCGTTCGGCGTGTTGCGCGCGCTCTTGAGCGGGGTAGGGATGATGGCCGGCGCGGAATCGGCTGAAAATATGTTGCGGCCGCTGCCCTCGTAGCGCACGTCTTCGCTTTGCGCCAGCTTGTCAAAGTGCAGCGAGGGATCGATGCCCGCGTTCGAGAGCCTCTGTGCTTCTCCGCCGCCCGCGGCAGGTTTGCTGGTTGCGGCGGGGCCATTCGGGATCTCGGTTTGCGCCGGCGTGGTTTGCGAGGCCGCAGACGGAGGCGGCGCAGTTGAGCCGGAGAAGAACCACACGATCACGCCGATGAGAACTGCGAAGAGCGCGATAGCGAGAAACACCTTGCGCTTGTTTTCAAGACCGAGAGCGAGGGCCATGTTATTCGCCCTCCTTGCTGGGCGGTGCCGTGGGCACCTTTTGATCTTGGAGCGGAGCTTCAACAGGGGTAGCCGGCAGGCCGCTGGGTACGTCGGCGGGGCGCAGCCAGGTGGAAACGCGCAGGCGAAGATTGACCTGGCCGCCTTGCTGGCCGGTGAGAGCCATCGTGCGAATGATGAAAAACATGGGATCGCGCTCGAGGCTGTTGATGAAGTGCATCATGGCGGGATAGTTGCCGCTGATGCTGGCGTCCATGCTGATTTCCGTCAGGCCCGGACCGGGATCGCCCTGCGTGTATTGCACGCGCGTAAGGCGCACGCCCGAAGCGACGTACAACTCCACGATGCGCGCGTCAATCGAGGAGTAGTTGGGCGGGATGCGCTTCTGGTAAAAGTCGTTTAATTGCTCGCGGGTTTTCTCCACGCGTTGATCCAGGCCGCGCAGTGGGAGCGTTTGAATTTCCAGTGCCCGCAACTGGATCTGCTTGTCGGCGAGGACCTCGCTGGAGTGGCTGTCCATCACAGTCCAGTCGAGACCGAGACGGATGGCCAGCCCCACGGCCAAGGCGAATAGCAGAACGAAGCCAGCCCAATGCCATGTGAGCGGAGAGGCGAGATGCTCGCGCCACGTAGTGGAGGAATGCGTCGCGCTCATTGCGGGCCTCCGTTCGCAGCGGGTGCCGGATGAGATGGCAACTGCGCGGGCCCTGTGTAGGGTCCGCGTCCGCGTTGCCGCGGAGGTGCGGGATCAACGCGCGAACCCGGCGCGGACGATGCGCGATGGGGTGCCGCGTTTTGCGACGATGCCTTTGTCGCCGATACATTTCTCAGAGCCCCGCGTTCTTCAGGCGTGGGCGGATTGTAATCGGCGAACAGCTCGAACTCAAAGCGATTGGTGGCGCTGACAGGCCCCAGTTGCTGGCTGGAGTTGCTGCTGTTCTCGGCGCTTTCGTTCTCAATGCGCGGCTCAAGGAAGCGGCGCGAGTGCTCGAGGTTGCGCACCAGGTCAACGGAGCGATCGTGGGGGCCAAGGACGCGGAGTTGCACATTGATGTGACCGTCCTTGCTGCGCTGCGGCTCGATCGAGGTGACCTGAAGGCCCGCGGGAAGCACGGTTTCCATGGCTTCCATGGCGAGGGTCCACGAGAAGGCCTTCTCGTCGAAGCGTTCATTCAGGAATTTGGCCTGCGTAAGAATCTGCGCGTTGGCGGGCTGGCGCATCATGTCCTGATCGTGCTGGAGCTCGGCCTCGACGCGCGCGAGGTCGCCATCGAGGGAGTGTTCGCGGGCGCGGGCCTCCGCCGCCTGGCTGTCGAACAGGTGCAGCCCCAGCACAAAGAGCAGGCAAAGTGCAGCGAGAACGCCCATGCCGATGCGGAGGCGTTTGATGGCCGGGCCGAGATCGGTGAAGGGGCGCGTGGCGAGATTGAGTGTGATTCTCATCGATCTAGCTGGCTCCCGCCAGCGCGCCTGTGACGCCGGCAAAACTGGTTTGTGGCAGGGCCGTCAGGGCGCCTTCTTCAGGCCGCTCGGCCCATGCCACGACTTCTATTTCCGCGTCGCCCACGGACGCCGCAAACTCCGCGGGACTCTCGATGCCCGCGTAGTACAAACGCCGCGGGGGCGCGCCAAGCTTGTCTTCAAAGTACGCGGCGGCGACGGCAATCGCGCGCGCAATCTCCGCGGCGCGCGATGCGGGATCGGGAGGCAAGTCCAGAGTGCGATAGAGGAGCAGATCCTGGCCGCTGGTGACAGCCGTGGTCATGGTGCTTGCACTCAGGTTCGCAGCCAGCATGCCTTCGGTGGCATCAGCCGCTTCCAGCGCGGCCAGGGTTGAAGAGATAACAGCGCCGGGTTCGTAGCCCGCATCGCGGACGGCTTTTTCGTACTCTGCGAGGATGGGTCCGGGCACGACAGCGGCCAGCACTCTGCACTCCGACTCGTTCTGCGCGAGTATCTGGCAACTGACGCCGGCGGGTTCCACATCGAAGGGAACCATTTTGCGCAGGCGGAAGCGCACCACGGAGACGGCTTCAGACGCTTTGGCAGGCATGGAATCGAAGTCGAGCACGAAAACGCGGACCAGCGTGTCGGGCAGCACCAATGTAACAGCGCGGGTGCGCGGCGCAACCTCGGAGAGCGCCAAACGAATGGCCAACGCCACAGCTTCGGGCTCGCGCAAGTTGGGTTCGTCCAGGCTGGGAACCAAAAGGCCGGGCGGCAGCGGAGCGAAGGCGTAGACGCAGCCTGCTGCCGATGCGCCGCGCCGCGAGCCTGCCGCAGGGAGCGCGGCGGCAAGAACGCCTTCTGCCGAGAGCTCAACCGCAGCCCGCGGACGCCCGCCCGACTGACTCCCCACCGCATTCTTCTTGAAAATCGAACTCATCTTTCGTCTTCCCTAGTCCCTTAGTCCCTGTTTTTTCGTTGCCTTGTTCCCTTGGTCCCTGCCTTATCGCGACGCCTCAATAAATGTAACCTTGTTGATCTCTTTGAGTGAAGTAATTCCGCGGCGCACGCGCTCGATGGCGGACTCGCGCAGAAAGCTCATGCCCTCCTTTTGCGCCTGCCTGCGAATCTCCGACGTGGGCTTCTTGGCAAGAATAATCTCGCGGATCGTGTCGGTCAGGTCGAGCAGCTCGTGGATGGCGGTGCGGCCGCGGTAACCGGTGCCGCCGCATTCTATGCAGCCCGTGCCTTCGCGGAAGTCGAAGTCGCGCCACTCGGCGGGATCCATGCCGCTCGCGATCAATAGCTCGTCGTCGTGATGAACCGTGTGCGCGCAATACTCGCACACGGTGCGCACCAGGCGCTGCGCCAGGATGCAGTTCAGTGCAGAGACGAAGTTGTAGGCCTCGACGCCCATGTTCAGAAAGCGGCCCAGCACGTCGACCACGTTGTTGGCGTGGACGGTCGTAAAGACCAGATGCCCGGTGAGCGCGGAGTTGATGGCGATCTGTGCGGTTTCCTGGTCGCGAATCTCGCCCACCAGAATTTTGTCAGGGTCGTGGCGCAGAATGGAGCGCAGTCCGCGGGCGAAGGTGAGACCCTTCTTCTCGTTGACCGGGATCTGCGTGATGCCGCGAATCTGGTACTCCACCGGATCTTCGATGGTGATGATCTTGTCTTCGTCGCTCTTGATCTCGTTTAGCGCGGCGTAGAGGGTGGTGGTTTTGCCCGAGCCGGTGGGGCCGGTGACCAGCACCATGCCGTAGGGCTCGCGAATGTAGCGCCGGAAACGGCGCAGGTCTTCTTCGGCGAAACCAACCACGTCAAGCGTGAGGTGCTTGAACTTCTCGCTCATTGACTCCTTGTCGAGCACGCGGAGCACGGCATTCTCGCCGTAGATCGTAGGCATGATCGAAACGCGGAAATCGATGAGGCGGTTCTTGTAGCGCACGCGGAAACGGCCGTCCTGGGGCACACGTTTCTCCGCGATGTCGAGCTCGCTCATGATCTTGATGCGGCCGAGAATGGTGCCGTGGTGTTCGCGGGCGATGGGCGCCATGGCCTCCTGCAACACGCCGTCGATGCGGTATTTGACGTGTACCGAATCGTCGTAGCTTTCGATATGAATGTCGGAGGCGCGGCGCTCGAGCGCGGTAAAAATTGTGGTGTCGACCAGGCGGATGATAGGGCTGATGTCCTCAGCCTCGCTGGTGAGCTTTTCGATGGAGATGTTTTCGTCGGAGTTATCGTCGCCCGTGAGCACATCGAACGTGAGGCCTTCGCTGGCCTCGTCGAGCACGCGTTGCGACTGCTCGGTCTTCTTGAGCAGATCCGTTATCTGTGACAGCGTCGCCACGCGGGCCACGATGCGCGCGCTAAGCAGGCCAGCAATTTCGTCCACGACCATAAGGCGCGAAGGGTCGCTGACGGCAATCACCAGCGCATCGGGGGTCTGCTCGATGGGCACGAAGTTGTAGCGGAACATGAGCTCGACCGGCACGGTGCGCAGCAGCTCGTGCTGAATCTTGAAGTTCTTCAGGTCGACGAATTCGGCATGGTAGCGGCGCGCCAGGGCTTCAGCCTGGGCACGTTCGTCAACAGTCCCAGGAATAGGCAAGGGCGTGGGCATGGGCAGCACGTTGGTCTCGGGCATGCGAACAACCTCCTACATTCCGGTCGACTGCCCAAGCGAAAAAATGGGCAGGTAAAGCGAAATCAAAATAAAGACGACCACGACTCCCATGACGATGAGGATCGCCGGCTCAATGAGCGCGAGAGCTGCGGCGAGGGCCGTGGCCACGTCCTCCTCGAAAAATTCCGACATGGAGTTGAGCATTTGCGGCAGCGCGCCGGTTTGCTCGCCCACGGTGATCATCTCCGTAGCCAGGTCGGGAAAGATACCGGTTTTGGCGAGCGAATCGGCGAGGCTTTTGCCCTCGCGCACCGTGCCCACTGACGTTTGCACAGCCCGAGACACGCGACGCGAGGAGATGGAGCGCGAGGCCGTCTCCAGCGAAGGCACCAGCGGCAGACCGCCCGTGAGCAGCGTGGAGAGCGTCCGCGCGAACAGCGCCACCTGATACTTGAGCCAGATTTTGCCGAGGATGGGAAGTCGAATGCGCACGCCGTCTGCAAAGTCCTTGCCGCGCTCCGTGAGAGTGAAGCGATAGAGGATGACCGCGACGGCGACCACAATAAGCACCAGCCACAGGATGTAGTGCCGCATCCACGTGCCGAAGCTGAGTAGGGCCATGGTGAGAGCCGGCAATTTGTTGCCGAGCTGGTCGTAGAGCAGGGCAAATTGCGGCACCACTACCGTGAACATGAAGATGAGCAGCGCGCACACCAGGGTGATCAGCACCGTGGGATAGATGAGTGAGCCGATCAGCTTTTTGCGCAGCGTGAGGGCGACTTTCTGGAAGCTCACATAGCGATCCAGAACTTCGGACAGGTTGCCGGAGCGCTCGCCGGCCAGGAGCGTGGTGGTGTACATCAGCGGAAAACCGCTCTGCGCCTCGAAGGCGGCGGAAAGCGCCTCGCCGGTCTTGACCCGCGCAGCCACGTCTTCCAACTGGCCGGCGAAGGCGGCATTCTTCTGGATCTTGCCAAGCATCTCCAGCGAGCTCAGGATGGGCAGGCCGGCGCGGATGAGGGTGAGGAACTGCGAATTGAAGATCAGAAAGGGCTCGAGCTTGACCTTGCGGCGGCCGCGACCGATGGCGCCGCGGGCCCGAACCGAAAAGACGTGATAACCCGCGTGGACGAAGCGGTTTCGCAGTTCTTCCGCCGTGGCCGCGGTCTGCACCTGCTCCTGCACGCGGCCGCGTTCATCGGCCAGTTTGATCACGAACTCTGCCATAGCTCCGCTTGCTCTGCTTCTGCCGGCTACCGGCAGAACTTTACTCGCGCTTTCTCCCAGAACTCAGGGTAACAGCTAACCACCTGAATAAAAGACGACAAACGCCCCGGCCACGCTCGCGGCATCTTGCGGATTCACGCCGCGGCTGGTTCCGCGCTATATTCTGGCATGAGCTGGGTTACCGATCACCGCTTTATCTTGGGGATCCTTGCAGACTTCCTAACGTTTCTGGGCGGCGCATTTCTGGCCTGGGACGCCTTCTACCGTCTCCGCGACCTCAAAAGTAAACGTGTCAGCGACGAGTTTCGCAGGACTTTCCCAAAGCTCAATCTCACCGACAAAGAGTGGCGAGACGCACTGAATTCGGTGAGGCGAGCCTTCTATGGCGCCATTCTTCTTGTGGCGGGTTTCCTTTTACAGATTTTGCTGCGGTTCGCAGAATAGTCGATCGGCCAGTGGTAGATTACCGCGCGACTGCTTGCATCGTTTTTATTATGTTATGTTTAGAGTAATTCTTCCAGGGTGGCCTGCCTTCCATGCGGAAATGGCGCATTGCGGAATGTCCGCATTTCCGCTATATTGAGAATGTGCAGGAGGTCGATATGCCGGCCCAGCAGATGACACAAATCGGAACCAAGCGCCAGTTGACCCTTCCCAAGGCCATCCTCGAATACTACGGGCTGGGCGAGGGAAGCCACGTCCTTATCGAGATGAAGGACAATCACCTCGAACTGCATCCGGTAATTCCAGTGAAGCGCAATGAGCTGCCAGAGGAACTGCGCGAGAAGTTTCTTTCCCGCCGCGGAGCCAGGGGCGCGCCCACACCGCTCAGCAGCTTCCTCGATAAGATCGGCTACAAAGCTCCGCAGGCGAAGCGGCCTGCCGCGGCCACGAAGACCCTCGGGACGCAGGCGGAACAGGCAGAGGCTGAACGCTGATTCCGAGCTTCATTGCGCCAGGTTCGTGCTATGATCCGGCGCATGTCCTGTCTGTTCGACATTCCTCCTGAAATACAACAGGAGGGTCTGGATATGGTTCGCGGCGACCGTCATGCCATGGCGGAAGTTGGCGCTTTCCTGCTTGCGCTTCAGGACAACCCACTCCCGGCTGCACGGCAGCCGCTCAGCCCCGACGATGCGGCCTCATTCTGGTGCCAGTTAAATTGCGGTGTTTACATCTCGTGGAAGATCGAGGCCAGCCCTGAGGACTTATTGAACTTGTCTTTCGGCCATGTCTCCCCCGCTATCGTGATTAAGGTGCTTGGATTTGGGCGCGGCGCGCCGCCGGGTAGGTGATTCATTGCGAGAACACGCTATTCTTGTTCAGGGTCGCCGACCGGGATTGGCGTGACCGCGAGAATGGACGGCCATAACCCTCAAGAAAGAACGGGGGCATCGTGCGCATTGAAACAGCCTGACTACCATTCGGTTTCCGTCTACGCGAAGGCGTCGATTCTGCTGGGGATGATTGTTCTCGCCGCGCTGGTCGCCGCAGGAACCCACGCAATTCGCCACCACACCGCCATTGCCTCCGTCACGCCCTATCCCCACGACCTGGCGCAGGTGAGTTTTGCCGTGGCGGGCGATGTGATTCCACATGAGCCGGTGCGCGCGGCGGCCAAGGCGGCAGGCGATGGCGAGCCGGGATGGGCGGCGCTGTTTGCGGATGTGGCCGACGTTTTTGAGGGTGCGGATTTCGGATTCGTGAATATGGAGACGCCGGTGGCGCCCACGCACTCGCACGGCACCAAGCCGTTCCTCTTCGATGCCCCCGTAGAGCTGCCCCAGGCGCTCAAAGCCAGCGGGATCAAGATCGTCTCGTTTGCCAACAACCACGTGATGGACCAGGGCTGGGCAGGATTTCAAGAAAGCCGCGAGCACTTGCGTGAGATCGGCCTGCTGTTTGCCGGCACATCGGACAATACGGCCACGGCGTGGCAGCCCGTGATTACCGAGGCCAACGGAATCAAGGTGGGCTGGCTGGGCATGACGCGCTGGCTGAACGGCGGCCGCAATCCCGACAAGGACGATCAGCCGCATGTGAATTTCTTTCCTTATCCGGGCGAGGCCGGCGGTGCGTCTGGAGCAGACGAGGCCACAGTGCTGGCCGCCGTAAAAGCCGCGCGGGCACAATGCGACCTGCTGGTGATTTCGGTGCACTGGGGCGTTGAGTACGCAACCGCGCCGCGACCCGAGGACGTAGACATCGCCCACAAGATGCTCGAGGCAGGAGCGACGGTGATTGTGGGGGCGCATCCCCACGTGTTGCAGCCCATTGAGACCTACAAAACCCAGGATGGGCGCGACACGGTGATTTTTTATTCGCTGGGAAACTTTTTGTCGAACCAGTCGCGCAGCTATGTGGACGGCCTGAATCCAGACTCGAATGGTGATCCGCGCGACGAAATGATCGGGCTGTTTGCCGCGGTGAAAAGGGATTACGGGCCGGCCGGCGTGCGCGTGGAACTCGGCCACGTGGGCATGCTGCCGGTGTGGGAAGAAAACAACCGCAATGCAATAGCCGCGGGGCGCGAAAAGAATGCGGTGATCAAGCCTGAGCTGATCGACCGCGAGATTCCGCCCGTACAGGCGCGGCTTGACGTGCTGAACAAGCAAGTGCAGGGCGGCACGGAACTGACGCCCGACGAAAAGAAGGAATTCATCGAAGTCACGAAGCGACTGAAGCTACTGACCGACAGGCGGGCGCAGATCCTGGCGCGAGTGGG
>JARLFZ010000145.1 GCA_031296305.1 Occallatibacter sp. | reverse complement strand
GTGGTGACGCGGGAGTTGGCCGTGGCCAGAAAGCCCGAGGGCGGATCGAGGGCGTTGGGCAAATCGTCGAAGGGGATATAGTTCAATGGCGGCAGGTCCGGGCTGCGTAGCCCCCACCCGTAATGCTCGTTCCGCGTCTCGTGCGGCACCGGCGTGTCGAAAACGCCAGCTCCGCCGCCGCGAATGGGCACTTTGCCGATGGCGTGGTAGGCGGTGTGGCCCTGATCGTCGGCGTAGACGAGGTTCTGCGTAGGCCAGTTCCATTGCTCGAGCGCGGCCGAAAATTCAGTCCAGTTCGAGGCCGTATTCATCTCGTAGAGCGGGAGCGCGTTGAGCGATGGATCGTAGAGGGTCCACTTGAGAGCGAGCGGCGGATCGCCGGCAGCCAGAAGCGGATGCAGGAGCGGCCCATGTACGGTGGACTGGACTTCCACGACCACATCGCGGCCGCCCCGCACGTGAATCGTTTCGCGATCGACGGCGAGCGGATGCCATGCGGCATCAAGCCCCTCGTAGTTGCCTTTGCCGTCAAGCTTCTCGGTGTAGAGATCCTGCACATCAGCCAGCAGCGCGGTGTAGCCCCACGCAACATGCTCGTTGTGCCCGGCAACGATGAAGGGCATGCCGGGGAGCGAGACGCCAGCGGTGTGAAAACCGGGCGCCCGCAAGTCGGCCATGTACCAGGTGTCGGGCACGCGGAGCGTGAGGTGCATGTCGTTCGAGAGCAGCGGCTTGCCGCTTGCGGTGTGGCTGCCGGCGATTACCCAGTTGTTGGAACCAACGGCGCAGTTTTCGCAGCCCGCCCATCCCCGCAGGGCCAGCATCGCGGCTGGATCCTCCGGCGCGCCCCATTCGGTTTTTGACGCGAACTGAGATAAGGCCGGACTAGGCGCGATGCGAGTTTCGGTATTTTCGTCGTCGTCCTCGTCGTCACTCTTTTTGGAGGGCGTCGACTGCGGTTGCGGCGCGCTGAGATCGACTTTAATGCCTGTGGGCGGATGATCGCGCCAGGAACCAACCGGATATAAATCGGCGATCAACTGCGGCCCGAGTTGCGGGTTGTTGAGGAGTTTGGCCTCGACGTGGGCGCGCGTGAGCTTGGTGGTCACGTGGGAGTCGAGGGTTTCGACCATCAACAGCCCCACGCTCACGGAATCCTCGCCGGTCCAGGCCTGCGGATGGTAACCGAGCAGCCGGAATTCAGGAGGAAGCGTGTGGGATTTTTCGCACTGCGAGATGTAGAGGTTCACGCCGCGGGCGTAGGCGTCGATGCGCGCACGATCGGCGGGCGAAAGATACTCGTAGATGCGCTGAGCAGTGAGGCGGATCTGCAACACGCGTTGCGTCTTGTCGTTGGTAACCAGACTTGGGCCCAGAATCTCAGCCAGGTTGCCGTTGGCGGCGCGGCGGGAAGCGTCCATCTGCCACAGGCGATCCTGGGCGGTGACGTAGCCCTGGGCGACAAAAAGATCTTCCTGCGTGGTGGCCTCGATGTGGGGTACGCCGTGCGCGTCGCGGCGGACGATCACCGGGGCAGACAAGACGGGCGCAGAGAAGGCGTCAAGATGGATGTCGCCGTCGAGTTGGGGCAGCGCGGCTCTGGCTGCCGAGCGAAGCCAAAGTACGGCTGCACCGGCGGCGACGAGAAGCAGCAGAAGCAAGCTGCCAGCTACATAGAGCAGAATCCGCGGCCAGCGGCTATTGCGGCGACGGCGCGGCGCGGCCTGTGGTGCAGGCAAGGTGGATGAAGACGAATCGGACATTGGCCAGATTCAGAATACGCTGGCCGCGCGACCAGGATCGGCGGGATCATGGCGTCTGCTTGAAGAGTTCTCCTTTGCGCTTTCTGCCAAAATCGGCGGTGAGGCGGCATTGGCGCAGCTTGCCGCTTTTGTAGAAGTACACGCCGGGATCGGGGCCGGAGACAGTGCTGAAGAAGCCGCCTTGGCTGCATGGAACGCCTTGGACCGCCTGGTCGCCAGCCAGGAAGCAGACCTTGACTTTGCCGTTGGGGTAGAAGGCGACGACCGGGCCTTCGCCCGCACCCAGCAAACCGCCCCCCTGACACTTCAATCCAAGCACGGGCGCGTCGTGGCTCATCTGCACAAAGTTCGGCTTGCCGTTTTCGGTGAGAGTGATCCAGGATCCGGCGGGGATGGTGATTTCGCCGAAGGGAATCTCGCGCGTGACGGTGCATTTTTCGAGTTGGCCGCTTGCGAAGAACCACGCGTAGCCTTTGTCGCAGGGAATGCCCTGGACGATGGTTGGCTGGGGGAGGGATTTGCGGGTGGTTTGGGACTGAGCGTGGGTCCATCCTGTGACGAGCAGCGCGCAGAAGAGCGCCGCAAATACGATGGTCTTTCTCATGGCTGTTTCCTCGGGTGCCGTACTTTCATTGTCTCCCAGCTTGCATGCGCTTCGAAGCGAATCCAGAGAGTGGATTGGCGCCGCTTGCCGGCGCCAGCCCGGCACGCGCTCACAACCCGCGATCGGGACCCGCCGGCTGCGCTGGGAGCCGGGCTGAGGAGAGAATCTTCACAATCTGCTCGGCCATGGGACCGGAGGCAACGATTCCGTCGAAGGCCCTGACTCTGCCCGCGGCGAGAACAATGCCTGTGCTCTTGTCCGTGACGACGTAGGTATGGATGTGAGTGAAGATGAGCCGGTTGACGACGATCTCAAGATCGGCGCTGCGCCCGGTTTCGACGATATTCAGACCGAGCTGGTTCCAGTTCTTCTCTTTCATCAAAGCCCGCTCGAGGGTGCTGACGGTCAGAAACCGCGTCTCAGAGTTGATGCGAATTGTCCGGGCGTTTTTGATGGCCTTCGTGCGTGCGGCAATAGCGCTCGATGACGGCGCTTCGGGTGCCTGTTGCCCGGCCGGAGTAGTTGTTGAGAGCGAGACGGCTTGCTTGGGCTGCTGTGCCGCCAGCAGCGGGCAGAGGCTGAGCAAGAGAACGGCTTGAATCATCTGACGTTTCATGGGATCTCCTTGTGAGTTGCAAAGACAAGGCTAGGGCCATTGCTCGTCTGTGTGGGACCCGATTGGGACAGTTTTTGAAGTGTCACAGTGGGGTGGGCCAGAGTGGATGGGGGTTTATGTGGTCGATGCGCAGGCGCGGGCGGGGACGCCCGCGCTACAGCCGGTCAGGAGACCGGCGCTACAAAGGCGGGCTGGCGTTAAGAATTGCTGGGCGAGGCGGCGGAATGCCCGACTTCGAGTGCGCGGAGTTGCGCGATGGAGGCTTCGTCGAGCAGGCGGAAAACGATGGGGAAGCATGGCTTCGGCAGTTGCTTCGCGGTCACAACGTCGCAGATGACGGCCGACGTCGATTCCAGTCCGCGCTTCCATCCGGGGCAGGTGGCATCGCGCACCAGAAGGTTTTCCGGATTGAGGCCCGCGGCGACGATCATCGTGCGCCCCATGCGCTGGAATTCCCCCCAATGTGACGCGATGCCGATGAGATCGGCCGAGTGCTCGGGAAGATAGCGCTGCAAATTGGCCTCGAGCGCTGAGGCCACGGGGTTGACCTGGAAGACGGTCAGTTCGGTTCCGGCGCGAAGCAGTTTGCGCACCATGGCGGCCTTGCTGGGCAGACAGACGGGAATCGACCGGGCAATTTGGGTTTCTTCGCTGCACTCATCGGGCGTACAAGAGGCAACGGGGAGAGCGAGTCTCGATTCCATTTCGACGGTGACAATTTTGCGCAGCTCGGGGTCGGGTTCGATGACGAGCCAGCGCGCCAGCGGGGCTAATGAGAGCCAGCGGCGCAGGCGCACGCGTAGAAGTGAATCAGACGCGCCGATTTTGCGCGCTCGGGCTGCGAGCTCGCCGATGAGTTGGTCGACTGCCATCTCCGGACTGAGAGGAGTTGAAGGGCGCGTGTTGGCGACAAAGACGCCGCTGCCGTGGCGGAACTCAAGCCAGCCGTCGCGTTCCAGCTCGCGATAGCAGGCGCTGGCGGTGTTGGGATGAATGCCGAAGCGGCGCGCCAGCTCGCGCGTGCTGGGCAGCTTTTGGCCGGGGAGAATCTCGCGCGTGAGGATGCCGAGCACAACCTGGGTGTTCAACTGCTCACGAAGGGAGACTTCGGCGCTCCGGTTGAGCCAAAGGCGCATACTTGCAGTTCACAGTTCGTAGTTCACAGTTCGTAATTCGCAGTCTACGCCTCGGCTGTTACGCGGCGGCGGGCGTGGCGCGGGCGCTCAAGCGGCTGTAGACCAGAACCAAAGCCAACAGAAACAGAATTGCGGCCAGCACCAGCAGACTGCCTTCCGGGCCGACAGCACCGCCGCTCCACAAGGGATTGCCTGCCGGTGTGCTGGTCAGGTAGCAACCTTGAGGAGTGAGTCCGCTATCGGCGGTGCCGTAGAAATATGTCTCGGCCCAGTCCCAGCCTGCATGGCAGCCAATGGCCCACCAGGCCGAACCTGTAAGGCGCACGCTCACGCAAAAGACAAAGCCGATAAAGGCAGCGGCAAAGATGCCGATCCATGTTTCGCCCGGATTGGAGACGTGCATATAACCGAAATAGGCCGACGTAACCCATGCGGCACACCAAAAACCACCACTGCGTGGAGCAGCCCTTCGGTAGAGAACATAACAGGGGACGAGGCCGATGAGAATCGCGGCATACACACCCCATGCATCGCCACCGAGGTGATGTCTCATCGCCAGGCGCGCGCAGAGGTACGCGCAAATGCACAGCGCCCACCAGTAGTTGATGCCGCGGGTGAGAGTGAAGAGCAGAAAGCAGCGGCACATGCCCTCTTCGTAACAGGCCCCAACGAGAAAAATGCAGCCCCATAACAGGCCAAAGCGCAAGATGGCCGTGCCGGAGAGCGCGACGGGGCCGAAGTGCAGCCATCCACCCGCTGCCAGCACTCCAACCAGCGCGGAAAGGGCAACAAATCCGGCAGCCAGGCCGAAGAGGAAATGCTGCGGCCGCTGCGAGCCGGTGAGGTTATACGCCGGAATCCAGCGGCCCTCGAGGAGGCCGACGACGGCGATTGCGATGAGCAACGCGAGCAGGCCTCCGGCTTCACCGAAGAACGCAGGCACAGGCGAGAAATCGTCTGCGCTGCCGCCGATCAGGTGGGCACCGAACAGCAAGGTGCCAATCCCTTCGGTGAGATACCTGAGCAGGATGAAAAACACAAACACCGACCAGCCGGCGCGCAAACCCTGGGGGCCGATGAAGATCCAGCGCAGACCGTGGTAAGGATCCTCAGCGGGAGTGGGTTCAAGAGGGACAAAATTTGCAGACGGCGGGCTCAAAACAGGTTCAGCGTGACTTGCGGGGGGCGCGGCAGTGGAAAGGCGCTGGTACTCCGGCTCCATGGAGTCTCCTCGTTGCAGAGATCTGATGCACTCAGTTTTTCTGTAGGGCCTACATGGGCATTCTACGCACACGGGGCCGGATTGGTTTGAGGGATATCGATGCGGCTGCGTGGAACGCAAAACGGCCCCGGAGGCAATGCCACCTCCAGGGCCGCGAGGAAAACGAACAGGTTGTGCCGGCAGCGAAGCCTTATTTCTTGCTTTCGGTCGGCTGGTTGGCCACCTGCAGATAGTTCTTCACGCTGAAGACTCCGGGAACGCCGTTAGCGCGAATGAAGGCGGCATCCTTGTCGGCCTGCGAGTCGACTACGCCGTAAAGCGCCACATTGCCGTTCTGGACCGCAATGCGAATAGGTTTGGCGGGGTCGATGGCGTACCTGTTGAGCGATGGGAAGCCATAGA
Source organism: Occallatibacter sp. (assembly GCA_031296305.1). Lineage (GTDB taxonomy): Bacteria > Acidobacteriota > Terriglobia > Terriglobales > Acidobacteriaceae > Telmatobacter. The sequence goes on along the minus strand of JARLFZ010000145.1, from coordinate 1,347 downwards.
CCGCACGCGCCACCTGCATCCGGATTTGGTTGTCCATGGGCGAAACCGGATCTACGGTGATCTGATCGACCACGTCTTTGACTCCGGGCGTGGTAGAGACGACCGCGAGGGCGGAGTCGCGGCTAGGGTAATCGAGCGCGGAACCGCCCAGCGTAACTACGCCATTTTGCACCTGCAACGTGATGGCGTCGAAGACATTGCCGTAGCCGACGCGGTCGTAGGCCAGCTTTTCTCCGAGGCTTTTCTCCAACTGGCTGTCGGACACCGAGGGGCCGGCGACCTGAATGTCGTTGCGCACCGCCGTGACACCTTTCACTTTGTGCACGTTCTTGTCGGCATCGGCCTTGTACTCGTACAAGCTGACTGTGCCGGTGAGGGTGGCAACGCCGTTCGAGTCCACGTTGACTTGGACATCCTTGTATTGCGACTTATCGAGCTTGGAATGGACAGCGGCAGATAAATCCTGCGGCTCAGCTGCCGATGCCACGTTCGAAAGGGTTAGAAGAGCTGCAAACAGGGCGGCAGCCAAAACCAGAAGCTTGCGGGAATCCGTGGTTCTTGTCATGGGGGAATCCTCCACTTTCATTTCACGATTTTTGAGCTTGCGGGGCAGCCGGCCTGGTTCAGGGATTGATGGGCAGCTTGTCCACCGCATGCCTCCTCTTAGACACAGAAGACCGCGATTAGGTTGCGTGGGGACTGCGCCTCTGTCCAGAAATGGGGGTCGATGGGGTACGAAATTAGTGCAAAATCAAGCAGTTAGAGAACTAGAAAGATTCAGGCCACTGCTGCGTGCCGTGCAGGATGGCGAGAACGTGAATCGCGTCTTCCAGAATGCGATAAGCGACGATGTAGGACGTTCCCGGCACAATCACCTCGCGCGTGCCACCGACGCGACCCCCTCTTCCCGCATAGGGCATGCGGGAGGCTTGACGGATGGAGAGCCGAATGCGCTCGACCGAGCGTGCGGCAGCGGCGGGGTTATCGTCCGCGATGTACTCGAAGATTTCACGGAGCTGCTCGACTGCCGGGAGGGTCCACCGTAGCTTCACTTGTCTCGCCGGGCTTTCTGTTCTTTCTTCCCGACGGGTTTCGGCTTGACCCACGAGCCGATCAGATGGTCGAGATCCTCATCGTCGATGGTTTTCCCGTTCTTTGACGCGCGTAGTCCCTCTTTGACCATGACGACAAAGCGGCGCTGCTGGTCAAGATAGGATTCCACAGCTTCATTGAGCAGGTGGCTGCGATCCCGATCCAGCGATTTGGCAATCGCGTCGAGTTCGGCGACCCTCTGCGGCGCGATGCGGAAGCTGATGATGCGCGGCGAGCTCATAGTACAGAAGATTA
>JARLFZ010000144.1 GCA_031296305.1 Occallatibacter sp. | reverse complement strand
AGTTCGGGACTGGAGGGGAAGTTGCCGAGCTGGCGCACATCCACGGTCTTCGTCCACTTGCTGTTGGGGCCGTCTTCCTTATTCATGCGGGCGTTGATCACCTTGCCGATGCCGTAGCAGAGCACGCCGCCGACCACGACGAAGATGGCAAGCGCGACGACAAATACCACAATGCCCGTGACGCCGACGTCGCTGCGCTCATAGCCGAGCGAGGCGTCAACTTTCTCCGGAGCGGCTTTGTCCCGATCCGGGTCTTCAAATACCTTATGCCCGTGGTCGTTAGGCCCGTTTTTGTCATGCATTGGCATGTTCAGGCTCCAGAATCTCCTCGAGATGCGGATCGTTCACCTGCACCAGCGGACGCGCTTTCAGGCGGGTGCAGTAGTAGGCCAGCCAGAACGAGAACATCGCGGCGGGCACGGCAATGTATTCGAGAATTCCCCAGCTGAAGTGGAGATTGCGCGCCGCGTCTTTGAAGTTGGGCTCGATGAGCCAGAACATGTCGAAGGCGCGGGCGAACACCATCCACTGGCAGACGCGCAGCAGGCGCTTCTTGTTGCGCTTGAGGTCGCGCGAGAGCAGCATGCTGAAGGGAATGACCCAGTGGAAGATGAAGTCGAGAGTGATGACGATGCCCCAACTGCCGCGAATGCGATCGAGGTACCAGTTGATTTCGCCGGGCAGGTTGCCGGACCAGATGATGAGGAACTGGCCGAAGTTCAGATAGATATTGAGCATCACAAAAGCAAAGGTGAGTTTGCCCAGATCGTGCTGCTCGGTTTGGCGCAGGATGGTCTTGAAGGGCTCGGCTTTGGAGAGCGAGATGGCCACGATGATGCAGAAGGCCAATACCAGGTAGCCCTGGCCTACGAGGAACAGCAGGCCGTAGACCGAGGAGAACCAGGTAACATCCATCGACATGACCCAGTAAATGGCGCAGGCCGTCATGGTGATGGAGTAGATGATGATGCCGGGGCCGCTGATGTTCTCGAACTTTTTGATCCAATAGGGCGTGTTCTCGGGCGCGTCGGCCTCGCGCTGGAGAGCGAGCGCGTTGAGACGCACCGCGTAGTAGACCCAGATGGCGAAGCAGAGCAGGCTGACACCCCAGAACATGTCCGCATTCAGCATGGGGCGTTTGAAGTCGATGCAGTGGGCTTGGATTTCTGTGAGCACGCCATTCTTGAGGGCCGCGGCGGTGTCGCCGGCAGTGGTGAATTGCGCCCACAGGTAGAGCCGCTTCATGAAGAGGGCGATGACCAGCCAGTAGACGAAGATGACCGGCAGAGTGCGGCTGAGAGCTTCAAGCGGACGGCGCAGCAGCAGTCCCCACTTGCCGCCGGAGCAGTACTGCACCATCAGCAGCGCCAGGCCGCCAACGGCCAGGCCCCAGGTGAGCATGGTGCCGAGGGTCCAGGCGCGCAAGAAGTGGTCCCAGCCCAGGCCGTCCTCGGCCTGGCCCAGGAATCCGAGGATTACGGCGATCACGGCGAAGATGGCTCCGATCACGAGCGCGCGAGACTTCCAGGCGTCGACAAAAGCGGGCGCGCCGAGCTCGGCGGGAAGTTGCTTCGTGTACGGGTTGTGGTTGCTATCCATTCACGTTCATCCTGTTACAGTCCCTTAGTCCCTAGTCCCTCAGTCCCGGTCTTTTTCACTTCTTCCCTGCCGCAGGCGGCGCCGTCTTTGGAATTGAAATTGCCGGATCCGCCGGATAAGCCGGAGCCATGCCCGGCGTTCCCTGGCTGGCGATGGGCGGGTAAGCTTGCGTCGCCGTCGTCGGCATGGGCCAGGGCTGGGCGTATTCCGGATGCCCTTCACCGCTTGCAATGTCCTTGAGATTTTTGATCTGCATGCCTGACGGCACATCCGTGGGCTTGGCCGCCTGGCTCAGTTGCAGAGCGCGAATGTACGCGGCCACGGCCCAGCGATCGGCTGGCGGCAGCTGCGCCGAGTAGTCGGGCATGGCGCCGTAGCCGTGCGTCATCACGTAAAAGTAGTGCGAGATGGGCTGCGACAGGCGCACCTGATCGTGGAGATTGCCGGCAGGCTTGAAGCCGCGTTGCACAATCTCGCCCAGCCCGTTGCCCACGCGCGAGTGGCAGGGCGTGCAATACACGTTGAAGCGTTCCTGGCCACGCTCAAGCACTTCCATCGTCACCGGAATCTCGGAGGGCATCTGATCGAGTTCTTGCCTGTAACCATTCGGCCCCTGCACCACGCCGGTGTAAAAGTACGTGTCTTCGTGGAGCTGGCCGCGGGCCACGGTGTCAAGAACCTGGGGACGCGCGCCGCGATGGTCGGCGAAGAAATCGGAGCCGCGCTGCGAAACCATCTTGGGCTGGTCCTGCATGTCCTGTCGGCAGCCGGCCGCGAAGATGAGCGCGAGAGCGGAAATCGCAGCGGCCCTACCGGCGAGTCTTTGCGCGTTGTTTTGAAAGGGCACGACTTTAGTCGTGCCGCTGCTGGGCCCCGTGAATGCCCGGGGCTTTAGCCCCTGGGGGAAAATCTTGCCAGCCGCGTACACGCCCTCAGCGGCTAAAGCCGCGCCTTTCTCTTGCGCTTTTACGGCACGACTAAAGTCATGCCCTTTCAAGGCAATCCCCCGGATCACCGTCCGGATGAAGCGCAGAATTCCTTGCTCCCTTGCTCCCTCGCTCCCTCGCTCCCTGAGGTGGTTCATCAGTACTCCACCTCCACAATCGAATTCGGCTTGAACTTTTCCAAATAGGCCTTGGTTTCGGCGCGATCGAATTTGGGATCGAGCGCTTCAAGACAGAGGAAGAATTTATCCGTAGTAGCACCGTCGCGGAAGTTGGGCGCGTTGAAAAGCGGGTGATAAAGCGCCGGCAGGCCGTTCAATGCCAGCATGCCGAATGCAGCCGAAAGACCGGCCCAGAGAATGGTCCACTCGTAAGTGGGCACAATAAAGGCAGGCCACGAATACATGGGGCGCCCCGCGATGTTGAGCGGATAGGCGAGCACCGACACCCAAACTTGCAGCAGGAACATTGCTGTGCCGCCCATCAGGCCGCCGATGAGCGTCAAAAGCGGCACCTTGTTGCGATGGAAGCCGATGGCTTCGGCAGCTTCTTCTACTGGATAGGGCGTGTAGCAGTCCCTGCGCCGCCTGCCATCCTGACGCGCTTGCTGCGCGGCTCTCACCAGATCGCCCGGGGTCTCGAATTCGGCCAGCAGGCCGTACACTCCTTCGCGTGCAGGCATATCAGTCTCCCGCCTCCACGGTGGCCTTGGGCTTGATCTTGGCCTGAGGCAGAATCATGCGAATTTCGTTCATCGGAATCATGGGCAGGAAGCGCACAAACAACAGGAACAGCACGGTAAAGAAGCCAAGCGTGCCCACAAAGGTTGCGTAGTCCCACTTGGTCGCGCGATAGGTTCCCCAGGACGAGGGCAGAAAGTCGCGGTAGAGGCTGGTGACGACGATGACGAAACGCTCAAACCACATGCCCGTGTTGACCACGATGGAAATGAAAAACATGTATGCGATGTTGGTGCGCAGCTTGCGCGACCACAGCGTGGTTAGCGGAATTACCAGATTGCAGGCGATTAAGGTCCAATACGACCAGCCCATGGGACCGAAGGCGCGATTCCAGAAGGCGAATGCCTCCCAGTGATCGGCCGAGTACCAGGCCATGAAGGCTTCCATGCCGTAGCCGTACGCCACGATGAAGCCGGTAACCAGCATGACCTTGCCCATGTTGTCGATATGGCGCTCGGTGACCAGCGACTCCAGGTGATAGAACTTTCGCAGCGGAATGGCCAGGGTGAGCACCATGGCGAAGCCGGAGTAAATGGCGCCGGCGACAAAGTAGGGCGGGAAGATGGTGGTGTGCCATCCGGGCAAAACGGCCACGGCGAAATCGAAGCTGATGACGGTGTGCACCGAGAGCACCAGCGGCGTGGCCAGTCCGGCAAGCAGCAGCGATGCTGTCTCGTAGCGCATCCAGTGGCGCACCGAACCGCGCCAGCCCACGCTCAGGAGTCCGTAAAAATACTGCGCGAACCGGGATTGCGCGCGATCGCGCATGGTGCCGAAGTCGGGCACCATTCCGATGTACCAGAAGACCACGGAGATAGTGGCGTAGGTGGAGACCGCGAACACGTCCCACATAAGCGGGGAGCGGAACTGCGGCCAGACATTCATGGTGAAGGGCAGCGGCAACAGCCAGTAACCCAGCCACGGGCGGCCCACGTGAATCACCGGGAACAACCCGGCGCAGGCCACGGCAAAGATGGTCATGGCCTCGGCAAAACGGCTGATGGAGTTGCGCCATCCCTGCTTGAAGAGCAGCAGAATGGCCGAGATCAGCGTGCCGGCGTGGCCGATACCGATCCACCAGACGAAATTGATGATCGCGAATCCCCAGGCCACGGGTTGCGTGATGGCCCAGATGCCTACGCCCTTGAGGAACAGCCAGGTGAGCGCCACCATGAGCATGGTTGCGCCGCCGCCGGCCACCGTGAAGAGCGCAAACCAGCCCATCGGCGTGTGCGGGGTGAGCACGATGCGCACGATCTTCTCGGTGATGGACCGGAAGGTCTGGCCGGGCGCGATGACGCGGTATTCCCCGGTTGCGGGATCGACCCAATGGTCAGCGGGTTTTACTTCTTTGGTCGCCATGGTCCGTCTTTGTTCCCTTGGTCCCTGCTTTTCGAGTCCCTTAGTCCCTCAGTCCCTTAGTCCCCGTCTTTACGCCGGCGTGTGCTCCACCGGCGTCTCTTCGAGTTCCTGGTTCAGATTCAAAACCTCCGCGACATACGTGGTGCGCGGACGGGTGTTGATGTCGGCAATGACCTGATAGCTGCGCTGCTGCGCTCGCAGTTTGGACACGTTGCTGTCTTTGTCGTTCTTGTTGCCGAAGGTGATCGCGCTCGCGGGGCAGGCCTGCTGGCAGGCGGTCACGATCTCCCCGTCGCGAATATTGCGATTTTCCTTGTCCGCTTCGATCTTCGCCGCCGAGATGCGCTGGATGCAGTAGCTGCACTTCTCCATCACGCCGCGCGAGCGCACGCTCACGTCGGGGTTGCGCATCAGCTTCACGCTCTCGGTCTCGAAATCGGAGTAGAGCAGGAAATTGAAGCGGCGCACCTTGTAGGGGCAGTTGTTGGAGCAGTAGCGCGTGCCCACGCAGCGGTTGTAGACCATGGTGTTCAGGCCTTCCGGCGTGTGCACCGTGGCGCCCACCGGGCAAACCTGCTCGCATGGCGCGTTTTCGCAATGCTGGCAGGCCATGGGCTGGAAGTGCGCGCGGGGCGCGGCCAGGTCGCCCTCAAAGTAAGAATCGATGCGCAGCCACTGCATGTTGCGCCCGATGCGCACCTGCTGCTTGCCCACCACGGCGATGTTGTTCTCGGCATAACAGCTCACGATACAGGCATTGCAGCCCGTGCAACTGTTCATGTCGATGGACATGGCCCAGGCGTTGGCCTCGTTGTACTCCCAGTTGGGGAAGAGCGAGGTGTCGTTGGTTGGCGTCTCGCGGCCTTCGCCCTCATGCGCGAAGTTCGGATTGGCCTTGAACTCTTCGAGTGTTGCGTAACGGATAATGCCGCGCTCGCCGATCGCTTCATCGGCTTCGAGCGAATTGTTGCCGTTGCCCTGCTGGCCGAAGGTCTTGCCACGTTGATCCTGGTAGTGGCTCTTGGTGATGGCCGTGCCCCACTTGCCGTCGACCTTCTTTACAGCGCCCGTTGCGTAGAACGGCGCCCAGGTGTTGCGAATGAGATAGGCGTTGAAGCCGGCGCCGCCCGCCACGCGGCCCACTTCGCGTCCGTAGCCGAGATAGACGGTAACAGAGTTATCCGGATGGCCCGGCGCGACAATCACCGGCGCCTTCACGCGGCCGTTGCCCACGGTGATTTCGATAATGTCGTCTTCTTCCAGATTCCACTTGGTGAGCGTGGCGCCGGAGACGATGGCTGCATTGTCCCAGCTCAGGCTGGTGACCGGCTTGGGCAGCTCCTGCAACCAACCCACATTCGCCCAGCGCCCGTCATACACATTCGGATCGGGGCGGAAGATGATCTCGACCGAATCCTTCGATGTGGGCGTGGGAACCTGCGGCAGGAGCGGCGTCGTTCGCCAAATAAACGCTTTCGCGTCGATCGGCACTGTCGTCGAATCCGCAATCCATCCATCGTGCAGCGCCTTGCGCCAGCCGGCCTCAAAATCGCCTTTGATGACAGTCTTCCACGTCTCGCGCACCGCATCGTACGGGCTCACCATCGGCTCGTTGAGCAGCGCCTGGAAAACATGATGCGACGAGTGCCCACCGTAAAGCGGATCGATCATCGGCTGCACAATGGAAACCGTTCCGTCGTAAGCGCGCGCGTCCGACCACGACTCAAGATAGTGCGCCGCCGGAATGTACCAGTGCGACTGCTGGCCGGTCTCGTCGTAGTGCGAACCGAGATGGGCGACCGTGTTGGCTTTGTCGAAGGCCGAAGCAAAATTCAAATCCGCAGGTGCGTCGTAGATCGGATTGGAGTTGAGAATCACCAGCCAATCCACCTTGCCCGCATTGAGATCGGCAACCAGAGCTTTGAAATCGCCAAGCTGATCGCTGGGCAGCGGAATCGCGGGCTCGGAGCCAACCAGAACCGTCTTGCCAACGTTGCCGAGCGCGATATTGATCGCAATCGCCAGCGCCGCAACCGACGGGTCCTGATACAACCCCGGAATCACCACACACTTGCCAGCGTTGGCTCTCAGGTCCTTGGCGAGCGCTGCAAGAAACTTCTTCTGATCTGCCGTCCACGCATAAGCGGGCGCCGGATTGTCGGTCGGGCCAACTTCCGCATAAAGCGCTTTTGCAAAATACGGAATCTCGCTCGCACGCAGCCCCAGCCGATGCTCGGCCTTCATGCCGGTCGTGGTGGTCGTGCTTTCCACCGCGTAGAGCCGGTTCATGCCGTTTTCCGGTTGCTTGCGGCGCGCCGCATAGTCGCGCACCAACTTATGGAAGCCCGGATAGCTCGCGCCCGACAGGAAATCGGCGTCGAGCGAAACGATCACATCGGCCTGGCTCAGGTCGTACTGAACGTTGAATCCTTTTTCAAGGAACGTCCCGGCGATTGCGGGATCGTACTGCACCATCTTCGCGTTGGGGAATGCCTTCTGCACCTCGCTCCACTGCCGCGCCAGCGTAGGCGAAGTAATGGTCGCGCTCAGGAAGTAGATGCCGGTTCCGTCTTTTGTTGAGATCACTTTGTCGCGGAAGGCTTCGGCAAATTCCTGCCACTCGCGGCT
>JARLFZ010000143.1 GCA_031296305.1 Occallatibacter sp. | reverse complement strand
CTTCCATTCCGGGGTCATGTAGGCCAGGCGATGGTCGACCACCTGCGGCGTGGACAAAGCGGCGTCGAAGTTCTGGTATCCCGCCACGCCTACTCTGTGCATCCACTCCAGGTCGAGCTTGATGCCTTCCTTGGAGATGTTGCCATTCATCCAGTGCCACCAGACGCGCGGTTGCGCGCTTTGTGGCGGATTTTCGAAAGCGCTTTTCAGCGAGTCGGACTTGCTTTGCGCTTGAACGATACCGAGGCAGAAGAACAGCAGTACGATAGTTCCTGCAAATCGATTGACCGGGAGTTTCATTCCTTCTCCTTTTTTTGAGGGGCCGTAGCATGAACAGGCTCGGCCAAAAATGGGGTGCCGATGCACGAAACGAACCAACCATTGCGAGAGCTACCATGGGCCCTTGCCGGTTGAGCGGTCGGTGCAGTTCAGAATTTGGAGCACGTTTGTTGTACGAGGGCCCGACGGCTGCTAATTTTACGCCCAGTAGCTACGGTCGAGCGTGCGATATTGAATGGCCTCGGCGAGGTGGGAGACGGCGAGGTGTTCTGCGCCCTCCAGATCCGCGATCGTGCGGGCAACTTTCAGGATGCGATCGTGCGCGCGCGCGGTCAGGCCCTGCTGTTTCATGGCGCGTTCCAGCAACCGCTCGGAGTCGGCGTCCAGTTCGCAATGCGTCCGAATCTGGCGCGTGGTCATCTGCGCGTTGGCGTAGATCTTTTCGCCCGACTTCTTGAATCGCCCGCGTTGGCGTTCGCGCGCGGCCATCACGCGGTCGCGAATCTGCGCGGATCCCTCGGCCGCCGCCCCGCCGCGCAACTCCTTATACTGCACCGCCGGAACTTCAATGTGAATGTCGATGCGGTCCAGCAGAGGACCGGAGATCTTGGCCACGTAGCGCTGGATCATCGGCGGCGTGCACATGCACTCGCGCGATTTGTCGTTGAAGTAACCGCAAGGCTGCGGGTATCTTTGTTGCTGAATCCCCCCTGATCTACCTACCGATGGTCCGTTCCACAGAGAAAGAGAGCTGACTGAAAAGGGGTAAGCGGTGAGGTGGGGGCGAGTCCCCATACTGCAGAGTTGAAGTAGAGATTGGCGTCTAGGTTAGGAATCTGGCTGAACTCGAACATGGTGCCGTGGAATACGTTGGTGCCGCTAAACACTGTGTCGAGGTGGAACCTGCCAAGCGAAGGGCCTTTCGAAGGCTATAAATGCTGCCTTGCCAATACATTCAATGCCTTCAAGCATAATCCGGGCTACGTGAACATGAACTCCGCCGTCACCCTGCAGGAGGCGCTTGGTAGCAGGCGAACCCATTGCGCGCTGAATGCATCCTCGAAGAGCACCGGATGGTACACGCCGGCCGTGAGCCGGATAGTCTCGTACTTCTCCCATGTGCCGTTGCCGAGAAAGTCGACTTGAATCTCCACCTCAGCACGTTTGTCGGCGACGAGATGGAGCATCTTGCAGCGAAAATCCGTAAACAAAAACGGATCTGAGGGCACCCCGGCGGTCACTGAATCGTTGCGCCACGGGCCTCCCCAACCCTGCGGGCGGCCCCAACTCCACAAGTCGTCGGATTTGCCGAACCAGATGCCGCTCTGTGGCTGGCCGAGTACCGCATTGTTGTCTTCGTTCGGTGTGTTCTCGTTGCCGCCGAGGGCCAGCATGCCGCGGAAGCTGCAGTAGTCGGGGATGGTGCGCAGGTGCTGGCAGACCGGCTTTACGCCCCAGATGCGGCCTTCGAAGGGTACCGGCTGCAGCTCGTAGAACATGCCTTGAATGTCCATCATGTAGTGTTCGGTTTCGATCTCGCGGATGCGCATCCACTCGGTCTGCCATGCCTGCTCAAAAGCGTGCGAGGCCTTGGGCAGGCGATAGTGCTGCCACTCGCCGTCGACCAGAGCATCGAAAAGAACCGAGCGCTCGTCCCAGCCCGACGCAAATAGAACGCTCTGCATGTTGTTGCGCGCCGCCACGTCCATGTGCGGCTTGTCGGAGATGCGCCGCCATGTCTTGCCGCCGTCCCACTCGAACAGACCTGCGTCGGTTTCTCCGTAACTGAAAAACCCATTATTGGTGACCACGACCCGGCCCTGCGCCGTGTAGCCACCCTTGAAGTGCGGCTGCTGTTTGATGCCCATGTCCGCCGTGAGATTGAAGAGCAGACGCGGCTTCAGGTCGCTGACGTCCATTTCGAAGAAGAGGCCTTCCATAGTCTGGAAGTAGACGCGGTTAGCAGGGTCAGTGAGGTGGGGCATGGTGGCCGTCAGCCGATGCCCGAGCAGGCCTTCGATCCGTCGCCACTTGCCCTCTGCATCCACGATGTAGGGGCCGATAATGCACTGGTTGGAGTGATGATGGATGAAGCGGTTGGCGAACACGCCGTTGTGCACGTCGAGCAGGGTGGGCTTGAGCGTGTCGTCGATCCGGTAGAGCCCCAGGCCGCTGCCGCTCTTTGCGCCGCTCGCTCTGCCGCCGATTCCCGATGAGTTGTACGTGACAGCGTAGAGACCGTCGGCCCAGGGCATGAGCGCGCCAATGCCGCACTCGGTGCGAGAAGGATCGGTGTCGGACTTCAACCCGATGTTGGGGATGCCCGGCAGAAAGCTTTGCGCGCACGCATAGGTCGCGGAGCCTGCCAGCGCAGCCAGAACCGAACGCCGCGACACAGAGCGGCTTTTCCTAAACAGGGAATCACAGGTCATCTACTTCCTCATTTCTTCGCGGACGTGGCATCGATGGCGGCCCGCATGCGCAGGAGATTGCTTCCAGAGACCGTTCTTTCGGCAGGGCTGGAGCGTCCCGTGCTCTGCCGCATTCTCCTCCTGCGTAACGCAATCAAACGCAATCATAGGAGAGGTGGTCCTGAAGCGAATCTGCTAAAAGTTAGATTTGCAAAATGATTTTCTTGAGACACGCGGCTGTTGGCCGGGGGATTCTCGGACTCATTCGCGGCGGCAGCTTCACTCCCATGGTTGACGGAATAGGCTGAAGCAATTCAAATGACTCGCGGGGAGCGGGAGAGGCAAGTGCCGGACTTTGCACGAAAACAATCCGTAGCGCCATCCCGTCAGCTCGCCTTCCTGTGGGCAACAACCATGCTCTGCGTCTGCCTCCTGCTCGCGCCCGCCTCTGCTGCACAATCCTCAACCGCGAAGAACCGCGCCACAGGCGAACCGGAGTGGAACTACATGGTGCGCTCCTGGCAGTCGCAGAATGGATTGCCGGAACAGACCGTGCAGGCCTTTGCGGAGAGCCGCGACGGCTACCTGTGGGTGGGAACCACCGGCGGACTGCTGCGCTTTGACGGCGCCGGCTTTCACCTCTTCAATCACGCCAATACTCCAGCGTTTCAGGAGGACGACGTCTTCACTCTGCTGACCGCGCGTGATGGAACTCTGTGGATCGGCACCAGCGGTGGCGGATTGATCGAGTGGCGGAACGGAGCCTTCCACGCGCTTCCGGCTGAACGCGGACAGAGCACTGCCTATGTACGCGCGATGACCGAAGACCATCACGGTCGGTTGTGGGTCGCTACCGACGGCGGCTTGTTCTGGGTCAAAGATGGGCGACTGGAACCGGTCGAAAGGCAACTGGGCGTGACCGATCCCGATGCTCATGCCGTGCTGGAGGACGATGCCGGGCGCATCTGGGCGGGCGGCTCGCGCTTATTTGCCTTCAAGGATGGGCAGTCCCGCGAATATCCGCTGCCGGGCAAGGACAATCGCAACCAGGTCAAGTCACTCGCCGAATCGAGCGACGGCGCCATCTGGGTGGGAACCGTGAGCGGCTTGTATCGGCTGCCACCCGGAGCAACACATCTTGAAGCTGTCCCGGGGGTCTTCGGCCTGATTCGCACGCTGCGCGCCGTGGCGGGTGGAGAGATGTGGGCCGGCACCATCGGATCGGGCATCTTCAGAATTCGCGGGCCCCGCGTCACGCGCCTTCTGTCCCCGTCGCCGCTGATCAGCGACACAGTCTACTCGCTCTATATTGACTCCAGTCAGAATGTTTGGATCGGCACGCTGATTGGTTTCACCTGCCTGAGCAGGACGCCGGTCCGGGTGCTGGCTCTGCCGGAGGCCGCGGGTGCGGACTTCGGTACCGTTGCGCTCGATACCGACAACTCGCTCTGGCTCGCCTCCAACCAGCTTGTGCATGTAGTGGGAGAGCGCGCTGTTCCTGTCAGATTTCCTCAGCTTGGCAATGTGCGCGTGCGCAATGTGCTACGCGGAAGAGATGGATCGCTGTGGGTCGGGACGATCGGCGGAGGCGTGTATCGCTTCCGCGCCGGTGCAGCGCAGCACTTCACCACGCATGAGGGCTTGTCGAGCAACTTTGTGCAGGCGCTTCTTGAGGCCCGCGATGGCACGCTCTGGATTGGCACCAACTACGGCGTCAGCCATCTCGACCGAGGCACGCTGCACGATCTGCGCACACAGAACGGGCTGGCGAATAACTATATCCGCGCCCTGTTGGAAGACCGCGACGGAACCATCTGGATCGGCTCGGATCGCGGACTGGGCGCTTACAGAAACGGAGCATTCGTCAGCAACGCCTTGACTGTGGCTCTTGCCGGAGAAAGCATTCGAGCGCTCTATCAGGACGACGCCAACGGACTGTGGATAGGGACGCATGGCAGCGGCATTTATCTCTACCGCAATCGCCAGCTCGCGCACTTTACCACCGCCGAAGGACTCACAAGCAACACCATCTATTGCATACTGGGCGATCGGCGCAATCACCTCTGGGCCAGCGGTCCATCGGGCGTGATGTTGCTGGATCGCGCCACGATCGGCGCTACCGTGCGAAGTCCGGAAAGACTCATACCCTTGGAGCGCTACCAGGTCAGCGAGGGAAACGCGGCGGTGCAGGTGCTGGGCGGAATGCAGGCTGCCGGTGCGCTCACTGCGGCAGGCGAAGCGTGGTTTCCCACTAGCCAGGGACTATGGAGAATCAATCCAGACGACGCTCGTCCACAGACGAATCTCGGACTCGTCATTGACGCGGTTGCGGTCGACGGCCAGACCGTGTCGATGGCCGATAAATTGACCGTTCCGGCCAACAGCAATCGCTTGGACATTGTCTATCAACCTGTGTTGCTTAGTCCGCAGGAAGGGCTCGAGTTTCGCTATAAACTGGAAGGGTTTGATCGCGATTGGATTTACGCTGGCGCATGGCAGCGACGTGCGACATATACGAATCTGCCGCCCGGAAAATTCACGTTTGTGGTGGAAGCCTGGGAAACCAACCACCCCGAGCGTACGGTGCGGGTAACCATCGGCGTTGAGAAACTCCGTCGCTTCTATCAAACCGCATGGTTCATCGTGGTCTGCGTTTTGATCGTGGGTTGTGCCGTGTTGATTGCCTATCGCATCCGTATGCAGCAGATCCGCGCCCGCTTCAAGGCCGTGCTTGCGGAGCGGACGCGACTTGCGCGGGAGATGCACGATACGCTGATTCAAGGCTGCATCGGCGTCTCTGCGTTGCTCAAGGCGGCCTCTTCAAGCGACGTCGACGATGAGGAAACCCGGCTTCATCTGATCGACTACGCGGCCACGCAGATTCATGCCACCGTGGACGAGGCGCGCCAGGCCGTGCGCAATCTTCGTGGCGAGGAGCGCCCCCTGGACGACCTGCCCGCCGCACTCGCCAGCATGGCGGATCGGGTGGTCCGCGAGCACGGACTCAAAGCCGTGAGTACTGTCAGCGGCAAATGCTTCTCCATTGACCCGCAGGCCACGCACGAGTTAATGATGGTTGCGCGCGAAGCTGTGTTCAACGCGATTCTTCATGGACGCGCGCGGGAGATACAGATCGATCTGTATTACGGATCAGATTTGCTGCGGATGACGGTCGAAGACAATGGCGCGGGATTCGACGCGTCGGAAGCCTTTGCCGGCGGACACTTCGGCTTGCGCGGAATGCGCGAGCGGATCCACCAATTCGGCGGAAAGTTCAATATTGAAAGCGACCTGTACAAGGGAACTCGGGTGATCGTTAAGATTGCGCGTGCCACTCTGCAGACGTAGGGTGTCTGCAATCGAATCGACAGGCCCGGTCACCGACTCCGGCCTCTGTGCCCGTCTATAATTGCCTTGCCATGGCACCTATCAGCATTCTCATTGTGGACGACCATCCGGTTGTGCTGCTGGGTGTCGGAGCGCTCATTGCAGCCAGCAAGAACATGGTGCTGGTGGCGCAGGCACGCAACGGAGAAGAAGCGGTTCGCTTGCATCAGCTGCACCATCCCGATATCACGCTGATGGATCTTCGTCTGCCGGGCATCAACGGCGTGGAGGCCATCCGGCAAATCCGAAACCGGGACCCCAAGGCCCGCTTCATCGTGCTTACCACCTACGACGGTGATGAGGACATCTATCAGGCGCTGGAAGCAGGCGCCTCCGGCTACCTGATCAAAGACATGCCGCAGGAGGTTCTCTTCGAGGCGATCAGGAAGGTTCACATGGGCGGCCGCTACGTGCCTTCTCCGGTTTCACAGGCGCTGGCCTCGCGCATGCCAGACTCCTCGCTTAGTAAACGCGAGTGCGACGTGCTCAGGCTCATGGCCCAGGGACGTTCGAATGGCGAGATCGCAGACGAGTTATGCATCACGGAAGGCACGGTCAAGTGCCACGTCAGCGTCATTCTGAACCGGCTCGGTGTGCGCGACCGCACGCAGGCCGTGGTGACCGCGCTGCAACGGGGACTGATCCATCTGTGAAGGCTGGATCGGTCTTGCCCCGCGGAAAGATTTTCCGGAGCATTCTAACTTTCGACAGATGCGCGCCGCATATTTACGGGTCTAGAGTTGCTGCGTCGTCGATTTACCGTCCGCAACGGCCTGGAATACACCGTGCGGGTGGGAACGGCGGAAAAGCACCAACTGACAGTGTGCGCCTGGCGCATGCCCATCTGGAAGTGTGGGAGCAGGTGCGTTCGAAAAGCGGAATCGGCGAGAGATTTGGAGGAAATTCAGTGATCACACGGCAATCGAAATCCGGTGCGTGCAGCAGGACGGCATTGTTCTTCGCGGTGCTGCTGACGTTCTTTTTGGTATTGTGCTCGGGCGGGCGAATGGCTCAGGCGCAGCAGGATGTTGGCTTTATCGTCGGCAATGTCACGGACCAGAACGGCGCGGTCGTGCGTGGTGCGAAGGTTCATGTCACGAATCAAAACAATGGCTTGGCAGTCGATGTGACCACCGACGAGAGCGGCAACTACCAGGTGAACCGCTTGCAGGTGGGTTCCTATGCGATTCGCATTACTGCTTCGGGGTTTGCATCCTGGACAGTAAAGAATGTAACCGTCGACGTGATGATGCATGTGACAGAAAACGCCATACTGCAGGTTGGCTCGGAAATCACAACAG
>JARLFZ010000142.1 GCA_031296305.1 Occallatibacter sp. | reverse complement strand
GGACGATCCCCCAACCTCAGCCCGCAACGCGGGCGAAATACGCTAGCCCCAGTCGTAAGACTGGGGAACACGGCACGATTCCCCAGTCCAAGCCCGCAACGCGGGCGAAATACGCCAGCCCCAGTCGCAAGACTCGAGAACACGGCACGATTCCCCAGTCCAAGCCCGCAACCCGGGCGAAATGCGCCACCCCCAGTCGCAAGACTGCGGAACACGGGACGATCCCCCAACCTCAGCCCGCAACGCGGGCGAAATACGCTAGCCCCAGTCGCAAGACTGGGGACATCGCACCGTCCGCGCGCCTCAGCCCGCTTCAGCGGGCGTAAGAACCATTCCGCGCACACCACGGCTTGTCGCCATGAAAGGGCACAGCTTTAGCCACGCCAACAGAGCTTTTGTTTTGTATCAGGGCGCGGCTTTAGCCGCGCCGAAAAAGCCCAAAAAATGTGGGGTTTTAACCCCTGTTCGGCATCCGCCTTCCCGCCTTCGATTCACCCAACAGTGCTTCAGACCATGCGGGCATATATCGCCGATTCGCTCTCGACCCGCGCGCCTTCAGAGGATTGGGAGCGGGCACGCCGCCGTCCGGACTGCACCCCGCGAGCTTATCTGAAAGTCACCCAGTCGCCGCAACTCCCGAGCCTGGGAAACTTACGCGATGCCGACATCTAAGTACCAGCCTGCCGCTCAGCGAGTGACTTGGCGATGATTGGCTCAATGAGAGTGTGCGGCCTGAGCAGTTCCCTGCAATGCCCCTCGCCGTCCGGGAGCATTCGCCAGCGCCGTCTGGAATGCCTTCGATGCAGACGCTGGATCACCCTGCTCCAGCAACAACTCTCCCAGTTGTTCGCGGGCGGGAATGATCGGCCCCGGAGTGACTGGAAGCTTTTCGATTCCGTCCTCGTCATCAGCCGCGCTGCGCAGGATGGCAGCAGCTTCACCGGGTCGATTCGCGGCCTGGACCGACCAAGCCATGACCTCGCGCCTCATAATATCGACCTGTGTCGCCCAGTAGCCATTTCCGGACGCGCGAAGCCGATCTTCAAGTTGACGCAGCGTCTCGGATTCTCTTTCCGCTTGCTGGACATGGCCGCTTCGTGCGAAGCCGAGGCCGCGCGCCCAGACAGCGATGGCGACAACATGCGGTTGAGCCGAGTCTGGCGGATTGACGACCTTCTCCGCCTCGCTCCACTGCTGCCGTTCGACGATGTAGCGGATGGGCATTGCCGTTGCAGCGTATCCAATCTTGAAATCGCCTATGTTTAGGTTTTGCATCGCCTTGAGTTGCGCGATCACTTGAGCCGCTTCCTGATCGCGCCCGCTCTGCAGATAGGCATAGACCAGGTAGTCCATTGCGTGCAGTTCTTCGCCCGTATCGCCCTGATGTTCTGCGGCACGTATTGCGGCGAGATTGGATGCGATGGAGTCATCCCACAGTCCGAGCCGCGTAAATATGTGCGACGGCATGTGCAACGCATGCGGAGCCGACGGAGCGATCTTGGCATATGCCCTGGCTGCCGCGAGCCCCCTCGAAGCGAGTTCCTGATTGTCGTAGGCATGGATGAGGTAGTGAGGGATTCCGGGGTGATCTGGGAATTCGCTCCAAAGAGGTTCAAGCAGATCGGCCGCCTGCTTTTGCCTTCGATGTTCCTTGTCGGATGGAGATGCATTGGAGATGAGGGCGAGCGCGTAAAACACCCGGGCCTCAACATCCCTCGGGTTCGCTGCCGCGAGCTCGCGCATTGCGAGTTCATAATTCAGCGCGCGCGTGCTGTAAGGGACGGTGGCAGCATCGTTGAATATCAGGCTGAGTGCGTGGATGAAACCGCGCTCGCGTTCTGAAGCTTCTTCGAGCATTGCGGCCCGCCTGATTTCCTGCTGCGCGGCCACAACGCCAGCGGGGGGGAGAACCGGTTCCCACAGCTCGTGGTAGTGCGTCATCGCGATGCCCCAATGGGCAATCGCACACTGAGGATCCTGCTCGGCCACACTCTGGAACGCTTCTTCGGCAATTTTGTAGGCGAAGGAATGCAGAAGTGCAACCGCACGATTGAATTCCTGCTCTGTTCCCGGCTTGCAAGAAGTTGCAAATGACACCGTGCCCAATTTTTCAGGTGCCGGGTGGTTATGCATTTCCTGCGCAGCCAGCGAGGCCGGAAGCAGGCACGCCAAAATCAGGACCAGTTGCATCATTTCATTCACCGCGCATCTTGGATCATGGCCCAATTCCTCCAATCTTACGAGGAAATTGCGCTGGCGCGGGGAGACATGCTTCTCGAATGCCGCAAACAACCCAAAGCGCTCATCGAGAACACGGGACGATCACCCAGCCCAAGCCCGCAACGCGGGCGAAATACGCTAGCCCCAGTCGTAAGACTGGGGAACATGGGACGATCCCCCGCCCCAGCCCGCTTCAGCGGGCGTAAGAACCATTCCGTGCAGATTTCATTCGTCCTCCACCAGGCTACGGCGAGGCAACCCGCTCCGCGCGAAGTTTGCGCGCCGATTCGCTCTCGCCCCGCGCGCCCTTCATCGAAATGAGCTAATGCGCTCCTCCAGCGAGAGCCCGCATTGCTGCCTGAAGTGACGTAACAAGCACGATGTATCCGGAGATCGTCATGGCTTGTGCAAGTACGCCGATCCACCTACACAAGTTTTCCGTAGCCGTGCCCCTTCTCAGGCTTTTTGCCGCCTCTGGGTCGGTGTCGGGAAGCCCTTCAAACTCGTTCGGGACACCCGCGCGACGCACGGAAATTCCGAACAGCCGTAGGTTCCCGTGAACCGAGGTTCTTTTGACCCAACTGGAAAGGTGAACCAAATTTGCGATATTGAGGTGGTTGTGGAGCAAGGAGAGCATTATCGACAAGATGAACAACCAACAACCAATGAAAATCTGACGACCCAGCTTATCAAGCGTATCCATTGTTATGGCTGAGTGAGACAATCCACCGACCACAGTGAATAGGAGCGTTAAAGTGGCGCCATCGAGAAGAATTAACTTTTCGTAGAAGCCTTGCCGCGCGGTAAAAACTTGCGAAGTGAGTTCCTGCATCCCAGAAACCTGCGCTAAGAGCTTTTCTAACTGCTCCCGAACCTCGCCCCCTGAATCGTCCCGCTTGGAGGATTCCTCGTCCATGACCTTGCTCCAACTTCGAAGAAGCGCATTCTGCATCCAGAATACCTCGTAACCGGGCAGCTGGCCCCGGTCTCGACTCCCCAAAAACCACCAAGGGTGCCCCGGACCTCAATTGACAGCACGAAGCCCACGGTCCGGTTGGATCGATCTATCCCGCTAAACGCCCCTGCGTCCGGGAGCGCAGTCGTGCCCAGCGCAGCGTACCAGTAAACGCTTTCCGGCCTGTTTTGACGCGTTTATGCGAAATTCTGTTTTCACGCGCGCGCTTATTCGCGAAATTCTCGTTTCACACGCACCCCAAAAGCGCGCAATTCTGATCAATATGTCTCAAAAAATCGCGAAGCCCCAGACGAACATTCCGGGGGTGTTTGGCAGCTACCAAGCGAACATTCGACCCCTCTTCGGCAGCACGAAAACCAACATTTGCGCTGATTCCATGGCACTTGCCAAGGGCACCCCCCTTGAACTCAAAAACCCGCAGATTTTCGCGGTCACGGTCTCGCATTGCGGACGTGACCTGAATCACGGCTTTCCCCCGCCGCGCGATGTATCAGTTCAACAGGAAGACTGCGAAGGGGATCAATCTGATGCTTCTCGAGTTGACAGTGCAGACCAAGGGCAAAGGGCGGCACGTTGGCCACGCGGCCGCCGACCTGGACAAGATCATCGAAGCCAGCGGCCTCTATCACCAGGCCAAGAACAAGGGCACGGTTCTCGAAGGCAGTTGGGACGAGCTGATGGCCGTCGCCAAGAAGTGCCACGACGCGGTCCTCAAATCGCATCGCAAGATCGTCACCGTGATGCGCGCGTTGGACGGCCCCGACGTGGATCTCTGCCGGCAAGCGCCCGGCGACTGCGCCGCCATGAAGGAGTTGCTCGAAGACGACGGCGACTGGATGATTATGTAAGACAGCGGGGTTAGCGGGGTTAGCGGGGCTAGCGTAGTTAGCGGAGTTAGCGGAGCCAGCGCCGTGAGCGGATTTGGCGATAGTTAGCAAAGTTAGCAGAGCCCAAACGAAAAGCGGAGCGACATGCGCTCCGCTTGTTTTATTTGCAGCCTGACCCGCGCATCAATACAAGTGGAAGTCGACCTCGACGGTGATCATCACCGGCACCGGCGTCTTGCCGTCTTTCATGGCCGGCTTGAATTTGTATCTGCGCACGGCATCCATCGCCTTCTCGTCCAGTCCCATGCCCAGCGTGCGAATCACGTGCACGTTCTGCGGATTGCCCTGCGCATCCACGATCAACTGCACCACGCAAATGCCCTGGTACTTGGCGCGCCGCGCTTCATCGGAAAATTCTGCTTCAGGCTGGAAGATCGGCACCGGCCCTGAAACCCGGCCTCCTACCCTTTCCAAACCGCCGCCGGTATTGCCGCCGTAGCCGGGCCCATATCCATTTCCGTACCCGGAGCCGAGGCCGCCGCCCGAACCCGATCCCATACCCGCGCCGTTGCCGGTGCCCGCCGAAGCCATCGTCACGTTCGGGGAGTTGTGCAGGCCGATCATCGGCATGTTGTTATCGGGCAGTTGGATGTCTTTCTGCACGTTAATGGCCGCGGGTTCCGGTAGCTTGGGATGCTCGATGGTCACAGGCGTGGGCGGCGTAATGGGATCCGGCACCTTCTCCGGTAGCTTGCCCTTGTTGGCCACGATGGGGCTGCGATCGCCGCCACCACCGCCACCGCCAGCTTTGGTATCGGACTTGGGCGCGTTGTAGTCGGAGATATCGATGTTGACGTTGAGCCCCTGCTGCTTCACCGTCTCAATCACCTTCTTGCCCACAAAAAACAGCACGATCAGAAGAATGGTGAGATTGACGGTGGTGGAGATCCCGATGGCCCAGGGATTGGGCTTGACGGCCATCCGGTCGGGCACTGGAATGGGCGTCGAGGTGAGCTGCAACGGCGGCAGCTTGACCGGAAAAAACACGTCGCGCACGCTCTCCCAGAGGTCGGCCCACAAGGGCTTCTCCTCGAAAGCTTTGCCGAGGAAGGCGTCCAGCTCATGGCCATGCTCCGGCCCTGCGCCTCGCTGGTCGTTCTTTTCTTCCAGTGTCATGTCCGTTTGTTGTTCGACCTTATCGCCGCCACTGGGCTGCCATTGCCCGCTCGGACGTGAGCTCGCCCGTTGCGGGACCGTCTATTCATTATGCTTTACCGTGCCCTTTCTTGTCTTGGCTAAACGGCAAGCACTTACGACCTCCAGCAGCCTCCAAAGTTTCAGAACCGGTTACTCCGGCACATCCTTCAACATTACTCCCACACGTCCCTACACAATAGACGCTTCTGCGGCCCGGTTTGTTACCTGAAAAATCTTCATGCTGCCATTTACACTGGATGATGAACAGGTTTCGATCCCAGAACGGAGTCCCGATGTCCTCTGCGCCGGAGTTGAAGGCGACGCTTACGCTGCCCCAGACCGCCTTCCCAATGAAAGCCAATCTACCGCAGAATGAGCCGCTTCGGCTGGCTCGCTGGGCCTCAGTCCGCCTTTATGACGAGCTGCGCAAAGCCTGCCAGGGCCGGCCCGTTTACCTGCTTCACGACGGCCCTCCCTACGCCAATGGACCCATTCACCTGGGCCACGCTCTCAACAAGGGCCTGAAGGATTTCGTGGTCAAATCCAAGACAATGGCCGGCTACGACGCCCCCTACGTCCCCGGCTACGACTGCCACGGGCTGCCCATTGAGATCAAGGTCGACGAGAAACTGGGCCATAAAAAGCTCTCCATGCCGGTGCCGGAGGTGCTGGACGCCTGCCGGGCCTACGCGCAGAAGTATGTCGACCTGCAAACCGAGCAGTTTGAGCGCATTGGCTGCTTCGGGCGCTGGCAAACGCCCTACAAGACCATGGCGCGCGGCTACGAAGCTAAGATTCTGGAGGCGTTTTACGGGTTTCTGGAAAAGGGCTTCGTCTACCGCGGCTTGAAGCCGGTTTACTGGTGCATCCACGACCGCACGGCCCTGGCCGAGGCTGAAGTGGAGTACGCGAACCACACCAGCCCGTCGATCTACGTGCGCTACCGGCTCACCAGCGATGCGGCGGCAATCGCCCCCTCGCTCGCCGGCCGCGACGTCTACACGATCATCTGGACGACCACGCCGTGGACGCTGCCCGCGTCGATGGCCGTGGCCTTCCATCCGGATTTTGAGTACGTGGCGATCGAAGCCGATACCGCGCCTTGCACTCCCTCCTCAGATGTTGCCCCATCCTTGCCGCAGGCAAAGGTGGGAGACCACGACACTCAACCCGTCTACATCGTTGCCGCCGAGCTGGCCGGGCAAGTGGCCGCAGCCTGCAAGCTCGGGCCCATCAAAGAGCTCGCCCGCTTCAAGGGCGCAGCCCTCGACCGCGTGACCTTCCAGCATCCGTTCCTCGACCGCAGCATTCTGGGTGTTCTGGCCACCTACGTCACCGCCGACACCGGCGCCGGCGCGGTGCATACCGCGCCCTCACACGGCGCCGACGATTTCTATACCGGCCAGAAATACGGCATCGATCCCACCAGCCGCGTCGATGCCGCCGGGCACATCCACGTAGACCCTGCCGCGTGGAACTCGCCCAACCCGCCCGCATTCGACGGATTGAAGGTCTTTGCCGCGAACCCTGTGATTATGGCCATGCTGGAAGAGCGCGGCGCTCTGCTGGGCGGCGCTCAACTCGATCACTCCTATCCGCATTGCTGGCGCTGCCATCATCCGGTTATCTTCCGTGCCACCGAGCAGTGGTTCATTTCGCTTGAGACGCCAGTAAAGCGTGGCGACGGATCGGAAACAACGTACCGGCAGCTTGCGATCGAGGAAATCGACAAAGTGGTGTGGGATCCGGCGTGGGGCAAGGAGCGCATCACGAATATGATCGCTACGCGCCCCGACTGGTGCATCAGCCGCCAGCGCATCTGGGGCGTGCCCATCGCGGTGTTCCTATGCGAAGGCTGCAGCCTGCCGATCATCGATGCCGATCTGAATCGCAAGATCGTCGATCTCTTCGAGCGCGAAGGCGCCGAGGCCTGGCATCTGCCGGTAAGCGACGGCCTGCTGGCGGCGAACGCCAAGTGCGCGCACTGCGGTGGCACCACGTTCCGCAAAGAGACCGACATTCTCGACGTCTGGTTCGATTCCGGCGTAAGCTGGCTGGCGGTTTGCGAATCGGATCCGGATTTGAGCGCGGCCTACAAAGCATTTGAATCTCGGCCCATTGCATCGGAGTCAGAGAACGCGAAAGGGCATGACTTTAGTCGTGCCGAAGAAAGCACAAAACACGAAGGGGCTTTAGCCCCCGCGGT
>JARLFZ010000141.1 GCA_031296305.1 Occallatibacter sp. | reverse complement strand
GCAAGCGTCTCTTGTGGACGGGAGTGGCAACCCCGCTCATTATGCTGGCGGTTTACGCACTGCGGAACACGGCGATTGGAGGGTTGTTTTTTCCTGCGTACATGCCGTGGTTCTTGCTGATGGCTTTTGCATTTCCCAACGGTGGGAGTATCGCCGGGCTTCCCAAGTTTGTCTGGGCGGGGCTGGCCATTAATTTTGTGATCACCTGGATCGCGCTGCTGGTTGCGGTAATTGTCATTCGCGGATTGTTCTCACTGTTCAGGAAGAAAAAGGCGCAGGGATGAAACTGAAGATACTTGTAACCGCCGGTGATGGCATCGGCCCCGAGGTGACCAACGAAGCGGTTGCCGTGTTGAGGGAGACGGCGGCGCTGGGCGGCCACGATTTTACGTTTATGGAAAAGCGCATTGGCGGGGTGGCCATTGTCGCGGACGGCACGCCGCTGCCCCAGGACACGATCGACGCAGCGCTTGCGTCCGACGCTGTTCTTCTCGGCGCGGTGGGCGGTAACGAGTTCAACTCGCTTCCGCCGGACAAGCGGCCTGAGGGCGGATTGCTGGCGATTCGCGCGGCGCTGGGCGGATTTGCGAACCTGCGCCCCTGCTTCTCATTCAAGGAGCTGACGGTCAACAGCCCATTGCGGCCGGAAGTAATCGAAGGCACCGACATCATGTTTGTGCGCGAGCTGCTGGGCGGCGCGTACTTTGGCAAGCCGCGCGAGTGGAACAAAGTGAGTGGCGAGGCGTGGAACACCATGCGTTACACACGTGACGAAGTGGCCCGAGTAGCGCGCATCGCCTTCCAGTTGGCGCAGAAGCGGCGCAAGAAGCTGACCAGCGTGGACAAGGCCAACGTGCTTGAGGTCTCGCAACTGTGGCGGGCGGCTGTGACCGAGGTGGCGCAGGAATTTCCCGACGTGGCGCTCGAGCATCAGTATGTGGACGCGATGGCCATGCACATCATGAACCGTCCGCGCGATTTCGACGTGGTGGTGACGGAGAATTTATTTGGCGACATTCTCACCGACGAGTCGGGCGTGATTACCGGCTCGCTGGGCATGCTGCCCTCGGCAACCATCGGCGGCAAAGTGAATCTGTACGAGCCGGTGCACGGTTCGGCGCCAGACATTGCGGGCAAGGGATTGGCGAATCCGCTGGGGGCGATCCTCACTGGAGCGCTGATTCTGCGCCACACCGCTGGGCTAGAGGCCGAAGCGGCCGCCATTGAATCGTCGGTGCGCAAGGTGCTGGAGCAGGGTTTCCGCACACCGGATCTCGCGCGCGGCAATAAGGAAGGCCTGACTGTGCTCTCAACCACGGAAATCGGCGCGAAGGTGCGGGAAACCGTCAAGACTTTGCTCGTCGACGCGTAGAGCCCTGCAGAAGTCGGATTTTGAAAGGGCACGACTTCAGTCGTGCCGTAAAAGCGAAAGAGACAACGCGGCTTTAGCCGCTGAGGGATGGGCTTCTGAGCTTGGCAGCAAAAACTCCGGCTCGGAACAAAAGGAATATTCAATGACTTCAGCTTCGAAAACACTATTCGAGAAGGTCTGGGAGCAGCATGTGGTGGTTGAGCCTGAGGGCGAACCCACGGTGCTCTACATCGACCTGCAACTTGTCCACGAGGTCACTTCTCCCCAAGCGTTTGAAGGGCTGCGGCTGGCCGGGCGCAAGGTGCGCCGTCCCGACCGCACTATCGCGACCGTCGACCACAACGTGCCCACCACGAAAGAGGGCCGCCTGAACATTATCGATCAGATTTCGGCCAAACAGATTGCCACGCTGCGCCAAAACTGCGCCGACTTCGGCGTCGAGCTCTATGACGTGAACTCGCGCGATCAGGGCATTGTGCACGTGATCGGGCCGGAGCTGGGATTGACCAAGCCGGGCATGACGATTGTGTGCGGCGACTCGCACACTTCGACGCACGGCGCATTCGGCGCTCTCGCATTTGGCATCGGCACCAGCGAAGTGGAACACGTGCTGGCTACGCAGACGCTGCCGCAGTCGAAGCCGAAGACCTTCCGCATCGCGGTGGAAGGGGAACTGCCGCTCGGCGTGACGGCAAAGGACATCATTCTCGCCATCATCGGCGAGATCGGCACCGACGGCGCTACGGGCTGCGTGATCGAGTACGCGGGCTCGGCCATTCGCGCGCTTTCGATGGAAGGCCGCATGACGATTTGCAATATGAGCATTGAGGCGGGCGCGCGCGCCGGCATGATCGCGCCGGATGAGACGACGTTTGCCTATCTTAAGGGACGTCGCTTCTCGCCTGGAGGCGCGGACTGGGACAAGGCGGTTGCCGAGTGGAGCAAGCTGCCCTCCGATCCGGGCGCCAAATTCGATCGTGAGCTCACGATTGACGCGGCCACGCTGGCGCCTTACGTAAGCTGGGGCACGAGCCCCGGCATGGTGGCGCCGGTTACTGCCGCCGTCCCCGACCCGGCGGCCGCCGAAACGGAAATCGAGCGCAAGGGCTTTGAGCGCGCGCTCGAATACATGGACCTGAAGGCTGGAACGCCGCTTGAAGAAGTCGCGATCGACCGCGTCTTCATAGGCTCCTGCACCAACGGCCGCATTGAAGATTTGCGCGCGGCGGCGAAGATTGCCGCGGGACGCAAGGTGTCGAGCCACGTGAACGCGATGGTGGTGCCGGGTTCCCAAGCGGTCAAGTCGCAAGCCGAAGAGGAAGGCCTCGATCGCATTTTTATCGCGGCCGGATTTGAATGGCGCGAGCCCGGCTGCTCCATGTGCCTGGGCATGAACCCCGACATTCTTTCGCCGGGTGAGCGTTGCGCATCGACGAGCAACCGCAACTTCGAGGGCAGGCAGGGGCGCGGCGGACGCACGCACCTGGTTTCGCCGGAGATGGCCGCGGCGGCCGCAATCGCCGGGCATTTCGTTGACATTCGCACCTGGCCCATTCTTGAATCCGCACGCGAGGAGGTAACTGCCTGATGGAACCGTTCAAGACTTTAACGTCGTTGGCTATGCCGCTCGATCGCGCCAACGTGGATACCGACCAGATCATTCCCAAGCAGTTTCTCAAGCGCATTGAGCGCACGGGCTACGGCGATTTTCTGTTCTTTGATTGGCGGCAGACGCCGGACGGTACGCCCGTCGCCGATTTTGTTCTCAACGATGCGCGCTACAAGGGTGCGCAAATTCTCATCGCCGGAAAGAACTTTGGCTGCGGTTCGAGCCGCGAGCATGCGGCGTGGGCGCTGAGCGATTTTGGCTTCCGCGTGGTGATTGCGCCGACGTTCGCCGACATCTTTTTCTCGAATGCGGGCAAGAACGGCATCGTGCTGGCGCGGCTCTCGGAGCCGGAGGTGAATACACTACTCCAAAACTCCGAAAAGACACCGGACTATCAACTCACGGTTTCGCTTGAAGCGCAGACGGTGACGGACGGCCGGGGATTCAGCGCGAAATTCGAGATCGATCCGTTTAGAAAGTTTTGCCTGCTCGAAGGGCTGGACGATATCGGCCTGACGTTGCGGCACGCGGCGGAGCTGGATAAGTTTGAAACGAAGCATGACGATGCCAACTGGCTTAAAGCAAAAATCGGCGAGGCAGCCTGATTGGCATGAATCGTTTGGAAGAATTGCGGAAGAGCTTTGGCCCGGGTCTCGTCACGACCTTGTTTGTGGGCGAGTCGGCGCCGGATAGCGGCAGGTTCTTCTACAGCAGCGACAGCAGCCTGTTTTACGCGATGAAGCGAGCGTTTGGAAGCAAGGAAACATTTCTTGAGGATTTCAAAAGGAAGGGCTTCTATCTTGACGACCTGGTACTCACGCCGATCAATAAGTTGGAGAGGCGCGAACGATCCAGGCGACGTGAAGAAGCCGTTCCGGAGTTGGCAAAACGACTGGTTGAGTACAAGCCGAAAGCTGTGGTAGTGGTCATGCGAGCGATTCTGCCCATGGTGCGGCAAGCAATGCGCATGGCAGGCATTTGGTACGAACCTTTTTGTGTGCCGCATCCTGCTTTTGGAAATTGGACTCGCTTTAACGACGCGATGACAGCGATCATCGATGACTTGCCGGTAGCAGACGGCAGCAAACAAAAGGACTGATCAAGTGACCATCGAAGGCAAGCGACAAAGCATTCTGTTGACTGAAGGGGCGAGCCGCGCGGCGGCGCGGTCATATCTGCGTGGATCGGGATTTGCAAAGGACGACCTGCACAAGCCGATTATTGGTATAGCAAATACATGGACCGAGATCGGCACCTGCAATGTGCATCTGCGCGAGATTGCGGAGGCGCTGAAGCAGGGCATTCGCGAAGCGGGTGGCACGCCGATGGAGTTCAATACCGTCACCATCTCCGACGGCATCACCATGGGCACGCAGGGCATGAAAGCTTCGCTGGTTTCGCGCGAAGTGATTGCCGACTCCATCGAGCTCGTGGCCCGCGGCAATCTTTTCGACGGCCTGGTCGGCATCGGCGGCTGCGACAAAAATATGCCGGGCATCATCATGGCGCTGTGCCGGCTGGATATTCCGGGCATGATGCTCTACGGCGGATCGATCGCGCCGGGCAAGCTGAACGGACCCAATGGCGAGAAAATTGACATTACGATTCAGAATGTCTTCGAAGGCATCGGATCTTTCGCCGCGGGACGCATCGATGAAGCGGGACTGGAAGCGCTCGAAGCCAATGCTTGTCCAGGCGCAGGCGCATGCGGCGGCCAGTTCACGGCCAACACCATGGCCATGAGCGGCGAGATTCTGGGCATTTCGCCGATTGAACTTTCCGGCGTTCCCGCCACCTCTCCCGATAAGTTGGACGCCACGCGCAAGGCTGGCCACATTTTGATGGATGCTGTGCGCGCCAACCTACGGCCCTCGCAAATCATCACGCGCAAGTCTCTTGAAAACACCATCGCCAGCGTGGCTGCGAGCGGCGGCTCGACGAACGCGGTGCTTCACCTGCTCGCCATTGCGAAGGAGATGGGCATCGCGCTGAATATCGATGATTTCGATGTGATCTCGGAACGCACGCCTTACATTTGCTCGCTCACGCCCGCTGGCAAGTACGTGGCTTCGGACTACCAGGCGGCGGGCGGCTCGCGGCTGCTCGCGAAGCGCATGATCGACGCGGGATTTGCCAACGGCTCGGCGCTGACCATCAGCGGCAAGACGCTGGCCGAAGAGGCTGCGCTCGCGAAAGAGACTCCGGGCCAGGACGTCATCCACACTTTTGAAAAACCCATCAAGCCGAATGGCGGATTGGTGATTCTCAAGGGCAATCTTGCGCCTGAGGGCTGCGTGATGAAGATTGCCGCGGCCGGACGCTACGAGCATCGGGGGCCTGCGCGCGTCTTTGATTGCGAAGAAGATTGCTTCAAGGTTGTGCAGGCGGGCGGCATCAAGCCCGGCGACGTGGTGGTGATTCGCTACGAAGGCCCCAAGGGCGGACCGGGCATGCGCGAGATGCTGCAGGTTACGGCGGCAATTTCGTCGAACGCGGAGCTCAGCGCGCACGTTGCGCTGCTCACCGATGGCCGTTTCAGCGGCGCTACGCGCGGATTTACCGCGGGTCACGTGGCCCCTGAGGCGTTTGTGGGCGGGCCGATTGCCGCGGTGCACGAGGGCGACATTATTTCCTTTGACATTCCCAAGCGCACGCTCAATGTGGAGATCAGCGACGAAGAGATTAAGGCGCGGCTCAAGGACTTCAAGCCGCCGGCGCTGCGCTGGCCCAAGGGAGTCTTCCGCAAATATGTGGACCGGGTGACGTCGGCATCGGAAGGGGCAACAACGTAAGGGCAGCGAACAGGGATTAGGGAACAGATTCACCGGTGGCATCAGCGCTCAAGGAGTTGTTTATGACGAACAAGGAAAACGCGAAGACGAAAGAGCACGCATCGAATGGAAGCGCGGCAGAGGCGGCCACGCCCACAGCAGACTCGCACGCTCACCTGACCGCGCCCACGCGGCTGACGGGATCGGAGATTCTGTGGGCCACGCTGGTGGGCGAGGGCGTTACGGACGTCTTCGGTTATCCGGGCGGCGCCATTCTTCCCGCCTACGATGCGCTGAGGAAGTTTCCCATTCGACATGTATTAGTGCGTCACGAGCAGGGCGCGGCGCACATGGCGGACGGCTACGCGCGCGCCTCGGGCGATGTGGGAGTGGCCATTGCCACCAGCGGACCCGGCGCCACCAATCTCGTCACGGGCATCGCCACGGCCATGCTCGACTCGATTCCCATCGTGTGCATTACCGGCAACGTTTCGAGCAAGGTGCTGGGCACCGACGCGTTTCAGGAAGTCGATATTACCGGCATCACGCTGCCGGTGACCAAGCACAATTTTCTCGTCAACAAGGCTGAGGACGTGGCGCGAACACTGCGCGAGGCGTTCCAGATTGCGCGTTCGGGACGGCCGGGGCCGGTGCTGGTCGATATTACGAAAGACGCGCAGCAGGCCTCGGCCATCTTCGATTTTGAAGCGGCCAAACCGCGCCCGTATCGCCCGCATCCCATGCTGCACGTGGATGAATCGGGACTCGCCGCAGCCGCCGAGCTGATTCGCAATGCAAAGCGGCCGGTGATTCTGGCAGGACACGGCGTGATGGAGTCTGTCGCCATGGAGCAAGTGCGCGCGCTGGCCGAGAGAGCGCAAATTCCCGTCGGTCTCACGCTGTTGGGTATCGGTGGTTTTCCTGCTTCGCATCCGCTGTGCCTGGGCATGATGGGCATGCACGGTGAGGCGTGGGTGAACGATGCCATTCAGGAAGCAGATCTGCTGATCGCCTGCGGCATGCGCTTCGATGATCGCGTGACGGGCACGCTTGCGACGTACGCGACCAAGGCCAAGAAGATTCACATTGAGGTGGACCCGGCGGAGATCAACAAGAACGTGAAGGTGGACGTGGCGCTGGTGGGCGATCTGCGCGAGGTGTTGGAGCAGTTGCTGCCGCGGATATCGGGCCGCGACGGCGCGGCGTGGCTCAAGACCATTGATGCAAGCAAGGGCGCGGTTTCGGTACACGACATCAAGAACCTGCCCGACTCCGGGCACTTGTATGCGGCGCACGTGATGCACGATCTGTGGCGGCTGACGGGCGGCGACGCGGTGATCGTGACCGACGTGGGCCAGCACCAGATGTGGGAGGCGCAATATTTCCACCACGACCTGCCGCGCACGCTCATCACATCGGGCGGGTTGGGCACCATGGGCTATGCGCTGCCCGCGGCCATCGGCGCCAAGTTTGCCTGCCCCGAAAAAGAAGTGTGGGTGGTGGCCGGGGACGGTGGCTTCCAGATGACGGCTGCGGAGCTGGCGACGATCGTGCAGGAGAAGATCAAGATCAACATCGCCGTCATCAACAACGGCTACCTGGGCATGGTGCGGCAGTGGCAGGAGTTTTTCTACGAGCGCAACTACGAAGCCACACCGCTGGTGAGCCCGGATTT
>JARLFZ010000140.1 GCA_031296305.1 Occallatibacter sp. | reverse complement strand
CTCATCGACCAGCCTCTTGCACAGCCAGCGTCTGCGCCGTATGAATATGGCAGATGGCGATGGCCAGCGCATCGGCGGCGTCGGCCGGCTGAGGCAACTCGGCCAGGTTCAGCAGCCGCGCCACCATAAATTGCACCTGCTCTTTCTTAGCCAGCCCGTAGCCCACCACGCTCGATTTGATCTTGAGCGGCGCGTATTCCGCCACGGGCAATCCCAGGCGCGCCGCCGTAAGCAAGGCAACCCCGCGCACCTGCCCCAGCTTGAGAGCCGACTTGGCATTCACCGAGTAGAAGACCCCTTCGACCGCCACTGTATCGGGCTGCCAGCGCTCGAGTTCGGCAGACAGTTCGCGAAACACCTGATCCAGGCGCTCGGGCAGAGGACGGACCTTGGACAATCGGATAGCTCCCATGGCCAGGCAAGTGAGCCGCGGCTGCCGCTCGCCGTCGTCCGACTCCACAACGCCGAAGCCCGTTACCTCCGTACCGCAGTCAATGCCAAAAACCCTCATGCGGTCCAAGTTTACAGCAGATAAGAAGTATGTAAGGCAAAGACCAGGGCAACAACGGGAACAAGAAGGCGCGTAGTGGGTCAGTTTTGATCCGTCTTGGAAGGCACGGCTCCAGTCGGGCCGCGGGCGTCGTAAATAAACCGACGAAAGTTGCCCCATCCTAAACGCGTCTTGTGCGTTTAGGGCGGGATGGCACGAACTTCAACTTACGTGTCTTGTGCAATGGCACGATTTCAGTCGTACCGTAACTGCCGATCAATGATCCGAGGCTTTAGCCCCAGTGGAAAGGCTTTTTTTGTACCGGCCCACTAGCGAACGGCACGGAGCAAGGCACCCTGACCCCGGCACAGGCATGAAGCCATTCGGGCGCAAGGCGCATCGAACAGTTAACAGTCTGGTTCGCCGATAAAAGTTTCATCTGTGGTAAACAAAACACGATTCCAAGTGTCGATACTTTAGGAGGGAACACTGCGATGGGCCTGCGGAGGACAATGAGTGAGATTCCGGCAGTTGCGAAACGCAACGCCATCTTCTGGCTAAGCCAGGGGATTTCACCGCGCCGCCTCGCGCTCACGCTGGCACTGGGGTTCGCAATCGGCTGCATACCTCTGGTCGGACTTCCCACGCTTCTATGCATCACCCTTGCCCTGTCGCTCCGTCTCAACTTTCCTGCCATCCAAACGGCTAATTACGCCGCCATGCCGCTGCAATGGGCTCTGATGGTGCCGTTCGTGCGCCTGGGCAGATGGCTGATTCCCCCACACGGCGGTCCGGCATTCGACCCGCGCGCCCTCCTCCATGTGCCAGCCCTCCACCTCGCTTCCCACCTCGCCACAACAATCGGAGGCCTCGCCGCGCAGGCTCTGCTGGCATGGCTGCTGGTTGCCATCCCGGCCGTAGCACTGATGACCTTTGCGCTGACGCACATGCTGCGCCGCATCCCCGCGATCAACGCCGCCGAAGCCGGAGACTGACAGAAGCAGCCTCCAACCGCCAACTCGCGGCCGTGGACGATTGACTTTCGGCTCCCGGCTAATGGCCGGGCACACTCACACTCACACTTCAGTTTTCCGTCGGCTTGGTAATGTGATCAACCACCAGGTTGGGCACGGATTCGCGCGCACCTTCCAGCTTGAGCCCAAGCTGTTCTTGAACCGCGGTGAAAATCGAGGGCCAGCTATCCGGATCGTGCTCGGACCAATCGCGGCCAAACTGCAACGTGTAGTTGTAAGTGCCGGTGAGGCCGGTCTGGTCAATGACAGGCGCTTCCACCATCGAACTGAGGGCGCCTGCGATAGCCCGCATGGAGGCATTTGATCCAACGAACTCGAGGCCATGCTGCGATCCATGCGCCCGGACGTCGGCGGGGCGCGGCGGAGGCAGCGCCTCTCCGTTTTCGGGAGGCGGGGGCGGAGGCACAAGCTGCATCTTGATGCCGCCTTTGACCACCACAAGGTTGTAGATGGAGGTATTGCGGGTTTCAAGGTGCGTCTTGAGGCCGAAACGCTCTGCCAGCATCACGCGAATCGCGTTCCGCTTTTCCAGCCGGACCTCGTTGTCGGTCAACCGTGCGAGCCTGGCGTCGGCCGCTTCATCCGAACGGGCCTGGATAGTGTAGAACGTGTTCGCAACCCAGTCCGGTGCGCCCACCACCGGGGCATCCCAGCCGTAAGCGATCTGGAGCAGGGCCTTGATCGGAAGGTTCGTGACTTCGAAACGGCTGGAGTGTGGCGGACTGGAGACGGATACGTGGAAAGTGGCGTCCGGCGGCGGTGCGGGGCGAATGGTGGCAACGTCAAAGGTCAGCGTGGGCGTGTAGTTGGGTTCTTCCACAATGGGGGCCTGCGCGTGAAGGTACACGCCGCACTGGAAGAAGAGAAGGGCCGCTGCGAACAGACCGATAAGACGCAGGGCGATACGGGACATGGGGCGGAACATGGACATAGGACTCCTTGTGGGGAATGATACGGAAGTGTGATCGGCCCAGTTCCCGCGCCCCGTTCCCGCGCCCAATTCCAGATTTGACTCGGAAGCGGTTTTGAGGGTTCCTTTTCAGGCTGCGGTGGCCTGGACCAATTCTAGCTCTGAAGTCGCCGTTCGCAAGCAGCGCGATCCGGGTCACGTTGGTGACGGAGGCGCATGGAACCTCTGCCGCTCTGAGACGTGTAGGCTCGGTAGGAGGGCGAGACAAATCGAGACGACGAGAGGGATTTGGAGGGCCGAAAAAGCGCTTCGAAATTGGGAAAATTCCGGCTTTTGGTCCCGAAAGCGGCCAGCCACGCACGCCTGGGAATTCGAGGTGGAAACGGATGCAAAAGCGTCGCAAGCCGAGCCAAATAGGGTATATTAGTTACCTGCCGAATTGCAAAATGGAAGTCCCGGTTTACTGAATACATAGACTCTTCAGCGGGAGCATTTGGCGAGCCACTCACATATAGGCGCTGCTGTAGACGCCGAGGTGGGCAAAAATGGGCCGATTTTTTGACGCGTTACAACGGTCCCAGGCCGAGCGTTCTGGAGTCGATCCAAGTGCTCTGCCGGGCGCAACCGATCTAGTCGAGAACGCCGAGCAGGATGCCGCGCTCGCATGGGAAATCGCGCTCAAAGGTCACGGCAAAAATATTGCGCAAGTATATCTTGAAGAGACTGAACAGCACGGCGCAAATGAACTGACGGAGAGCGTCGAGCAGGTAGCCGCATTGAAGTGGGAAACCGCCTTTAAAGGTCTCGACACGAGTATTGCGCAGGTAGATTTTGAAAATCATGAACCGCCCGGCGCAACTGAACCGCCCGGCGCAACTGAGTTGCCCGGCGCAGCTGAATTGATGGAGGGCTTCGAGCAGGAAGCCGCGTTGCATCAGGAAAGCGCACCTAGAGATCCCGGCAAAAATGTCGTGCCGAAAGATCCTGGCCATCATGCGCCGCCGGCCACTGCGTTTTTGGCTCCGGCCGGTCAACGCGTAACCCCGGCCATCACGTGGCCTACCCCCGACCCGATTACCTACGGGAACGAGCTCACCTCCGCCCAACTCAATGCCACAGCATCAGTCGAGGGAACATTTGTCTACACACCTGACCCAGGCTATGTGCTGCCGGTCGGAACGCACATGCTATGGGTCACATTCCATCCGGCAGATTCGGGCCGCTACGCTCCACGGCAGGTCGCAGTTTCAATTGTTGTGGTCAAGGCGACGCCAGCCCTCTCCTGGTCAGAGCCTGCCGCGATCGTCTACGGCGCCGCATTGGACACCGCTCAACTGAATGCCTCGACGCCAGCACCCGGAAGGTTCGACTACTCTCCCCCGCTGGGCGAGATGCTGCCTCCCGGAATCCACACGCTCTCGGTAGCCTTCACCCCCGACGACGACGCGAACTACGTCGCAGCTCAGGCCTCGGTGTCGCTCACTGTGGCCAAGGCAGCCGCGGCCATCCAATGGCCGACACCCGAGCCGATTACGTACGGCACGCGGCTCAGCGAAACTCAACTCTGTGCGGTGACGCCGGTTCCGGGAACATTCGAATATAGCCCTGGCTTAGGCGCGGTGCTTGCGGCAGGAGAGCATAGTCTGTTCGTGGTTTTCACCCCGGAAGATACTCTGGGCTACTCTGCATCGCAGGCTGCCGCATTACTGACTGTGGCCAAGGCAACTCCTGCCATCATCTGGCCCGCACCGGATCCGATTGCTTGCGGCGCGGCCATTAGCGCCACACAGCTCCATGCGACGGCAACCGTGCCGGGATCTTTTGCCTATTCACCTGCCGCGGGCGACATACTCGCGCCGGGAGTGCATGAGCTCTCAGTAACCTTCACTCCGTTCGACACTCTGAATTACGCAACAGCGCATGCCGTCGTGCCGCTCACGATTACCGAGAAGTTACCGACTACCATCACCTGGCCGGTCCCCTCTGCCATTTCCTACCGCACCCCGCTGAGCGCCACTCAGTTGAACGCCACAGCCTCGGTCCCAGGAACATTTGTCTACACTCCTTCCGAGGGCCACGTACTCGCGCGCGGGATCTATATCCTCTCCGCATTGTTCACTCCGTCGGACACCGAAAAATACGCGACGGCGCAAGCCACGGTCGTGCTTCAGGTGGAGGGATTGACTGACGTTGCTTCGAAGCCTGCCGCAGCCGCTGAGACGCCCGCCGCGAAGACACCATCTGCAAGCAAACTTGCCCCCGAAGATTTCCACGAATGGGATGGCGATGCATCTGCCGCGGCTAAGCCTGTCAACTCTCGTGAAGAATGGGAAGCAAGGCAAGACACTCATTCCTTCATCGAGAAACCTAAGCCGCGCGGGCAATCCGTTGACCGCGATGCAACCCCGGCATCCTTGGTGGAAATGCCTCGTGTTTCGAGTTCAGCCTCGCCCGCACCGGCCTCTGAAAAGCCAAAAGAGTCGACGAGCGAGCCGGGGCAGGGATCGCGCAGCCGCACTTCGCACAAGCCAAAGGCTCGCCACACGACGCTTGAGTTTCCCGCGGCGCCGGGTTTGCCCACGGTCGCCAAGGTGGAGGAAATCCGTAAGTCGCCCGAACCCACGGCGACATTGAAACGCGAAGCTGACGAGGCCCCGTTCCAGTTATTTTCATCGTACAAAGTCAAACTAAAGGGGAAGCGGAAGTCTGCGAAGTGGATGTGGTTCGCCATTGCCGCCGTTGCCGTCGCTGCGATTCTGTTTGCGCTCTTCCTCATCCTCCCGCGGTTCCATCTTGGAATGAAATCCGTGGCGGAACCATCTGTTCAGCCAGTTCCGGTATTGGCCGATACTCAACCGAGTACGGACGTGCCGAATCCGTCGCCTCGTGAACCGTTAACTCAGGAAAAGCCGCAGGCAACCACCGAAAAGCCGCGGGCAACGGGCAGCCAGCCGGCCATCGAGGTGAACTCGGCGCCGGTGCAGGCGACAATGATGAACAATCAACTGACTGCGCCCACAAAGATTCCCAAGCAGGAGGCGGAAAATGCGCCTCCCCCCCCGAGCTTAGACACAGCCGGTGCGGATGGCCTGGGCGGCAGTCCAAATGTCAGCGCCTTCAATGGACATACTCAGCCCACCGTGAAAGTTGCATCTCCCAGGTCGGTTGCCATTTCATCCGGCGTCGCGACTGGAATGCTCATTCACAGCACGCCGCCCGATTATCCGCCCATCGCTAAGACAGCCCACGTGGCCGGCACTGTGGAGCTGCACGCCACTATTTCCAAGGATGGAACGATTAAGGATTTGCACGCGGTGAGCGGGCCTGTCATGTTGCGGCAGGCCGCCCTCGATGCCGTGCGGAACTGGCGCTACAAGCCATACAAGCTCAATAACCAGCCTGTAGAAGTTGAAACAACCGTCAACGTGGTTTTCGCCCTTGGCAGATGACCTCTCGACGCTCGCGCTCTACTGCCCTCAAAAGCGTTCCGGAACCGGTTGCGCGCTATCGATCCAGGCCGTGTAGATCATGTCGCGTAACATGCTGGCGCCGTCGGCCAGGCGCGCCGCGGTAAAGTCCCGCGAATCGGGCGTGCCCGCGCCGACGAAGGCTCCCGCCTTTTCGAACTGGTACACCTTTTCGACATATGTTCCGGTGTGGCGCAGGTAGGCGACGTAAGCGTCGAACATGTCGCCGTCGATGAGCTTGACCGGAGTCATCTTGGCCTGTACATCGGGCGCGTGAATATTGGCCGCGACAAACGGTCCTTCGAACAAGTGGTGAATCTGATGGCCGGTGGTGTAGCCGTTGGGGTTGGCGCCGACCCATCCGTTGTACTTAACGGTCACATGGAGCGGCTGCGAACCGTCGCCCACGTAATGCCCGAGCCATCCGGCATAGAACAGAATCGCCGCTTCAACCGGCTCGATATCGGCATTTGCGCCCGGCTTCTTGTCAACATTGGACCCCTGGTCGGGGGCAACCATCGCGCGGTACTGGCGCATGGCGGCTTTCAGGCGCTCCCAAACTTCGTCGGCCTCCCACGGCTGAAGACCGATCGCTTCGGGCCGCTGGCCGGCGGCGAAGACCTTGGCCTCAAAGTCGAGGCGCTTGTGCGGCAGTGCCCCAAGCGCGTCGGCAAGTTCCATGTCGATGAAGTGCTCCGGAGCCTGGGCTGCGGCCAGCTCGGATTCGGCTCTTGAGCGCCAGCGGTCGGGTTCCGGGCCGAGATACTCGATTTCGTCGATAGCGGCCTGCGTGCGCAGGAAAGCGGGAACATCGGCCGGAAGATTCGTCGCGGCCAGGTTATTAATAATGCGATGGCCATCCTGCTCCCATGCGTGCGCGGGTTGTGAAGCAAGAGCAAGGCCCAGGAGCCCGGCAGCGGACAGGGCAACGCGGAGGGAGATGGTTTTTACGGTGTGACGAAACATGCTGCCAGTATATGAGATACAGGGAGCGAGGGTGTGAGAAAGCCGGGATGCGGAGAGAGGGCCAAATGAACGAAGCTGGTGCTGATCCCATCCAAACTGCCAAAAGCAGGATGCGGTTCCCGGACCGGTAACTGGGTGGCATCCCCCTGGGCGGGCGGGCCGCGGTTTTGTCTAGAGAGCGCGGAATCAAACGCTTATACTACGTGCAATTCGAAAAATCGCACACCCATGGGCGAGCATGGGGGCGAAGTATCGGGTGAATCGGTTGGTCACGGCACATTGGGCCATTGCCGCGCACGGGGAAGAATGACTCGGCAAGATAACGTTTGCAGCCGACCGTAAGGTGGTTGAGAGCCAAAGCCGGCGAAAAGGAAAATAGGAAGATCCGATGAACGAGCGGCCGGAGAGCCAGGAGAAGCTCGGAAATATTCGCGGCGGACCAGCGGATGGGGCCCGGCCAGCGATTTCGCAGCTTTGGCTGATTCTGCCTCTTTTTATCTTGACGCTCGCCGCAGGCGCCGGGCTGGCGCGCGTGCTTCCCGCTTTCCATTGGCAATCCTTTATGATCCTGGCGGCCGCAGT
>JARLFZ010000139.1 GCA_031296305.1 Occallatibacter sp. | reverse complement strand
GAATCATTTGAGCAGCGTAGTGAAGGCCATGAGCGCCCCGGAGAGCGAAGCCGAGGAGATGGCCGCGACACCGTCGCAGTAAGATTGTGAGAGGCTTGAATTCTCATGGATACTGCCAGCCCGACCGGGAGATCGCCAATGGACGAAGACACAAAAGCATGTCCGGTGTGTGGGGAGACCATCAAAGCAGCGGCGATCAAGTGCCGCTTTTGCAATACCGACCTCGAGGCCTTCACCGCGCAAAAAGTGCAGGCGACGGAGCAGACTCTATTCACGGGTCATCCCGCAGCCCTCTACAGTGCGCGGCAAGCGGTGCCTTTTGCAGTGCTGCTTGTGTTGGCAATTGCGGGTGGTTATTTCGCGGGAACCACGGAGGGCATTCTGATCGCGATCGCGGCATTTTTGGTTCTCAGCGGCATCGTGTGGCTCTCCTTCTACCTCAAGCAACTCGGCATGCGCTACACCATCACGACGCAGCGTATCATCCTGGAACGGGGCGTTCTCTCAAAGGTGCAGGAGTCGCTGGAGCTGTTCCGCGTGGACCATTTCGAGCTGGACAAACCGCTGGGCATGCGGCTGATGGGGCAGTGCGCGCTGCGGATATTCACTTCCGATGCGGAACTCGAAAGGTTCTCCATCTACGGCGTTCCGGGGCTCGAAAGTCTGGCTAACACACTGCGTGAATGCCAACTGCGCGAGCGCAGCCGTCGAGGTCTTACGACCTTCGTCAAGGCTTAGACGGCAAGCCTTGACCGGCGATGCTTCCCCTTCAACCCATCACTGAAAAAAACTATCCAACAAAAAGGAAACCAGGAATCATGGCAAAAACTTATTACGATCAAGATGCCGACCTCACCCTGATCCAGGGCAAGAAGGTGGCCATCATCGGTTACGGCTCGCAGGGGCACGCGCACGCACTCAACCTGAAGGACTCGGGCGTCGAGGTGAAGGTGGGCCTGGCGGCAAACTCAAAATCGATCGCCAAGGCGCAGAAGGCGGGCCTCGAAGTTGCCACGGTTGCGGACGCCGTGAAGTGGGCCGATGTGGTGATGGTTCTGGTTCCCGACCAGACCGCTGCGAAGCTCTATGCAGACGAGATTGGCCCGAACATCAAGCCGGGCACGCTGCTGATGTTTGCGCATGGATTCAACATTCACTTCAAGACCATTGTGCCGGCAGCGGGCATCGATGTGGGCATGGCCGCGCCCAAGGCGCCGGGGCATCGCGTGCGCGAAGTGTTCGTTGAAGGCGGTGGCGTGCCGGGATTGATCGCAGTGCATCAGGACGCGACCGGAAACGCGCATGCTCTCAGCCTCAGTTATCTCAAGGGCATTGGCTGCACGCGCGCCGGGGTTCTGGAGACGACCTACAAGGAAGAAACCGAGACGGATCTCTTTGGCGAGCAGGCAGTGTTGTGCGGCGGCGTGAGCGCGCTGATTAAAGCCGGATATGAAACGCTGGTCGAGGCCGGCTACCAGCCGGAGAGCGCTTACTTCGAAGTGCTGCACGAGCTCAAGCTGATTGTCGACCTGATTTATCGCGGCGGCCTGGCTTACATGCGCTACTCGATCTCCGACACTGCCGAGTACGGCGATTACGTCAGCGGTCCGCGCGTGATCGGCGCGGAGAGCAAGAAGGCGATGAAGCAAATCCTGACGGAAATTCAGGACGGAACTTTCGCAAAGAAGTTTCTCGCCGACCAGAATGGCGGCAAGAAGGAGTTTCTCGCCTTCCGCGAGGCCGAGGCCAAACATCCTATCGAGATCGTGGGCAAGCAATTGCGCGCGCAGATGCCGTTCCTCGATCCGGTAACGGTGGAGGAAGTGGCGAAGACGCGGTAAGAAGGCAGCCTCCAGCTATTCGCTCTCAGCTTTTGGCTGGAGGCACGCCTGTATGCACCTTTTTGTAAAGAAATCTCCTAACCTGCTCGCTTGAGCCTCCGCTCCGTCTCCAACCGCTCCGCCAGAAACACCTTGAGCAGCGATTGATAGGGCACATCGCGCTGGTTGGCCAGAACCTTCAGATCTTCGATCATGGCGACAGGAAGCCGCACAGAGATTGTGCGCAGCGTGGGCCGGAGGTTGGGAAATTTCCCGCGCTTGGCTTGAGACCAGTCAATGTACTTCGTCGAGTCCGCTCCCGGCCCGGTCGATGACCAGAATTCGAACTCTTCGGCTTCGTTCTTGAATTTAGGAATCGGTTTCTTCATAGCGCTCGTAGTCCTCGATTTCTCTCCGGTTCATGTCCCGTGCCGAAATGACTCGAATGAGTTTTCCCCGAATCGTAAACGCGACAAAGAGCCTTCGGCCATGCGCCGTTTTACCCAATGCCCAATAACGTTTCTCCCGCTTTGAGTGCGCCGGATCGGATCGCATCACAAACGGATCATGGAAGAAGACATCTTCGGCTTCCTCGGGAGTGACCCGATGGCGCTCCCAGTTCTTGACGGCATTTTCCTCATCCCAGTCGAAGCCGACGCACGGTGCAAGAGGGTCTTTCTCGCCCATGTATTGTATATATCACATATATACATAATCGCCAAGTCCTATTCCATGTCCGGCGAGCCGCTCGAGTCGTTGAGGTTTGTGGGACTGTCTGCCCCAGATCCGGATTCTGGGACCGGTGATGGCACGAACCCAAAGGCCAAGCATGCCCGGTTTGTTCTCATCTTCGTTTAGTTACCGACCGGTTTCCGACAGGGCGTCACTACCATCTCCATCCCATCACCATCTAGAGGTTCGAAGCTGACAACGCAACTGTGGTACCCATCCAGCCCATGTAAGCGCGCTTTCCACCCCAAATGAATCGACTTTGGAAGATCGATCTCCCAGCCTTCCTTCAATGCGCCGCCATCAATTCCGCCAATCCGAACCTCTTCCTTTCCTACAACAGCTTCAAACGAAAGGGACGGGCTTGCCTCGAATTCCTCGGGAACGGCAAACACTCCATTTTTCACTGGCAATTTGACGACTCTCTTCCCGTTAGAGATTTGTACTTCGGCCGGATTTGCAATGCTGTTTCCGTCCACGGAAAGATGCAGTTCGACTGGATACGCGTGCTGTTCGCGCAGGAACTTTTGCTGTCGCCGAAACCGTTCCCAATCGCAAGTGACCGGCGCATCGCGAATCTCGATGTGTGTTGGCAGATTCAGAGTCACTCCGCGATCCACTTCCTGGCATCCGTGAGCGTCAAGCAGTTTGTACTCAAGAGTCACATCAAACGAAGTCGGGGCATCCACCTCGAAGGTCCATGCGCGAAGATATTCCTCGGCGCTCTTGATCAACATCGGCGGTCCGCCTTCGCGGTCAATCAGAGCAACGCGCCTGCCGTCCGTCGTGACGCGAAGCCGTACGATGCCGGATACTCGCGCCGCCAAAGCGATCTTTGGATAGGTTGGATTTGGCGCGTCCGCGACTCGAGGAAGACTAGTCGCCGCTGGTTGTTGGGCTGGGGTACAAGGGGCAAAGAGAATAGGAAAGCAACACACTAGGACCGCAGCGCTGAGTTGCCACGCGGATCGAATTTGCCGAATGTTCTGCATAATCAGGGCTAATCACCCAGCTCAGGACTGTGGCCATTGATTACCGTTGCTCATGATTCTAATCCTGGCTCTTGCCGTCTCGCCGCCCGCCAACCCCTCCCTGTAAAATCATCCTGAAACTCCGCATTCAACCGGCAGTGGAGGCAACTTGCTTTACTGGCTTCTCTACGAAAAGCTGTTTCCGTTTTTTCATCCGTTCCGGATCTTCCGCTACCTCACGTTTCGCACCGCGTTTGCTTCGCTTACGGCGCTGCTGATCGCGCTCTTTATCGGGCCCTGGGTGATCGAGAAGCTGCGGGAGTTCCAGATCGGCCAGTACGTGCGCGAGGACGGGCCGCAATCGCATCTGAGGAAGACGGGCACGCCTACCATGGGCGGCGTCCTGATTTGCATTGCGATTTTGCTGCCCACGGTGCTCTGGGCCGACCCTGCCAATCCGTTTGTGTGGATCGCGGTTTTCTCCACGCTGGCCTTTGGCGCCATCGGTTTTGCCGACGACTACATTAAAGTTGTCCAGCGGCGCAGCCTGGGCCTTACCGCGCGCGCCAAGCTGCTGTGGCAGGGGCTGGCCGGCGCGCTGGTGGCAGCGTCGCTGGTGGTGATGGATCAGTTCAAGCTCTTCAACACGCGGCTTTCCGTGCCGTTCATCAAGAGTCTGCGCCCCGATCTTCTTTGGCACCATTGGCCGGCCACGCTGCCGCACATGGCGCTATTCGCATTTGTTCCGTTTGTGCTCTGGGTGGTTCTGGTGCTGGTGGGCTCGTCGAATGCGGTGAACCTGACCGACGGGCTTGACGGCCTGGCCATCGGCTGCACCATCATCTCCGCCGGCGCATTGGCCGTGCTCACTTATGTCACCGGGCATGTGGTCTTTGCCGACTATCTTGAGCTGCAGCGCATGCCCATGGTCGCCGAATTGACCGTGTTTTGCGGGTCCATGGTCGGCGCGTCCATCGGCTTTCTCTGGTATAACGCGCACCCGGCGGAGATTTTCATGGGCGACGTGGGCTCGCTGGCGCTGGGCGGCGCCATCGGCACCGTGGCCATCATCATCCGGCAGGAGTTGCTGCTGCCGTTCATTGGCGGCATTTTCATCCTGGAAGCGGTTTCGGTGATCCTGCAGGTGGGCAGCTACAAGCTGCGCAATGGAAAGCGAATCTTCAAGATGGCGCCGCTGCACCACCACTTCGAGCAGTTGGGGTGGAGCGAGTCCAAGGTCATCGCACGCTTCTGGATCGGCGCCCTGGTGTTTGCATTGTTTGCACTCACAACCCTGAAATTGCGCTAACCCGGCCCGCGGCGAGCCGCCCGCGGTGCACAATGAGATCACAGGCTGGAAAGAGGGACAGGCCACGTTGAACCGTGTAGCAAGGGCTATCTACAGGCGTCTGGGGCTACTTCGCGTCGGGAGGCGGAGGGTTCGGGACTTGATCGACTTCATTGAGGATCGCGAAATCGACGTCGTCATCGATGTGGGAGCGAACATCGGCCAGTTTGGTGAATCTTTGCGGGCCGGCGGTTATCGGGGCAGGATCGTATCTTTTGAGCCGATTGCTTCGGCATTCCAGGCGCTTTCGAAGAAGGCTCAGGAAGACGGCAACTGGGAGGCTCACCATTGCGGTTTAGGCGCGACTCCGGGAACGGCGACGCTGCATGTATCCGAGCTTTCCGTCTGCAGTTCGATTCTGAACTTGACCGAAGTTGCGAGCCTGCACGACAAACGCATCGCCGTGGATCACAGCGAAGAAATTGACCTTCGCACCCTCGATGAGATTGCCGCCGGAATATCCGGGAAGATTCTCTTGAAGGTCGACACGCAGGGTTACGAGAGGCAAGTGATCGAGGGCGGCTGGCAGACCGTGCCGCGGTTATTGGGGATTCTTTTGGAACTGCCGATCATTCACGTCTACGCGGGGGAATGGCAGTTCCATGAGGCGATCAAGTTCATGGACGATGCGGGTTTTGTTCCGGCGCAGATTCTGCCGGTGGGCTATCACACAGTGGACAATGTTTCAGCGGTAGAATTCGATTGCCTGTTTCGTCCGCGCAGCGCGGTGGATGGCGAGACCGATTCGAACTGATTTTCTGTTTCGTCGCGGCCAATCACGCCGCGGCAGTTGCTGGGATAAGGAAATGATGGAACTGAAAGGCAAAAAAGTTCTGGTGGTGGGCCTGGGGAAGTCCGGGCTTGCGGCGGCGCTGTTTTTGCGCCGGCAGGGCGCGCAGGTGACGGTTTCCGATATTCGCTCGGCCGAGTCGCTGGC
Source organism: Occallatibacter sp. (assembly GCA_031296305.1). Lineage (GTDB taxonomy): Bacteria > Acidobacteriota > Terriglobia > Terriglobales > Acidobacteriaceae > Telmatobacter. The sequence continues at coordinate 1,763 of JARLFZ010000139.1, read as the reverse complement.
CAAGGAGATTCCGGCGCTGCTGGACGAGGGCATCATGGTGGAGGCCGGCGGCCACGGCCTGTTGACCTTCCGCCGCCAGGACCTGATCGTGGTGAGCCCCGGCGTGCCGCTGGATACGCCCGAACTGGTGCAGGCCCGCAACTTCGGCCGCCCGGTGATTGGCGAGCTGGAATTGGCGGCGCGCTTTTTGAAGGGCAAGATCCTGGCCATCACCGGCTCCAACGGCAAGACCACCACGACGGCGCTGGCCGGCGAAATTCTGAAGGAGTCTGGCCTGCCGGCGCTGGTCGCCGGAAATATCGGCGTGCCGGTGGTGGACCTGATTGACGAGAGCACCGAAGACACGTGGTCGGTGCTGGAGGTTTCCAGCTTTCAACTCGAAAGCACGGAAAAGTTCCACGCGAAGATCGCGGTCATCCTGAACATCACTCCCGATCATCTTGACCGGCACGGCACCTTTGAGAACTACGCGCTGGCGAAGGAACGCATCTTTGCCGCGCAGGATGCCAGCGACTTTGCGGTGCTGAATGCCGATAACCCGCGCACCGCCGAAGCCGCGGCCCGTTCTCATGCGCCGGTGTTTTGGTTTTCGGCAAAGCATTCTGTTACGCAAGGTGCGTGGGTGGAGAACGGCAACGTGGTCTATCGCTCCGCGCCGGGCGGTGCGATGGAGACGATTCTGCCGATCGCGAAGGTTTCCCTCAAGGGCGAGCACAACGTGGAGAACGTGCTGGCGGCAGTCTGCGCCGCGCGGCTGGCTGGCGTGGCGGCCGGCGTGATTGCGCGGTCTATTGAGAATTTTAGAGCCGTGGAGCATCGCCTGGAATATGTCGAGACCATCAATGGCGTTGATTACTACAACGACTCCAAGGCCACCAATGTGGACGCGACCGAAAAGGCCGTGGCGGCGTTTCCGGGCGGCATCCACCTGATTCTCGGCGGCAAGGACAAGGGCGCTCCGTACTCTCCGCTGGCGCCGCTGCTGCGCGAACGCGTGCGCGCCGTCTACACCATCGGTGCGGCGGCAGCCAAAATCGAATCCGAGTTGCGCGGGGTGGTCACGATCCACTCCTGCGAAACCCTGGCCAACGCGGTCGATGCGGCGGCAAAAGCGGCGCGGCCCGGCGACGTGGTGCTGCTGGCGCCGGCTTGCTCCAGCTACGATCAGTTTGAGAATTACGAGCAGCGCGGACGCGTCTTCAAGCAACTGGTAAGCGAGCGGCGCGAATGGAAAGCGCGGAACGCGTAGGAATCTATGGCGAAAGTAGTCGGAGTCGACAAGTGGCTGTTCTTCACCACGCTGGTGCTGGTGGTCGCCGGGTTGGTCATGGTCTTTTCCGCCTCCGCCGTGGTCGATCAGGAGCGATATCACTCGGCCTACACCTTCGTTTTTACGCAGGCCATCTGGGCGGTGGCGGGAGTGCTGGCTCTGCTCGTCCTGATGCACGTGGACATCAGCCATTACAACTCGCCACGCTTCATCTATCCCGCCCTGTGCGTCACTACGGTGCTGCTGGTGCTGGTGTTTCTGATGCCCGGCTCGCACCACACGCATCGCTGGATCCGCTTCGGCGATTTCTTCACCTTCCAGCCCTCTGAGATCGCCAAACCCGTGCTGGTGTTCTTTCTGGCGTGGTTTCTGCACAAGCGGCTGGGCGCCATGCAGGATTGGAAAGGCACGCTGCTGCCTGCTGCGCTGATTCCGTTTCTGTTTATTGTTTTGGTCCTGGCTCAGCCCGACCTGGGAACGGCGCTGGTGCTGG
>JARLFZ010000138.1 GCA_031296305.1 Occallatibacter sp. | reverse complement strand
GAACACCATTTCGAGCGAGGCCATGTGCGGCTGCACGATCACGTCGGGCGTGCGTACTGTGCCGGAGATGTCGACGCGCTTGCAGTTTGCGGCCTGATCGGCGGTGAGCGGCGCGGCGAGCTGCGGGTTAGGGCCGGTGCCGTCCGCGCAGGGATCGGGCAGGCGCGGATCGCGATGACCGCCCATGTAGTACCACGGCCACCCGAAGAAACTGTGCTCGGGCACGCTGGTCACGTAGTCGGGAACGAGATGATTGCCGAGGGCGTCGCGCTCGTTGGTGGAGCACCAGAGCTCGCCGGTGACGGGATTGATGGCTTCGCCGACGCAGTTGCGGAGGCCTGAGGCGTAGACCTGCTCAAATTTGCCGTCGGGCGTATATTCGAGAATGTCGGCGCGGTGGAACTCACGCGGGTGAGTATCGGCATCATCGACGTTCGAGCCCGAGCCGACGGAGACCAGCATGTGTTTGCCGTCTTCGGTGAAGACGACATCGCGCGTCCAGTGGCCGCCGCCGCGCAGTTGCGCGTAGCCGGGAATGTCGGGGACGACAGTTTCAGCCGGGCCCGAGGCGTGCAGATCGCCTGCATGGTAGGGAAAACGCACGACGGTAGTGGCGTTGCCAATGTAGACGTAGCGGGGACTTTCCGCGGGAAAAAACGCAATGCCGAAGGGGTGGTCGAGGCCGGTAGCGAATTGCTCGATCACGGCGGCTTTGCCATCGGGGCCCACGCCGCGCAGCACGTCGATGACGCCGGCGCCTGAATCGGCAACGAAGAGGTCGCCATTGGGCGCGGTACGAATCAGGCGCGGTTGGGTAAAGGTTCCTGCGGCGCGCGCCATGTGCTCGCCGGCCTGGGAGCGCTGCAACGGAGCGTTGTCTCCGCCGGCGTAGAGCATGACCTTAAAGCCCGCAGGTGCGATGGGCCACGCGTCTGCCGGCCTGGGAATTACGGTGGGCGCGTTGTCGACGGACTCCTCAGGATGCGGCGCGGGCAAATCTGCAACCGTGATCTTGTGGCGAACGCCAGGCGCCTGCTGATTCCAATCAGTAAAAGCGGCCTGGCCGGTGAGAAGTGGCTGTTGCTGTGCGCTCAATGCCGCCCCGCTAGCGAAGAGGGCGAGAATCGCGATTGCAGTTGTGGCAGGGCTGGCGACGCCGAAGACTTTCAGATTCTGGTGCGACATTTCGATCGAACCTCTCAGGGGATTTGAACGCGCCGGAATGGGGAAGCGCGCCAACGTTCAATTCGATGCGCGGGGAGCGGGAGGCGCATCAGATTTCACTATAGCTCTGGGGCAGGAGTTCATGGAAGGCGACCGCAGATGGGCATCAGATCCCGTTCGTTCGAATTGCAAATGCAGTTCGTTCGACTCATTATTGCGCGAGGCCATCCCCGGTCCCCAAAGGCGAGGGACCGGGGGCACCCTCGACGTTGGTGTTGCGGATGCCCACATGTGCGGGTCTGGAGACCCGCACGACAGCCGGTCTGGAGACCGGCGCTACAAACACTAAAGCCCGGAGAAAAAGTTTCCCGGCACCGTGGCTGTGACCACGACGCGCTCGCCGTGCTGTGTTACGGCGGCGGTTTCGAGCAGCTCCTTGAGGCTGTTGTTGGCGGGGTTTGCGCCGAGCTGCGGGGTAATGCCGCGGGCCAGGGTGACCAGAGTGGCCAGAGCGGCGGCCTGGCTGGTGGCTGTCGCTTCAGAGGGAGCAATTTCTTCTACGCGCAGATGCAGTGAACCGGTAAAGCGGAGGCTGGCGATGATGGTGGAATCGGGCTCGAGAGGCAACGCCAGGCCGAAGATGTGTATGGAGCCGCTCTCGCTGAAGGGAAGACCGATTTGGCCCACGCCCCAGGCCAGTGAAAGCAAGGGCACGTCGTGATAGTGGTTTTGCAGAAGCGTGGAACCGGAGAGCGGCCAGGCAGCGGTGCGATGGCGGTCAAGGATGGAGTGGATTTTTTCCGTGGTGGGAAAGTTGGAGGCGGCCATGGTGTCGTAGCCGATTTGCGCGACGCGGACGGTGCGGCCCTCTGAGGGAATGCTGTAGATGGTTTGCCCGTCGTAAGTTTCGCGCGAGGTGGCATGCGCGTCGAGCCACGCGTTCATGCGCTGGCCGGTGATTTTGCCGACCATGACCAATGAATAGGCAACCGGGCCGTTGGGACCGCTGGGGTCCGTCATGCGGTGCAGGCCGATGGCTACCTGGTCGAGGTCGCGCTCGGGGTCGATGCCGATGGCGTCGATGAACTCCTGGTACTCAGCCGAGCGCTGCGGCGGCTTGAGCTCTTTGTGGAGGACGGCGCGGATGGGACGGAGATCGATGTAGATGATGCCGTCGGATTCGGGTAGCAGACGCGCGGCTTCGGGCGGAGCCTTGGAACGCAAAAAGACCGCGAGGGCCACCAGGACTAGGAGGGCGGCTACGATCAAAAGCGTTCTGCGCGTGCGTCGGCTCATGCGTTAAGGGCGCCTCGGCCAGGAATTTCGAGTACGCATTCAGCATAGCGGACCGGGACCGCTATTTCACGACCGAGAAGGTGTACATCTTGCCGTGACCAGCGTCGCTTCGCAGATCGCTTGCGTCTTGTGGCGCCAGAAAACCGAACTCCCCGGTACCCAATTCGCGGCCCAGGTTGATCTGAAAAACACGGGGCGCGAGTTGCTGGGTGCTGAAATCGACGGTGTCTCTGGCCTCACCACTGGAACGATGAAATTCGCCGCCTTTCTCCAAGCGAAATTCGCGGTGTTTTTCGTGAGCATGAAATCGCAGCAGGAGATAGTCGCCGGCGGAACTGCCTTCAGGCGCGTAGATGAGGAAACTTACGGGGAGTGTGAGCGTAAGCGTGGCGGACGATCCGTTGACGATGGCATTCACGTCGCCCTTGATTCTTCCTTCCGTGGCAACCGACTTGGCAACGCCTCGCGCCTTTCTAGTTACCGGCTCCGGCAGAAGCGCTTTCCAGCTTTCGTCGTGGGCCAGGAAGTAGACGCCGGGGTCGCTGACGCCGGCGGGCATTTTCCAAACCGGCGCGGCGGGCGTGGCGTCGTGCAGTGAGATCGGAGGGGCGGGCGAGGGCGGCGGACCGGGCGCGGACTTCATCAGCACGGCGGAGATCACCTTGCTGTCGGCGCCCGCTTCCCTCAGCGCGGTGAGAGCATCGGCGGAGGTGTCGTACTTGCCGGGAGAGGCGTCGATGGTGGTAACGATCAGGTCGTCCGAGAGGCCTGCCTTTAGCAGTTTGATGACGGCGGCGTTGTTCATCTCCTGTTGCGCGAAGAGCAGCGAGGAAATTGCCAGCAATGCCAGGGCTGGAAGTCTCTTGCGCATGCAGGTTCTCCTTGGGGTTGGGCGCTTGGGTTGATGGAGCGCCGGGCCGCAGGCACTCAAATCATCAACCCAAATTTCTGGTGCGGCAAGAGCAATTTTATTCGGATGGGCCTCTTTCTACTTGGCGGTGAGGGATCAAATGTGGCGGCGGCTTCTAGTGCTTCTTCTTGTCGATGTACATGCCGATCCGCAACCGCTCGAATTGCTTGTTCAATGCCTTGCCATAGACTTCTTCCGTCTGGTCGACGAATTTGTCACCGAAGCTTTCCGCGTTGGACATTCTTGAGAAAGCGATGATTTCGCCGGTTTTGGCGTCGGCCATGGTGAGGACAAGCGTGGCGTAGGAGGTGTTGCCGCTTCCGCCAACGAGCATGCCCATGGCCTTCTTTCCACCCGAGGTCACCTGGCCCTCGCCCTCGACAAAGACGATCACGTCCGCTTTGGCCGAGCATGGCAACAGCGCCGCTTCATCGCCAATCGTGAAGCGCGATTTTCCAATGTCTTTCGGCTTCTTATTCAGCGTTTTAGCAATCTCTCCATATTTCTGATTCAACTGGAGAATCACCTGCTGAATTTCATCGTCGGAGGCTCCGCTGGCCAGATGATCGTTGGCCTGGAGGATCTGCACTCCGGCGGTCTTGAGATGCGCCTCCACCATGTTCTCGAGAGTCGTAGTCCAGTTTTCCGATTCTTTGGACATGCCCTGGCCGCCTTTCATCGTTACCCTGGAGAGCTTGCCCTCGACGGGCATCATGCAGGCGGTGCGGATGAGAAATTCGCCCGAAGTGACTTTGCGATTCTCATAAGACCACGAAGGCGTGGTTGCGGAAGCGCAGGAAGCGAAGAATGTGGCGGAGATCAAGATGGCGAGAATGCGAGCTTTCAGTGGCATACACTTTCCTCATATCTGTGGGCTGTGAAGACTTGCGGGCGCGATCGCCGTCCCGCTCCGACTATGGCGTGTGCAGGGGCGCTCCGGCCAGCTTTTGGACCGTCGCGAGGCGGCGCTGGATGCGCAGGTGATCCATGCTGGTTCCCGATTCCATCTGAAGGTAAGTCTGGTATTCGATGGCGGCTTCGTTGTACTTGCCTTCCTGCTCGAAGAGGAAACCAAGCCCGCTGTGAGCGGCAGCGTAGTTGGGATTGCTTTGGATGACGCTTTTGTAAAGCTGCTCCGCCATGGCCTCATTGTCGCGAAGCGCGGACTGGCCCTCCGGATTTTCCTGGAGCTTCTTCTGCTCTTCATCAGGCGTCATGCGAAAGTACTCTTTGCGGTGTTCCGATTGCCCATGCCGGGTACGCTCCTCATCTGTAGGCGTTTTGGTTTTGGAGCCCAGTGAGCGGTATGAATCGGCGAGCAGTATTTTGTATTTCGGATTGTCAGGGAACATCGCAGACAGCCTTGCCGACCGCTCTACCGCCGTGCGCTCGCGGCGGCTGCTCAGGTCAGCCCCTATCTCATAGCAGATGGCCGCGGAGACATTGTCCATGTATGTTTTTGTGTCGCCGGTTACAAACGTGCCGGCTTTGTGCGTAGAAGCGAACTGCGTGGCGAATTCGCGGCGATCGCTGAGCTTGGGATGGTCCCGGTAGAAACCCTCAATGGGCTCGTACTCAAGAGTGCTGTCATGGTCAAGCAACTCGAAGGAACGCGCCATGGCGCTGGAGTCGTACGAAGCCGCGGTCATCGCCGCCAGGCCGTCGCTGTCGGCCTGGTGCTCCATTTCGCGGGAGTATCCATAGATGGTGGCGACAATAATATCGCTGCCGATCATTGCGGCCAGTTGAACAGAGGCGCCGAAGAGCTGGACACCCGCCGACAAGTTGCTGCCCATGGGCGCTGCCGAGGCGGCGATCTCCAGGATATTGATGGTGAGGGCCTTTTTACGCACGCTGCGGTTTTCGAGGTAGGTGTGGCGCTCGAAGACGTGGGAGGTTTCGTGGCCCAATACTCCCGCAAGTTCTGCTTCGTTTTCAAGAAGCGCCAGGAGGCCGGTGGTCACATAAATGCTTCCGTTCGGCAGCGCGAAGGCGTTCACCATCGGATCGCGCACGGCTCTAAAGCGGAAAGTGACATTTTCGGGGATAGGCCGATTTGCGATGACACGCTTGCCCACCGTATCGAGAAAGGCCTGAAGGGCGGGATCGTGCATGACCAAGCCCTTTTTCTCGTACAGAGCGTCGACTGCGTTGGCCTCATCGAGAAGGTCGTTGTCGATCTTCGTAAATGCAAATCCCGGTCCGGGACCGGTCGGGACTTCGATCGAGGCAGCGCTGGGGAGGGAGGCGGTGCTGATCGGAGGCGCCTGCTGAGAAAAAAGCAGAGGACAAAAAGCGAGAAGAAACACGGAAAGAGCCCGCGCGCGCATAGGGTTTCTCCTGGAATTTACACGATGGAAAAGTAGGCCCCTTGAAATCGACACAATCATCTACCCGGATTAGAGTTTTGCGCAAGGGACATTTTCAGGGACTGGGGTGCGGGGAACCTTCCGAGCGGTGCGCGCGATGTGGAGATGCAATTTCGCCATGGAAACCCCAAGCCCCTTGACGTTGGTGTGCCTGGAGCCCGTTTCTGGTTTTTCCGCGTTTGCTCCGGCTGCGGGGGTGTGCTAACCTTGATTTCTGTGCCGTGTATGCGGAAAGTTGGAGTGTGTCCGCGTACTTTTCGGCGTCTCGGGACTGCTTCCCGTGGGTAACGAGCTGGCGTAGCTCAGCTGGTAGAGCATCTGATTTGTAATCAGAGGGTCGGGGGTTCAAATCCCTTCGCCAGCTCCACAAAAAAGGAAGCCGAAAAGAGGCAGCCGAAGCGGCGAAAGTTTTTCCGGCGCAGGTTGGATGAGCGCCGGGCCTGTCCTCCGCGGTGATCCCCACTTCAGGCGCAGGCACGTGAGTCCGGACACCTCCGGGCGTTGCGGCGTGCGCGGAAGAGGGATGTAAAAAGCGGCGTTAGCGGGGCTGGCGGCGTTAGCGGAGTTAGGGAGCGAGGCGCGCGGGCCGCAGAGATCGCGGAATGGGTGGCTCGGACGATATGGGCACAGGTGGCCGAGCGGTTAATGGCAGCAGACTGTAAATCTGCCGCTCCTTGCGAGCTACGGAGGTTCGAATCCTCCCCTGTGCACCACGAAAAGCAGGGACTAGGGACTAAGGGAATAGGGACTAAGAATCGCGGCGCAGATGGGAACCGATCTGGAGAACGGGAAGTTGGACGGCTCCGGCGGGGACCTTGACCGCAAGTTTTGGGTGGCCATGGCGATGTATGCCGTTCTGGCCGTGTTGGCTTGGCTGACCATGGGCGAGGGCTCGGTGCTCGTATATGGAAGGCCGGTGGAAATAAGGCTGGTTCCGCTGATCGTGATTGGCGGGCTGGCTTTGCGTACGGTTTTAGCCCGGCAGGCGGAGAAGATTCGCAGGTCGGGGGAGAAGAACAGCTCTTAGCTTTCAGCTATCAGCTATCAGTTTTTTATGGTGCTGGAATCAGCCGATGCGGTTGATGCTGGCATGATGAAGCTGAAAGCTGAGAGCTAAAGGCTGAAAGCTCGGGTTTAGCGGGCTGATGTAGCTCAGTTGGTAGAGCACTCCCTTGGTAAGGGAGAGGTCACCAGTTCAATCCTGGTCATCAGCTCCAGAAATACAGGAAGACAGTTCGCAGTTCTTAGTTCGTAGTTCTCAGTTTTTCACCGGCGACGCTGAGTAGGGCTGAACGCGGACTGCAAGCTGTGAACTACGAACTGTGAACTGTTGACTGAAATGGGCGGGAGTAACTCAGTGGTAGAGTCACAGCCTTCCAAGCTGTTGGTCGCGGGTTCGAACCCCGTCTCCCGCTCCAAGGACTAGCTGAAAGCTGTTTCGAGTGAGGGTCGGGAATCGATGTTTGAGCAGGTGGCGATCGCCGTACAGGATGAACAGGGATTTGCGCGGTTGCATGCGCTGATCGACGCCCAGTTCGATGCACGCGACGTGGAAGTTTTTCTGAATCGCGTGAAGAAGTCGAAGCTGCGCATCCGGGATTATGAAAGCATTCTGGGGCGCGGGCTGCTGGGTAAGGAAGCCATTGCGCTTTACCAGTCGTTGCCGGTGAGCGACCAGGGATTGACGCGCGAACGGTATTTGCGGCTGGTGGAAGCGGTGCCGCTGGAGTTGCGGCAGAGGTATTTGAAGTTGTACGCGTACTACTGAGAAGCGAGTGATTAGTGGTTAGTGGTCAGTGATTAGCCGAGGCGAGACCAGCCACTACGCACTAATCACTAACCACTGGTTTTTGGGGGCTGGAGCCGGACCGCCGGCGCCCCGAGATGAAACGGGCAGTAC
>JARLFZ010000137.1 GCA_031296305.1 Occallatibacter sp. | reverse complement strand
CTGGAGGTCAGTGGTCCAAATCCACTTGCCCTGACCTTTCCATTCAATCACTTACGCTGCTTTGTTTTGCTGCAGATTGGGTCCATTTGGGTCCAACAACGGATTGGGCAGTCTCACTTCCGGCACTCCTCACTCAGGAGATTCGGAATGGATGTGCTGTGACGGCATGTTGTCCGCAAGCTGGAATGCCCAATGCATTCTTTCGCAAAATCCCCAGGCACACCGTTGTCTCGAAGAACGGAATCCTAACGAACGGCTCCAGGCGACCTCGTCACCCTCATGTGTAAACCTTCGGCGGAAAAACGAGATCTTATCTCTCGAACGCGGCCGGTAACCTTCGAATGTCTAAAGCTGTCTCCCGATCAACCGTCTTGATGGGCTGGGGCAGTGCCCCCGGGATGTGGGGTCATGATTCGGGATGGAAATCCTAGTGATGCTAGTTTGAAAACACAACGCTATCGAACGCGAGGAGAAGGCCTGCCAGCCAAAGAAGGATCCTGCCAACTGACCACGAGTGCCCTATGCCCTATGCAGATTGGGGCGGGAAGGGCAGGAAAATAAGTCAGAAAATGGCTTGCATTTTGTCCAGTGTTGTAGTTAACTATAGCAGTAGATAGCCTGGGTGCCCTTTTGAAGTTCGGAAGGCCATGCTTCGCGAGGAATCCGAGGAGGCGCAGTGGGCGATCAAAGGTGATCGCTTGCACGTGAGTAGGCGAGGGAAAACCTGGCCCGAGAATAGCGAAGCTTGAGGAGAATGAAATATGAAATCCCTTCGTGTAATGTTGTCTGTCGTTGTTCTGATGGCGCTTTCCACCGTGGCTTTTGCCCAGTCCGACGCGCAAAAGTCATTCGACCAACTGAAAGCACTGGCAGGTTCCTGGGAAGGCACGGTGAAGACTTACCCGCCCACACCGGAGGCAGACGGCAAGCATGTGCAAGTCACATTGCGAGTGACTTCCATGGGGAATGCGCTTCTGCATGAGATGAAGATCGAGGGCAGACCTGACGACCCGATCACCATGCTTTACATGGACAATGATCGCCTGCTCCTGACGCATTATTGCGATGCGGGCAATCGGCCTCGTATGGCGGCCAGGACGTCGCCGGACGGAAAAACGGTGGACTTCGATTTTCTCGACGTCGCCGGTAATCTGCAGTATGGACACATGCAGCATGCAATGTTCACCATGATAGACGCCAACCATCACACTGAGGACTGGACCTTCATGGCCCCGGACGGAAAGACGTCAGTCCGCGGGCACTTCGACTTGCAGCGGACAAAATGACGGGAGAGTATCTCTCGTGATGGCAATCTAGAACACATGATGGATCCTGAGTGGAACGACAATCAGCCGATTTACCGCCAGATTCGCGACCGTGTCGTGGCGATGATTCTCGACGGCGTGTTGAAAGAAGGCGATCCGTTGCCGTCGGTGCGCAATGTCGCGGCGGAATATCGTGTCAATCCGCTGACGGTCCTGAAGGGCTATCAACAACTGGTTGACGAGCAGCTTGTCGAGACGAAGCGAGGACGCGGCATGTTCATCAATGCCGGCGCGCGCAATTTGCTGCTGCAAGGCGAACGTCAAAAGTTCCTTGCGGAAGAATGGCCCCGGGTCTACGCAACCATTCAGCGGCTGGGGCTGAAACCGGAGGAACTGCTGGAGGCTGGCCCTGGCCGCCCGTCGTCCTCGGATGCTGCAAAGTCAGATGCTGAGAAGGAGAAACCATAGAGCCATGGCATGCATAGAAGCACACGGACTCCGCAAGACCTTCGGCACAACCGTCGCGCTGGATGGCGTCAATTTGCGTGTCGAAGAGGGCCGCATCCTTGGATTGATCGGCCCCAATGGCGCTGGCAAGACCACCGCGCTCAACGCGATTCTCGGCCTCACGCAGTATCAAGGAGAGCTGAAGGTGCTCGGGCGCGACCCCTGGACGGAGCGCGATCTGCTCGTGCGCGATGTCTGCTTCATTGCCGATGTCGCCGTATTGCCGCGCTGGCTGCGCGTTTCGCAGGCGCTCGACTACCTCGCCGGCGTGCATCCGCGATTCGACCGCGCCAAGGCGGAAGGTTTTCTTGCAAAAACGAACATCATGCGCACCAGCAAGGTCAGGGAATTGTCAAAGGGCATGGTGGTGCAACTGCACCTCGCGCTGGTCATGGCCATTGACGCGAAATTGCTCGTGCTGGACGAGCCGACGCTGGGCCTGGACATCCTGTATCGCAAGCAGTTCTACGATTCCCTGCTGAACGATTACTTCGATTGCAGCCGCACCATCGTCGTGACCACACATCAGGTGGAAGAGGTGCAGCATGTGCTCACCGATCTGATGTTCATCAACCGCGGCCGCATCGTGCTCGATTGCAGCATGGAAGAATTCGAGCGGCGCTATGTGGAACTGACGGTGCATCCCGAGCAGGTGGCCGCAGCACGGGCGCTCAAGCCGATTCTCGAGCGCCAGGTGTTCGGCCGCGGCATCCTGCTGTTCGATCAAGTGGATCGCCAGCAACTCGCCAGCCTTGGCGAAGTGCGCACGCCCAGCATCGCTGATGTGTTCGTTGGTGTGATTGGCAATCAGGCCGGTCAAGCACAAGGAGCGGCTAGATGAATCCTCAATCGAACGCCATGCCGGAGGCTCCTCTCGACTCGCAAGTCCCCGCACCCGCAGTCATCTCGGCGACTCGGCGCATGTACTGGTCGGTGCGACGCGAATTGTGGGAGAGCCGTTCGATCTATATCGCGCCGCTGGCCGTCGCGGCGCTAATTCTGGTCGGATTTCTGATCAGTACGGTTCATCTGCCGGACAAGATGCGTGGCGCGTTGGCGCTCAACCCCATGCAGCAGCACGAGCTCATCCAGCAACCGTACAACTTCGCTGCGCTTCTGATCATGGGGACCACTTTTATCGTCGCGGTGTTTTACTGTCTCGACGCGCTGTACGGCGAACGTCGCGATCGCAGCATTCTGTTCTGGAAGTCGCTGCCGGTTTCCGATCTCACGACAGTGCTCTCTAAGGCGAGCATTCCGCTGGTGATTCTTCCGCTGGTAACCTTTGCGATCACCGTTGTGACGCAATGGATCATGCTGCTGCTGAGCACCGCGGTATTGCTGGGAAGCGGCGTGAGTGTCGCGCCGCTGTGGAGCCATTTGCCGTTGTGGCACATGTCGCTGATGCTGCTCTACCACCTTCTGGCCATTCATGGGCTCTGGTATGCACCAATCTTCGGCTGGCTGCTGCTGGTGTCAGGCTGGGCGCGGCGCGCGCCATTTCTATGGGCCGGGTTACCGCTGCTCGCCATCGGCGTCGTCGAGAAGATTGCCTTCAACACTGCGCATTTCGCCGCCATGCTGGGGAACCGCATCGGGGGCGGCTCAGGAGGTGCCGCTTCCACGGCGGGTAGCATGTCAATGGATTCGCTGACACAACTCGCTCCAGTTCAGTTCCTGATCAGTCCGGGTTTGTGGATCGGACTGGCAATCACCGCGGCGTTCCTCGCCGCAGCGGTGCGGCTGCGACGGTATCGCGAACCGATCTGATTCGCATGCAGTCTTCACTCAATACTTCGCAGAGGGAGAAACGAATATGAGCACAGCTGCAAGGATGGAACGGATTGCAGGAGCATCGCCGCGTTTTAAGGCCAGGATTGCCGGTGCCTTTTACCTGGTCACCACATTGACAAGGATGTTCGTCGAGATTTTCGTTCGTAACCGGCTGGTTGTATCTGACGGCGCGGCAGCTACCGCGACCAACATCCTGGCGCACGAGTCGTTATGGCGGTGGGGTTTTGCAGCCGACATCCTCGCGTTCGCGTCCTATGTCGCTTTGACGGCTCTCTTATATGAATTATTTAAGCCGGTGAACCGCAGCGTCTCTTTGGTCGCAGCGTTTTTTAGCTTGGTGGCATGTGCTGTTCAGGCTGTTAGCAGCCTTTTTCATCTCGCTCCCTTGGTTCTCTTGGGCGGTACGCCGTACTTGAGGGCATTCAATGTGGAACAGCTGCAGGCGCTGGCGCTCGTGTTTCTCAGACTGCGCGCCGCAGCCTACCACAGCATCGGCCTGGTATTCTTCGGATTGTATTGCCTCCTGATCGGCTACCTCATTTTCAGGTCGACCTTTCTGCCGCGAATCACTGGTGTATTGATGATACTTGCCGGTTTGAGTTATCTGACGTTCCTATCACCGCCGCTCGCGCAGTCTCTGCAGCCCTACATTCTGATATTTCCCGGCGTCGGGCAAATATCGCTGACCCTGTGGCTCCTCGTGATCGGCGTGAACGTTCAACGTTGGAAGGAGCAGGCTGGCACTGCGGTGTGACGGCGATGGTAGCGCGCCATGCCCTGGGATCAACCGTTGGCTAGGCTCGAAACGGAGAAAAATGAATCCAGACAAACAGACGCCCGGAATGGATACGGAAGCAAAGCTTTCAACATTATGGATATTTGTGCTTTTCAATATGGTTTATGCGGACATTCTTTCTTTGATGGACCCTGCGTCCCCAATCCGCAGCGTAATGCAGGGAGCTTCCCTGCCTCCCGGAGGTTTGTTGGCAGGCGCAATTTTAATGGAGACGCCGATCGCCATGGTCCTGTTGTCTCGGGTTTTACAACGTAAGGCCAACCGCTGGGCAAACATCATTGTAGCCGCAATAAACATGGTAGCCGTCATAGCGGGCGAACAGGCGCGCCCATACTACGTTTTCTTTGCAACGATAGAAGTCATATGCATGTCGGTGATTGTCTGGCTCGCATGGAAGTGGGCTGACCCTGAAGCTTACGGCTAGTGGTAAAAGAAACCGACGCTTGTTGAAGGCCCCGCTGCGTACCTCGCCGCCGCGGTGCGCCTGCGCCGCTGCCGTGACCCGATCTAGATCGCATGAGACTTTTTTCAGTGTTGTGCGTAACAAGGAATAAGGATGAGTCCCACCGAACTGACGGAATGGATTAGAGAGACATCACAGTTCGGGCGTGTCACTAACTCGAATGCCAGGGCATTTCTGCCCGGAGCGGAGGAGGTTCTATGAAGCGGATTCTAATTTCAGTACTGTTCGGCCTGGTCGCGGGTGTACTTTGCGCAGCGGCGGGAATTCATGGCGGCTTTCTGAAGTTCACGGCCGTCAATGTGGTGTGGGTCCTATTGAATCGGGCCGTGATGGGCTTCGCTGTCGGCACGTCTGGGCTGAAACTTCATTGGGCCTGGAACGGCATCGTGATGGGGCTGGCGGTGGGATCGATCTTCTCCTATTTCCTTTTCATGAACATGGGCCTGGGAACGCTGCCGGTGGTCAACCTGCTCATTGGCAATCCGATATTCGGGTTGATGATCGAGTTTTTCACGACGGTGGTGTTCAAGCAGCCGGCGCTGGCGGCGGTGGGACGCAAATGAACACGGCACCGGGCGCTCTCCAAATTTGGGACGTTGAAAAGTCTGTTTCCAAGGACAATGCCCCGGGTGTGGGTGAGGACGATGGTGCGCTGTTTACCGAACGACAGCCACATGGCGACACGCCCTATGACGTCGAAGCCATCCGCGCCGATTTCCCGATCCTGCACCGGTTGGTGCGCGGCCGTGCGCTGGTGTATCTGGACACCGCCGCCTCGGCGCAGAAGCCCGCCCAAGTGATTGAGGCGGAGCGGTCGTTCTATGCCGAAGATTACGCCAACATCTATCGCGGACTCTACTTTCTGAGTCAAAGGGCGAGCGAGCGATACGAGGACGCGCGGCGGAAGGTTGCGGCCTTCCTCAACGCGCGGCACGAGCACGAAATCGTCTTCACGCGCAGCGCCACCGAGGCGATTAACCTGGTGGCCGCCAGCTTCGGCGAGGCTTACCTGAAGGAAGGCGACGAGGTGCTCATCACCGGCCTGGAGCACCACGCCAACATCGTGCCGTGGCAGATGCTGCGCGAGAAGAAGGGCATCGTGCTGAAGGTCGCACCCATCAACAACGCTGGCGAAGTGCCGCTGGAGGATTTTAGCCGGCTCTTGGGTCCGCGCACACGTTTGGCAGCCTTTGCCCAGGTGTCGAACGCGCTGGGCACGGTGCTTCCCGTCGCCGAGATGACCCGCGCGGCGCATGCGGCTGGGGCCAAGGTGCTGATCGACGGCACTCAATCGGTGGTGCACATGGGAATCGACGTGCGGGCGCTCGATTGCGATTTCTTTGTCTTTTCTGGCCACAAGCTTTACGGACCCACCGGGATCGGCGTGCTTTACGGCAAGGAGGCACTGCTCGACGCCATGCCGCCTTACCAAGGCGGCGGCGACATGATCGCCAGCGTCACCTTCGACAAGACGACGTTCGCTCCCCTGCCCGCCAAGTTCGAAGCCGGAACACCAGCCATCGCGCAAGCTGTTGCGCTTGGCGCGGCGATTGACTACTTGACCGATCTCGGCCCCGGGCGCATCGGCGCCCACGAGGCAAGCCTGCTCGGCTACGCGACGCAGCGGTTGTCCGCGATCAAGTTGCTCACCATCGTGGGCACTGCGGCACACAAGGCTTCCGTCCTCTCGTTCATCCTGGACGGTGTCCATCCGCACGACATCGCGCACGTGTTGGACAGCCGGGGCGTGGCCGTTCGCGCGGGACATCACTGCGCACAGCCGGTGATGGCGCGGTTCGGCGTTGCGGCGACCACGCGGGCCTCGTTCGGGCTCTATAACACGAGCGCCGAGGTGGACGCCTTGGCGGAGGCGCTGGAAAGGGTGGAGGCCGTGTTCGTACGATGAGCGGAAGCCTCGATCTTCGCGATCTCTACCAGGAAGTGATCCTCGACCACGGCCGGCGCCCGCGCAACCGCCGCGCCATGGCCAATTGCAGCCATCTGGCCCGTGGAGAAAACGTGTCCTGCGGAGATGAGGTGGTCGTGTTCCTCAAGACCGATGACGAAGGCGTGATCCGCGACGTCGCTTTCGACGGGCAGAGCTGCGCCATAGCGACAGCGTCGGCCTCCTTGATGACCGAAGTGCTGGTGGGAAAGACGCCTGCCCAGGCGAAAAGCCTGTTCGATCGCTTTCACGCCCTGGCCACCGGCCGGGAGGAGGCGCCATTAAACGGTATGGAGTACGAACTGGAGCGGCTCGCCATGCTGTTGGTCGTGCGCGACTATCCGGTACGGGAGAAATGCGCCACGTTGGCCTGGGACACCATGCTGGCCGCGCTCGAAAACCCGAAAGCCAAAGGAGGCTAAATTGAATCTCGATCGAACTGTTCTCGTCTTTGCGGGATCCATGATTCTGATCAGCTTGGCACTTTCTCGATTATTCTCTCCGGCGTGGTTGTTGCTTACTGCTTGGGTTGGCCTGGTAATGTTCCAGTCTGCGTTTACCGGTTTTTGTCCTGCGGCGCTCCTTTTCAAAAAGCTGGGAGTGAAGCCGGGGAGCGCGTTCCGCTGACGTTTCACCAGGCCTACGGCCACCTATATCACGCCCGAGATGCCGACGCGGGACGCGGTTTTCTCGGCTCGGCGGTTCGATCCCGGCCACGTCAACCTAGATTCAGCACGCAGCCCTTCGGTCAGTGCAATGTTGATGGCACCCAATGCACAGTGGGTTGCACGGAGGAGTGCTCATGCGCTCTCACGCGTGGTATTGGGTCCATGTGTTGGGGTCCAAGACGTGGCTGGTAGAACCTCAAACCATTACTGGAAGCGCGATTTGAAGGATCGGCAGGCAGCACCGACTTTGATCACTTTTGAGTTTGAGACTTACTTTCCCTAGAGC
>JARLFZ010000136.1 GCA_031296305.1 Occallatibacter sp. | reverse complement strand
GGCGTTCTCGCGCTTGAACCAGGTCATACCGAATGCAATTGTAAATGGATGGGGCGTGGACTGGCGGGCGGCGGCTAGTACTCGATGCCGCGCTGCGCAAGGATGCCTTTCTGATAGGCGTGCTTCACTTCGCGCATCTCGGTGACGGTGTCGGCCAGCTCCACCAGCAGCGGGTGCGCGTTGCGGCCGGTCAGGATGACGTGCACCATCTCCGGCTTGTTGCGCAAGGCCTCGGCGACGGCTTGAGGGTCCAGCATTTTGTAGCTGATGGCGTAGTTGATCTCGTCGAGAATCACCAGGTCCCACTCGCCGGAGTCGATGGCCGCGCGCGCCTCGGCCCACGCGGCCTCAATCAGGCGCAGGTCTTCGGGATCGGGCTCCGCGCCGCCGATCTTCACGAAGCCGCGGCCCATCTGCTTGAGCACGAAGTTTTGGCCGAAGGCGGCGGCAGCGTCGAGTTCGCCGTAGTGCCACGAGCCTTTGATGAACTGCAGCATCAGCACTTTCATTCCGCAGCCGACGGCGCGCAGGGCTGTGCCGAGGGCCGCGGTGGTCTTGCCCTTGCCGGGGCCGGTGTTGATGAGGATCAAGCCGCGCCGGGAATCAGTCATGAAACGTGCTCGCCTTCTTAGTGTCCTGTGTGGTACGGGTGGCCCGTGAGAATTGTACAGGCCCGGTAGAGCTGCTCGGCTACCACCAGGCGCGCTAGTTGGTGGGCGAGGGTCATTTGGCCGAGAGAGAGCAGGCCGCCGCGGCGCTTGGCTTCGGCCAGCGCTTCGGCTGACCATCCATCGGCCGGGCCGACGGCAAAAACCACGTGCTGCTGGCCCTCATCGCGCTGCTTCCCCAGCCACTCCGCCAACGACTCGGAGGTCATCTGGCGGCCGCGTGCATCGAGCATCAGCACCACTGCCTCCGTCCTGCCGCGTTGTTTGCCCAGCCAATCGAGGAATGCGGCTTCACTGCGGAAGGCTTCCGTGCTGCACTGCATCACCCCGGCGCAACGCTGGAGATAGTTGTCTATGAGCCCTTCGTAATTGTCCTTTGCTCCCGCCCGGGAGCCGATGTGGGCCAGTGTCATTTGCATGGAGAGGAGAATACCCTAAAAACCGCCAGTTGGGCCGCGGGCAGTGGTGGAGGTAAACGGTCCCAAAATCTATGGGATATGTCCAATTTCGGGAATATGGACCCCGTGATGTATGGAATTCCATATTGTTCGTATATTGACCCTGTAATTGGTAGGTGAATAACCCTTGTATTTTCTGTGAATAAGCATCATTTTCCGGTATCGCTGAGAATGGCACGCATCGTGCAATCAGTGGGTAAAGGCATTGGTGGGAGGTGTACTGTTTTGGCGAGTCACTTGTTTGAAATTGCCAAAACATTCACCTCCACTGGGAAACAGGGTCACCTCAAGTGCACCTGCACTCGCTTGGATGGCCTTTCGGGTTTTTAAATTTCAGTATGGCTGTTGGTTTTGAAACAACTTGCGAGATCGGACTTGCCCTCCCCGTCGAGCCTGAAAGCGCCTAACCTGCATCGCGAAGGGTCCTCCTCGGACCTTCCGGCGCAGAAAAAACAATTCTGGAGGAGTTTCTGATGCGTTTCTTGAAGTTGTACGCAGCGGTCCTGAGTCTGGTTGTCGTTCCATTGGCAATCATCAGTATGCTATCGCCGGGTGTGGCGAAAGCGCAGAGCATCGTTACTGGCGAAATCATAGGCACTGTCACCGACGCTAGCGGCGCAGTCGTGCCGAACGTCAAAGTCGTGCTGACGAGCGCGGCCACTGCGCAGACGTCGACCACAACGACCACGTCGGCAGGCTTGTTCCGCTTCCCGCTGCTCACGCCGGGCAAGTACAACATCTCTGCCAGCCCGGCCGGGTTCACTAAGATCAGCCGCGACGCGGAAGTGGATTTGGGGCGAATCACCAACGTCACTCTGACCGCCCAGGTCGCTGGCAAAGCGGAGACCGTACTCGTTGAAGCTACGGGCGACATGTTGCAGGCTGAAGACGCGAATGTGACCTCCAATTTCACTCAGGCGCAGATAGCGCTCCTTCCTGCTCCCGGCAACGACATGACAAACTTCGCGTTGACCGCCCCCGGTGTGGCTGTCAGCACGGGCGCCGGCTATGGAAACTTCAGCGCATTCGGACTTCCAGGTACGTCGAACCTGTACACCGTGAACGGCAGCGACGACAACGACCCATTCAACGGCTTGAACAATTCCGGCGCCAGCAATAACACGCTGGGAACGAACGAGCTCGAGGGAATGACGATTGTGACCAACGGCTACTCCGGCGAATATGGCCGGTCGGCGGGCGCCAACATCAACTACGCCACCAAGTCCGGGTCCAACCAGTTCCATGGCAACGCAACATGGCAGTGGAACGGCCGCCTGATGAATGCCAACGACTGGTTTTCAAACAACGAAGGCGGGGATCGTCCATTCGCCAACAGCAATATGTGGTCGGGATCCGTCGGTGGCCACATCGTGAAGAACAAAGTCTTCTTCTTCTATGACAACGAAGGCATGCGCTACGTTCTTCCGACCACCGGGTTCCAGTTCGTTCCGTCCGCGTACTTCCAGACTCAGGCTTTGGCAAATATACCGGCCAATGAGAAGCCTTTTTACAACAAGATGTTCGCCCTGTACAACGCCGCGAACGGCGGCAAATTCACCACCGATACGAACGCCAATGACCCGTTCGGCGACTTCAATGCGGATGGGAACGGTTGCGGCGACATGACCGGCAACACCATCGGAACCGGCGTTTGGGGAGACGATGCCCATCCTTGCGCGGCATTTTTCGTGGGCGGCGGAAGCAACAAGAACGTCGAACGCCTGATGTCGGTCAAGATTGACTACATCCCGACCGAGAAAGACAAACTCTCGTTCCGTTATTGGCAGGACCGTGGTCTGCAAGCGACCTACACAGACGCCATCAACCCCATTTTCAATGCGCAAAGCAACCAGCCTCAAGACCAGGGGCAGCTCAATTGGACCAGAACGCTCAATAACCAGATGGTGAACCAGCTCATCCTGGATGGAAGCTACTACAGCGCGATCTTCACCGTTCCCAACCTGGCTGGAGCGCGCGCAGCTTTCCCGACCACCTTCATCTCGCTGGACGGAGACTATAACCTCCTGGGCGGCGAAGACTATGCGTGGCCGCAGGGCCGGAACGTCGGGCAGTACGGCATTGTGGACGACTTCTCGTGGAGCAAGGGCAATCACAACCTGAAGTTCGGCGTTAACCTGCGTCACGACGCCATCACAGATCTGACTCCGTTCCGCAACACTACGGGCGAGTTGGAACTGAGCATGACCTCGCTGTACACAGGACTTACGGGCGCTGATCCGGGCTTCAAAGACGCGCTGATCCAGCGGTATGAGACGACGTCGGAAGTGGGCTTCAAGATCTACAGCCTGGGTTTGTACGCGCAAGATGAGTGGGCTGCGAATCCGAAGCTCAAGTTGACCTTCTCGGTCCGGATGGATCGCAACTCGAATGAAAGTTCCACCAAGGGACAGCTCACGCGCGCCGCGGGCGCTTTCGCTCCTGCGTCCGCCACGGTGCCCTACAACCAGACGCTCCTGTCGGGCTTGTCGAATTCGTTCCCGAGCCTGGAACCGGCGGTGTTTGGACCGCGCGTCGGCTTTGCGTGGAAGCCAAAGGGCGAAAAAACGGTGGTTCGCGGGGGAGTCGGCCTCTTCTCGGACCTGTACCCCGGGCAGCTAGCCGAGCCCTTCGCATCGAACCCACCGTTTGTCACCAGCTTCACCATTGGGCCCGCGGGCGGATTGCCGGCTGGCAATCCGGTTGCGTACGATTCTTCCGTCGCAAATAACCTCCAGGGAGTCGGGCTAGCTTCCTACAATGCCCTGGTGAGCGGCTTCAAAAGTGGCTCGACTCTGGCGCAGATTCAGACAGCACTCTCTCCTGTGCCGTTCTCGCTACCCAGCGTGACCGCCGCGCCGAACAAATTCAAGAACCCGAAGTACTGGCAATGGAACCTGGAGATCGAGCAGGCGTTTGGCGCCAAGACCGCCCTCACTGTGAACTATGTGGGCAACCACGGGTACAACGAAGTGCTGCGTAATGGGACGGCTAACTCGTACGCTGCGACCTACTCGTTCGTGGGGCTTCCCTCCTCCGCTCCCGATCCGCGCTTCGGCGTTGTCACGCAGTACAGCAACGCCGGCTACTCGAATTACAACGGATTGGTCGCCTCGCTGCATCGCTCCGCGAGTTGGGGCTTCCAGGGAAACCTTAACTACAGCTACAGCCATTCGCTGGACACGGTGTCGAATGGCGGACTTGAGTCCTTTAACCTTGCGTCAGCGGGAAGCAGCATTCCGCTGCAGATTTATCCCACTGTCGGTCAGAACTACTCAAACTCGGATTACGACTTCCGCCACGACCTCAGCGCCAACTACGTTTGGCAGTCGCCCTTTACGCCTTCCAGTGTGGCCCTGAAGGAACTAGTGGGCGGCTGGACGGTCACCGGAACGTTCTTTGGCCGCGACGGGGAACCGTTCTCCGCGTACCACGCCGCGAGTTCGTACCAGAGCAACGCCTCGGGAAATTATGTGCTATCGCAGTTGGTGGCTGGGCAGTCGAAGGCCTCCTGCGATGGCGGGAATGCGGTTTGCCTGAAAACATCACAGTTCACACAGCCCAGCTCGAAGACCTCGTTGAACGTGTTCGGTACCTCGCCCCGCAATGCCTTCCGCGGACCGAAGTACTTTAATACGGACATGACCATCCTCAAGAAGGTCTCAATCGGAGAGAAGATGGCGTTTACCTTCGGCGCAGACTTCTACAACATCCTCAACCACCCGAACTTCGCCAACCCCTCAGGGAACACGGGCGTTGGAGCGTTTGGAAAGATTCTGTCGACGGCGACTCCCCCCAGCAGCCCATACGGAAATTTCCAGGGAGCGGCTGTGTCGGGACGCATCGTTCAGTCTGTGATGAAGTTCGAGTTCTAGTTCAAAAGCTGTATTTGCAATATTCCAGGGGCCGGGAGACCGGCCCCTGTTGTTTTCTTGTACTAAATATTGGGAGCAGAGGAAGCCGGGCAGCTGCCTGATTGCAGTGCCAGGGTTGTGTGGCACCAGAGGCGCTCCAGGGCGCCGATTTACCTCGCTATCAAGGCTTGCGCTTCGCGTGGGTCTTCTTGGGAGCTTTCTTCGCGGCAGCTTTCTTTGCAACGGCCTTCTTCGCAACAGCCTTCTTTCCGGCCGCAGCTTTCTTCGGCATGCTCTTCGCCGCTTGCTTGCTGCGCGCGGCGCGGGTCTTTTCCTTGAGCGCGGTCTTCAGCTCCGCGTCGAACTCCTCAGGCGTGAGCGGGCGCGCAGACTTGCGCAGGCGTTCGATGTCGTAGAAGGCGCGGCGCTCCGACAGAAACACATGCACTACGAAGTCGACATAGTCGAGCAGAATCCATTCGCCATGACGGCGGCCTTCGACCGAGTTCGGATAGACGCCGAAGTCGCGCTTGAGGCGCAGCTCGATCTCGTCGGCAATGGCGACGGCCTGCCGCTCGTTAGTTGCCGAAGTGACCAGGAAGAAGTCGCTCAGCCCCGAGTCGGCGGGATCGAGGGCAAGGATGCGGGTGTTCAGGCCTTTTTTATCTTCACAAACCGCGGCAGCGGCCTGTACGAGGGCGCGCGTTTGCTTCTGCGCTGGCGATAGTCTCATGCGATGGGGCGTTCTCCAGTCCTCATGGTAGTGCAGGGAGCGGGGAGTAGCCAATAGGGAGTAGAAAAGCGCTCTTCCCACCCTTGCGGCAAAGAGCGCGGCAAGGATGGGGCAACGCCTGATAGTTCTTCCCACCCTTTCCGCAAGAGGCGCGGAAAGGGTGGGGCAACGGGCGCGCTTAGGACTGGGCAACGGGTGCGCTTGGGACAGGGCAACACGCGCGGTTGGTCTACGACCGATAGAGCCCGTGCTGCGCGATGTATTCGCGTACGGCCGGCGGCACCAGGTCGGGCTCTGTGGTCGGACTGCCGGGAGCTGCGTGAATCTGCGCACGAATTTCTGAAGCGCTGATCTCCACATGCAGGCTCGGCAGCACGTAAAACGGCGTGCGGTCTCCAGCCTGATTTATGAGGATGAACGTGCGCACCTCAATCCCGGATTCATTTCGGCTTTCGTCCTGCGCGGACTCAAGCGTAAGGCCTATTGGCAGGGCCGCTTTCAGATCGACCTGGAGATTCTGGAGCGGCTGCCCCGGCCGTGAGGCGACGATCAACGGCGCTACAAAAGGAAGCTCCGCCGCGCGGTGCCAGCGGCGCAGCCCGAAGATCGAGTCTGCGCCCATCAGGCAAAAAAGCGCGCCATCGGGCGTGAGAGAAGTGCGCAGGCGCGCGAGCGTGTCGATTGTGTAGTTGGGGGTGTAACTCGGTGCGGAATTGCGATCGTCGGCGGGCTTTGGCGCGTCGGCAAGCGAAACTTGAAAGCCCGGCTCGCCTGCGATGGCCAGCCGAGTCATCGCCACACGGTCTGCGAAGCTCGCGGCGGGGCCCTCTGGCTTGAGGGGTTGCATGCCTACCGGGGCAAACAACACCGTATCCAGCGCGAAGGCCGCACGCGCAGCGCGCGCCACGGCCAGATGGCCGTTGTGCGGCGGGTCGAAACTGCCGCCGAAGAAGGCTACGCGCATCGCTCCCCGGTCAGCTGTTTCGGACAGGCCGGAGCCGGAAGCGTGCGGAGACAAATTCATAGCTTCATCCTACAGCTTTCGCAGATTGGTTCGACCGCACTGCGCATCAATCTCTATCGCCCGCTCCGTCGAAGTAAAATCGACAACAGGAAGTCTGTACGCAACACCACACTTCCCAAACGCTATGCGATATTTCATCATGGTTCTTGCCGTTGCCGGCATCGTCGTCTCTGCGCTGGCACTGCCACTTCACTACTCCACCACCACTGCGCCCTGCGACGTGAACGCACACTGGGATTGCGGCACGGTGAACCGCAGCAGCTTTTCCACGATCGCCGACGTACCTGTTGCTGTCTTCGGCATCGCCGGGTATCTGCTGCTCGGCGGCCTCAGCTTCGCGCGCCAGCGTTTCGCCACATTCCTGGTCGCGGGTATGGGATTTCTCTTTGCGTTCCGGCTTTCCATGATCGAGCAATACGGCCTCGGCGTTTGGTGTCTTTATTGCGCCATATCGCAGGTAATCATTGCGCTGATCCTGTTGCTTAGCCTGGGTTGGTTTATGGCGGAGTATTTCGCACTCAAGCGGACAGCGCGCAAAATCAACACTTAGTTCACAACGAATCGTTCTGAGCCCTTGCGGAATTCCAGTCGCCTCTTGGAACTGCGAATCTAGTGCTCTGACCAGGTGATTTCGTAATGAGCCTCGGACGAGTGCGGGTCTGGAGACCCGCACGACAGCCGGTCTGGAGACCGGCGCTACGCTCCGCGCCGGATTGTTAAACTTAATGTATCGACATGTTCACAAACTGGTACGGGCGCTGGATGTACGCGTGGGAGACGCGGCTGACGACGCGCGATGAAAATCGCGTGGTGCGGCCGCTGGAGTGGGGCTTCGAGTGGATTGTGCCGTTTCTTGAAGCGCACGGGTTTGACGAAGTCGTGCCCGGGCCCGAGGTGGAGCACGACGATGCTGCCGCCGAAGCGGCAATGGTGCGCATCAACCAGTTCCTCATCAGCCACAGCAAGGAATTTTTCGGCTATACGCGGCCCACGGACTTTCGTTTGGAAGAGCGCCATCCGGAACTGTTCCCCACCAATGTCCGGCCGGAAACGCTCGCCAAAGATGC
>JARLFZ010000013.1 GCA_031296305.1 Occallatibacter sp. | reverse complement strand
TTGTCTACAGCTCAGTCCACGCCCCAACAGCACTGGGTAGGCACCTGGGCTGCATCGCCCATGCAGGCCGACGGCATCAATATCCGCCTCTTCTCCAGCGTCACCATGCGCGAAATTGTGCATATCTCCGCTGGCGGCCCGCAGATTCGTCTGCGCTTTACCAATGAGTTCGGCCTCGATCCCCTCACCGTCGCCGACGCGCATGTTGCGCTCAGCGCCGGCGGCGCATCCATTCAGCCCGGCAGCGATCACGCCGTCACTTTTGGCGGAGCCGCATCCGTCAACATCCCTCCCGGTGGCGCCATTTTCTCCGATCCCGTCCCGCTCGCCGTCGCGCCGCTTTCCGATCTCGCCGTCAGCTTCTATCTGCCTGCGCAGATCATGCGCGCGGAAACCTACCACTCCTTCGCCGACCAGGACAACTACCTGGCCGACGGCAACTCGCCCGCCGCGCCGGACCTGACACAACCCACCAAGCTCTCCTCTTGGTACTTCTTCGATGGCGTAGACGTGTCTGCTGCGCCGGGCGCATTCGCCATCGTCACATTAGGCGATTCCATTACGGACGGTGCAGCGTCGCAGCGCAACGCCAATCACCGCTGGCCCGACGTGCTGGCCGCGCGTCTCAGTCAGGACCCGAAGCTCGCTCACATCGGCGTGCTGAACGAAGGCATTGGCGGCAATCGCGTTTTGAACGAAGTCGCCGGCCCCAGCGCGATCTCGCGCGTCGATCGCGACGTGCTCGCCCAGAGCGGCGTGCGCTACGTCATCGTGCTTGAAAGCATCAACGACATCGGACGTCTGGCTCACGTGATGGTTCCCTGGGACGCCATTACCGCGCCGCAGTTGGAATGGGGCTTGAAACAGATTGCCGATCGCGTGCACGAGCACGGCATCAAGATCATCGGCGCCACGCTCACACCTTACAGCGGGGCCGGCTATCACTCCGACGCGGGCGAGCAAGTGCGCCAGGCCTACAACGACTGGATCCGGAACAGCGGCGTCTTCGACGGCGTGATCGATTTCGATAAGATCACGGGCGATGCGCAGAATCCGCTGCAATTCAATCCCGCATACGACTCAGGCGATCACCTGCATCCGAAAGATGACGGCTACAAGGCCATGGGTGAGGGCATCGATCTCACGCTCTTCGCGAAGTAATCAGAACGCCGGTTCGCAGCGCTCGCCGTCCATCTTTGCGTCGGCCTCCATCGCCGCCAGCGAAGCCTCGAGCGCCGCGAACTCAGGCCGTCCCTTGAGAGGCTTCAGTCGCGGATCGGCCAGCATCTGGAAAAACCACGGACAGCGATTTTCATTGGCCGCGCGCAGCTCCTCGAGAGCCGCATCGGCCTCGCCAAGCACCACATGCGTGGCGGCATTGAGCGTATTCAACACGAAGCGTTCGCGGCTCAGCCAATCCAACTGTTCCAGCAGATCGTGCGACTCCTCGACCCGCCCGGCGCAGGCCAGCGCATAGGCGTGGGTTGAAGTGGCAACATCATAGTGCCAGGAGCGCCTCGCGAGAATCTCCGCCACTTCGACGGCGCGCTTGGTTTCCCCGTTATACCCCAGAATCATCGCGCCAAAGAAAAGCGAGTTGTCGTATCCCGAAGAGAAGTCGATCGCCTTCCGAATCTGCGCCACGCTCGCGTCCCGCTCGCCGGCCAGGTGCAGCGCCCATGCCAGCGACGCCTGCACCCACGGCGCGTAGGGATCGAGCTGGATCGCCGCGTGCAGCAGCTCTATCGCTTCGCCAAACCTGTGCCGGCTGAGCAGAAGCCAGCTGCGCGCCCGTGCATTCGCCCCATCGTAAGGCAGCCCCGCGGAGCGCGTTATCAGCCCGAGAGACGAACGCGCATCGCGATCGAAATGGAATTCCATCCAGCCCACAGCCGGCAGCAGTGAATCGGCCTCATCGTTCAGTTCCGGAATTCCATCCGCAGCGCGACGCACCGTAGCGGCTGCGATCCTTGGGGAAACATAGCCGTAAACACAATGCATGATGGCCAGATGCGCAAGGTTTACGCGCGCTGCCATGAGCGCTGGATTCAGTTCGATCGCGCGCAACAGCCGGCCCATGGCGTCCTGCATGCGGTGCCGCTCCATGCTCTGCCACTCGTAATGGGCGCGTAGACAAAGTTCATGCGCCTCGCGCCGCGCCGGCGTAAGGTCGCGCTTCTCGGCCGGCTCAGACTCGGCCCTCGCATTGATCGCGATGGGACCCTCTCCGGCGCGCAACCGCGATGTCACACGGTTTGCCAGCTCCACGGCCAGCTCCACGATCTGTTCGCGCTCCGCGATCACGTCCTCCACCCACAGGGACGCGCCATCCTCCACGCGCATCGCCTCCAGGCGCAGCCGGAGCCGTCCCGGCGTAGCCAGAATCTGCCCTGTGAGGATCAGTTCCGCTTGCAGCAGCTTGCCAATTTCCTGCGCGGCCAGACCGCGCCGCGCCAAGGCATACGTCGAGTCCCGGGCGGCGATCGATGCCACCGCGGGGCGAGCGCGGCTCAGTTGTTGCATGGTCTGCTCTGCAATTGCGAGGCCGAGATATTCGGGAACGTCAAACCCGGTCGAAAAAGGCAGAATCGCCAGCCGCGGCAGCGCGCTCGACCGCAAGTTCTCGCCCGGCGCGTCCAACCGGAATTCCCTAAACCGATAACCGGCCGGCTTTATTTCTACCGGCGATAATAAAAAGCGATCCATAGAATCCAACGCAGTTCCGCGAATCCTGTCTCGCCCCCGGGTCCGCAACCGTGCCCGCCAGATGGCGGTTCATCCGCGGCAGGGCCGGCAAGGATCCACATCACTTCCATCCCAGGCAATGCAAAGCTTTCACAACAGCAAATGATCGATAGATCGATTATCTCTCTGACTCTCTTAGTGTGGTGAGAACTTCTGAGAAAGCGCCAAGAATAGTAGTAATCCAAGGTAGGTTACTGAAATGCGTCGCGATTCGCGACACAAGCAGAGCATCCCCAGGTAGAGACAATTCTGCCCGCTCAGCTTGCGCCCTAGCAGCGCTATCCGGCTTGACCGCAACATTTCCCTTCGCACGGAAAAGCTAGGAGCTAGGAGCTGAATGCTGTCTTTATGCTTTGCCGATCACATTAGCCAGCGTCGCGCCAATCTCGGCAGGCGACACCACCACGTGAATGCCCGCGGCTTCCATGGCCTTCATCTTGTCGGCGGCTGTTCCCTGACCTCCGCTGATAATGGCGCCGGCATGGCCCATGCGGCGTCCGGGAGGCGCGGTCTGCCCGGCGATAAAGCCTACCACAGGCTTCTTCACGTTTTCTTTAACAAACTCTGCCGCGGCTTCCTCGGCCGAGCCGCCAATTTCGCCAATCATGACGATGGCTTCCGTCTCGGGATCGTCATTCAGCAGCCGCAACGCATCGATGTGCGTGGTTCCGATAATCGGATCGCCGCCAATGCCGATTGCGGTCGACTGCCCGATGCCGCGCTGCGTGAGTTGGTGCACTGCCTCGTAGGTGAGTGTCCCAGAACGAGACACTATTCCGATCGAACCTTCCTTATGAATGCGGCCCGGCATAATGCCGATCTTCGCCTTTCCCGGCGAAATCACGCCCGGACAATTCGGTCCCACGAGCCGCGACGCGGAGTTCTTCAGCTTGGCCCACACCTTCACCATGTCGAGAGTCGGAATGCCTTCCGTGATGCAGACGATCAGCGGCATCCCCGCATCCTCAGCCTCGAGAATGGCGTCGGCGGCAAACGGCGGCGGCACAAAGATCATGGTCGCGTTGGCGCCCGTCTTGGCCACAGCTTCGGCCACGGTGTTGAACACCGGCCAGCCTTCGTGCATGGTTCCGCCCTTGCCGGGAGTCACGCCGCCGACCACTTTGGTGCCGTACTCCGCGCAGGCCATGGCGTGGAAGGTGCCTTCTTTGCCGGTGATGCCTTGCACGATGAGACGCGTGTTTTTATCAACCAAAACTGACATGAAAATAGCTCCTAGCTGCTAGCTTCTAGCCCCGCGGTTTCGAGAGCCTGGATAGTCTGATTCAATGACACGGACAGCTCTTTACAGAGCGGCTCTGCCCTGTTCAGCATCTCCGCGTCTCCAACGTGAGCCTGTCGCGCTGCCAGAATTCCAGTTTGAATTTGATCGTTCGAATTCTTTGCCTCTTTGAGGTTTTTCAAAACCCAAATATCGGATAATCCTCGGGGTCGAAGCTCGCATACCTGCCCAATGTTATGAGTCAAAGAATCTCCTAAAGAGCCTAGGTCGAATCCAAGTGCGGACGCTTCCGATGAGTCCAGCGTCTCCTTGAAAGCATGAAGCCAGATATTCATCACTCCGGCACATTTATCCAGATCCCACTCACCGATGCTGGGGCGCATGGACAATCTCCTTTGCAACCCTTGCCAGGAGCTTCTAGCTAGAAGCTGCCTTTACGGCCAATTCCGCTGCGTCCTTCATCGTTTCTCCCACTTGGAAATTCAAGCCGGACTCTTTAAGGATTCTTCGTCCTTCTTCCACATTCGTGCCTTCGAGTCGCAGCACAATCGGCACCTTCACGTTGAGCTTGCGCGCTGCTGCGACTACGCCCGTCGCCAAGCGATCCACGCGCAGAATGCCGCCGAAGATGTTGATGAAGATCGCCTTCACATGCGCGTCAGAGAGCAGAATCTCGAACGCGTGCTCGATCTGCTCCTGGGTCGCACCGCCACCCACGTCTAGAAAATTCGCGGGGCTTCCGCCTGCGTACTGAATAATGTCCATGGTCGCCATGGCCAGGCCTGCACCGTTCACCATGCACGCAATCGACCCGTCCAGCTTGATGTAGTTGAGCGCGTACTTGCTCGCCTCCACTTCCAGCGGATCCTCTTCGGCAATGTCGCGCAGCGCCTTGATGTCGGCGTGCCGGAAGAGCGCGTTGTCGTCGAAAGTGATCTTGGCATCGAGCGCATAAAGCTTGCCGTCGGTGGTCGTAATAAATGGATTGATCTCGATCAGCGAAGCATCGGTCTCGATAAAGGCCGCGTACAGGCTCTGAAAAAACGTCACCGCCGGGTTGATCTGCGCGGGTTTGAGTCCCAGCGCAAAAGCCAGTTTGCGCGCCTGCCACGGCCAAAATCCCACGGTCGGATCGATGGTCTCTTTGTAAATGGCGGTGGGATCCTTCGCCGCAACCTCTTCAATCTCCATGCCGCCGGCCTGCGACGCCATAAACACCAGCCTGCCCGTGGCGCGGTCGAGCACAATGCCGAGATACAACTCGCGCTCGATGGCAGCGGTCTCCTCAATGAGCAGCCGCTGGACTTTTTGTCCGAGAGACCCGGTCTGGTGGGTCACCAGCGTCATGCCCAGGATATTTTTCGCGTGCATCTCGGCGAGTTCGCGCGTCTTGGCCACCTTCACGCCGCCGCCCTTGCCGCGGCCTCCGGCGTGAATCTGCGCCTTCACCACTACGCCCGATGCGCCTTCGGCAAATCGCGTGCGGGCCACGTCGTTGGCTTCTTCCAGCGTGTTCGCCATCTCGCCCTTGGGCACGGGCACGCCGTACTTTGCCAGGATTGCTTTTGCTTGGTACTCGTGAATTTTCAAAGGGGTAGGACCTCAAGCAATTCCCAGATTATCACGCAGAATTACGGAGGTTTCTCAGCTTCTGAGGGCGCGACGGAGACTTGCTGCTGCGATCACTTCGGCGGGCTGATGCGGTTCGCAATCGAGCACATGGGGCAGTAGCCCACAAATCCGGTCAACGCCAACAGGGTTCCCGCGATCACGAAGGTGACGGTCTGCATCGACAGGTGAAACCAATAGAAACCGGCCACGATAAACATGATTCCCAAAGCCACGCGCAGGGTCCGTTGCCGGTTTGGGACATTCTTTGGGTAGAACATCGCTCGTCTTCGCCTTTCTCTCACCATGATTCACGGAGATTACGCCCGTGCCTCTCCCACAAACGAGGGATTTCCCGTTTTCGGCCGCCATCAGGCGCCAGACTTCCTTGCCTCACCCCGCGGGCCTGTCTGTTAGA
Source organism: Occallatibacter sp. (assembly GCA_031296305.1). Classification (GTDB taxonomy): domain Bacteria; phylum Acidobacteriota; class Terriglobia; order Terriglobales; family Acidobacteriaceae; genus Telmatobacter. The sequence goes on along the minus strand of JARLFZ010000013.1, from coordinate 50,083 downwards.
AGATGTCAAAGGTCCCCCGGCACCTACGATGATAGGAAATAGTATGTCCACAGAGCCGCTGTGGTGAGCGTTTCCAATATGAGAGGCGCAAAACTCAGCGAGCCTCTCCGTCGGCTTTCAGGAAGAAAGGATTTCATGAACGATCAGCAATCAGAGTACGAAAGGCTGATTGCCCCTATTGAAGGTCGAATGATTCGTGCGGTCTGGCGCATCGTTCAAGAGCCCAACGACGCGGACGACGCTCTTCAAGAGGCTTTGCTCATCGTCTGGAAACGATGGAGCCAGATTCGGGTACACCCAAACCCGCACGCCCTGGTCTTGCGTATTTGCATTCAATCGGGGTACGACATGCTGCGGCGGAAGAAGCGGCGCCTGAAATGGCAGGATGCGGATGCCATCCCGGAAGCGATTCCAGACACAGCGGCCTCTCCAATCCAGCGGGTTTCCGACCATGAACTGGGCGAGCAGGCGCTTCAGGCAATCGTGAGATTGTCGAAGCATCAGGCCCAGGCAATCTTGATGCACGCCGTCGAGGAGATTCCTTACAGCGATATCGCGCTGGCTATGAATTGCCGCGAAGCGACCGTGCGCAAGCACGTAGCGCGTGCGCGGACCAGGTTGCGCACACTGCTCTCTCACCGGATTCCGGTTGTCCACAAGGAGGACGTCCATGCCTGACACCAACCATGATTTGGATGAATTGATGCTAAAGAGCATTCAAGTGGAAGTTCCAGCCAACGTGGAAGAGCGTTTGCATCGCAGGCTCGTTGAGTTTCGCACCAAAATTGCCGAGCCGCCGCCGAGCCGGTTTCGGACGCTTATAAATTCGCTGCGCCATTCCGCTTCGATTCGCGTGCCGTTGATAACGGCGGCCGTCTTCGCCGTCGTCGTCACATTGGCGTTCATTCCCAGAGGATCGAATGCAGGCCGTGTTTACGCGGCTGCGGCCATGCAGTTGCGGTCCGCTCGCTCGCTGGTGTTTACGGTCGAACTGGCTCCGAATACCGAGATCGATTTCGCCTATAGGTCTCCGGGCTTCCGTAGAGCTAGTTGCTCGTGGGGCACGGAAATAAGGTCCGACGGCAGCGGCAAGCAGATTATCCTGATGCATCTCACGAAAAGCTACATTGTGGGTAAGGAAGAGCAAAGCGCGACTCCCAACTTCGTATTGCAGTTCAAAGCACTGCCCAAAACGCCGGATCAGTCCATCGGCGAGAAATGGGCAGGCAGCAGGAAGCTGCTTGGCTATCGGGTGCATGAAGCGCCGTCGGGCAGCGCGATTCCTGGGCTCAGTGCTCTCGATATATGGGTGGATGCCGCTTCGGGAAACCCCGATCACATCGATCTTTCGATTCAGGAACCCGGCAAGCCGCTCTACCAGATGCACATCAAGAACATGCATATGGATGAGGAGATAGATTCATCTCTTTTTGATATGACTCCTCCGGCAGGGTACACGAAGATCGCGATTCCAGATGCTACGCCGCAAGGTAATCCTCCGAGCATTCAGCAAGGTGATTTGCAACCAATGATCGAACAATCCGGCGCGCTCACCGCTGTAGTGCTTCCCATGAAAGGATCGTTCATCCAAACGCGGGCAGAGGATAAAGCCGTCCGAGAACAACTGGAGAGGATCGGGAAGCAACTGGAAAAGATCGGCATAACTCCGAATGGGCCCGCGTTTGGACGCTATGATCCAGACCGGAACTGGGTGGCAGGTTATCCGGTGCCTCCCGGAACCCGTATCGATGCGCCATTCGAGATTCTAGCTTTGCCTGAAACTACTGTTGCATCGGTTATCGTGAAAGGGCCATGGGATCAGGAGTTCGACAGTCCCTTGGGTCGCGATCCGGGCAGCCGCTGGGCAACGTTTGTCCGATGGATCGGCGAGCATGGCTATCGGCTCGCGGGGCCGCCGATGGAGTTCTGGTCAGGCGATGATGCTCACCCGCAGGCACAAGCCATGGAGATGCGGATCGCCGTAAGCAAAGAGAAGTAGTCTTTCGCAAGACCGAAGTCCGCGACATCCCGTGCTGAAAGTGAGCCGGATGTTGACGGACAATGTTGGGTTTGAATTGAATTTGCGGGCGCTGCATTCTAAACGCGCATTTTGCGTTTAGGGCGGGGTATTCAAAGGATTCCCACCACCACCTCCGCCCTTTTCGCGCCCCAGCCCCCGGCTCTGCCATACTTTTCTCATGTCGTTGGTCAAGGAACTGCTTCGCCCTCTCGCCGAAGTCGGCACTGCGCTCACCCGCGAGCAGGCAGCCGCCGTGCTGGAGGAGATCCTCGCCGGCAACGTGCCGGACGTCGAAACCGCCGCCATGCTGGCCGTGTTTGCCACGCGCGGGGAACAGGCGCCGGAGCTCGCCGGCTTTGTCGACGTGATGCGGAAGCACTCCGTGCCCATGCCCTTTACCGAAGAGGAAAGAGCGGAGCTGGTCGATTGCGTCGGCACCGGCGGCGGTGGTCCGCAGACCTTCAACATCTCCTGCGGCGCTGCGCTGGTCGCCTCCGCTGCCGGCGCCAAGGTTGCCAAGCACGGCAATCGCGCCGTCACCTCGCAATGCGGCGCTGCAGATGTTTTGGAAGCCCTCGGCGTGCCCATCGAACTTGGTCCGGATCTGGCTGTCGAGTGCCTGCGCGAAACCGGATTCGTCTTCCTCTACGCGCCGCTCTATCATCCCGCCATGAAGGCTCTCGGACCGTTGCGCCGGGCTCTCGGTTTCAGAACGATCTTCAATTTGGTAGGCCCGCTCACCAACCCCGCGCACGCGCGCACGCAAGTCATCGGAGTGCTCGCTCCCAGCCGCGTGCTTCTGGTCGGCCGCACGCTGGTCATGCTCGGCGCGCACCGCGCTTTCGTCGTCCACGGGACCGACGGAATCGACGAGCTCACCACGACAGGTGAGTCGGTCGTCGCCCGCGTGGAAGAGTCGGCGGAGGGTGAGCCGACGCTAAAAGCCGCGCGTATCACGCCGGAGATGGCCGGCCTCGAGCGCAACACGATCGACCAATTCACCGGCGGCGACATCGAAACCAATAAGGCGCTGCTCTACGATGTGCTCACCGGCATCAAAGGCGCGCGTCGCGACGTGGTCCTGCTCAACGCCGCCGCCGTCCTCGTCGCCGCGGACCTCGCCGTCGACCTCAAGCAGGGCGTGGCCATGGGCTCCGAAGCCATCGACTCCGGCCAAGCCGCCGCCACGCTCGAAAAGCTCCGCCAGTTCGGCGCAAAGCACGCGATAAAGCCATAATGAGATCGGGAGATCCCGCCGGATCGTAGGGATCTCCGGGGATGAACCGGCGATGAGTGTCGAATCCACAGCTTCGGCCTTTCAGGTGCACGCTTCTGACAACGTCGCCACGTTGCTCGGCGAGGCCGCTGCAGGGGCGCCTCTCGAAATCGTCGGTCCCGCACGAGCTTCCACTCTCACCGCGTGCGAGAAAATCGAGCTCGGCCATAAAGTTGCCCTCACGGCCATCCCCGAAGGCGCGCCCGTCGTCAAATTTGGAATCGTCATCGGTATTGCTACGCGCGCAATCGCGCCCGGCGAGTGGGTGCATCTCCACAACTGCTGCAGCCAGCTCGACGAGCGCTCCGGCCACTTCGACCTCCATACCGGCGAGCCGGGAGACAACGCCTATGCCTGATCGCGCCAAAAATTCAGGGGTGCCCCCGGTCTCGGTTTTGAGACCGGGGATATCGACATCCACCCACGCAGCACTTCGCACCTGGACCGGCTACCTCCGCCCCGACGGCCGCAAAGGCATTCGCAATCATCTGCTTGTGGTCTACACGGTGGAGTGCGCGAGCTTCGTGGCGCAGGAGATCGCCCAAGGCGAGCCCGACACGCACGTTATTGGTTTTCCGGGTTGCTATGACAACGACTACGCCATCCGACTCATGCTGGCGCTGGCTACGCATCCCAACATCGGCGGCGTACTCGCCGTGGGCCTCGGTTGCGAGTACACGCAGCCGCATCGCATCGCCGAAGCTGTGCGCGCCTCCGGCCGCCCTGCTGAGTCCTTCTTTATTCAGGAGCACGGCGGCACGCGCTTGAGCGTCGCGTACGGCAAAGAGTTGCTGGCCTCGCTCCGCGCCCGCGCCGCGGACAACGCCGTCAAAGTGTCCATGACCTGGGCCGACCTGACCATCGGCGCTGAGTGCGGCGGGTCGGATGGAACTTCAGGCCTCGCCGGCAATCCCGTTGTCGGCCGGGCTTTTGATCGGCTGGTCGATCGCGGCGGCTCGGCGATCTTTGAAGAGGTCGTCGAAATGATCGGTCTCCGCGACCTGATGATTTCGCGCGCGGCATCGCCTGAGGCAGCGCAGCAACTCGGCGCAACCTACGACAAAATGCTCAACTATTGCAAGGCCGTGCGACAGTACTCGGTCGCGCCCGGCAACTTTGCCGGCGGCCTCACTACCATCGAAGAAAAAAGCATGGGCGCTTTTGCCAAGGGCGGCAGCCGGCCCATTCAGGGCGTCATCCGCGTGTCCGAACGACCGCCGCACCCCGGGCTCTGGATCCTCGATTCCGTGCCCGACGAGCACTTCATGCAGTTCGGCTACACCAACCCCAACGACACGGAAGGCATCATGGATCTGATCGCCGCCGGCGCGCAGATCGTGCTCTTTATCACCGGCCGCGGCAGCGTCATCGGCAGCGCCGTGGCACCGCTCGTCAAAGTTACGGGCAATACACGCACCTACCGCAACATGACCGAGGACATGGACTTCAACGCCGGCCGTGTGCTCTCCGGAGAGCTCACCATGGACGAAGCCGCCGCGGAGTTGATGGACCTGATTGCCGATGTGGCCTCAGGCCGCGAAAGCAAACCCGAGCGCCTCGGCCACCGCGAGTTCTTCCTCATGTACAAGCACCAGGACGTGCCCTCGCTCGAAGCCGGCTGCCGCGCGTAGCCCCGTCGTTTTTCCAGGCCTCCGCCGCGTTTGACTTGCCGGCCCATAGCTACGACAATAAGAGAGTTGTTCCTACCTTGTGGGCCTGTGGCGCAGTTTGGGAGCGCGCTTCCATGGCATGGAAGAGGTCGTCGGTTCGATCCCGACCAGGTCCACCAACATCAGGCGCTAACGGAAGGAACCGCTGAGATCGTAGCGCGCGCCCCGGCAAGCCGGGGAGGTCGTCGGTTCGATCCCGACCAGGTCCACCAAATCCCTCGCGATGCCAACCGTTTATATCCTCGAGAGTCAATCGAGCAAGCGTTTCTATATCGGTTCAGCGACAGACGCCCAGGTACGATTGGCAGAGCACCAACGCGGACAAACCAGATCCACGCGCGGCAGAGGTCCTTGGGAGTTGGTCTATCGGGAGGACTTCAAGACGACGGCAGAAGCACATCACCGGGAGCTCCAGTTGAAGAGCTGGAAATCCCATCGATCAATACAGGAACTAATCAATTCACGTCGTTGAGAGAGCGGAGCGCGCCCCGGCTTGCCGGGGAGGTCGTCGGTTCGATCCCGACCAGGTCCACCAATCATTGCATGGAGCCGGTGCTCGCTTTCCGCTCGCTCCTGCCTTTCTGTCATAACGATGCCGCTCTGGTGCTGAAGCGAGGGTTTCTATCGCTGTGCGCGCGGCTTCCATGCGGACGTGGCTCGACCATTCCAGCATCCGGCGGCTGATGTGCCCGGCAATCGCCATGATGGCTGAGCCTGCCGCCCCGCTCCCCGCAAGGGGCGGATTGGCGCAGTGGCGGAGATCGTGGAACCGGGAGCCGGGCAGGCCGACTGCAGCGGGGCCGAGCCAGCGGCGCTGCTGGAACGCTTTTGGGGCAAATGAAGATATTGCTCGGGAGAGGCCGGAGAAGAGGATGACACAACTACAGAGTCTTCCGCTTTGGTCGGCCCCGATGGTAGTTGACTAAGGGAATCTTTCCTCGCTTCAACTTCGTAATATAGATTCATGATCACGTCTTGGACTGTAGGTTGACTGAAGACATTCTTCCTCGCTTCAGCCTCATAATATTGATTCATGATCGCGTCTTGCGCGGAAGTCGGATTCTTGCCCGCATCGACCCACATTCCCGTGAAGGCTACGAAGAGAGCTAGAACCAGCAAATAAGAAATCCTGTGAAGTGACAACCAGCCACTTTGTGCCCCCTTGTAGATGGGGTGATGCGCTTCTGGAAGTGGGGACTGCGTTCGCCCGTTGCCACTCGACTCAGAACGGCCCGCATGGAGAATACCCGAGGCGGTGGCGTTCCTTCGAGGAAGTTCCTGTGCCCATGCGTTCGACCGAGGAGTCTCTTTTGCAATTGCCGAAGACGACGGAGAGGTCCGCTGCGAAGTCTTAGAGGTCTCATAAGGCCTCTGCGATTCCGCCTTCTCTTCAGGCTTTTTTATGGCAGACGCGGCAGGCGCAGAGGTCGCATCGACTGATGAATTCAGGTGCTGAAAAGCCGCATTGCTGGGGCCACTCGCCGCTGGAGCCGGAGACTGCGTTCGGGCATTGCCATGCGACTGAGGACGAGCGGCATGGGGATAGCCCGACGCGGGGGCTTCCTTCCGAATAGGGCCTTGTGCCGATGCGTTCGGTCGAGGAGTCTCTCTTGCAGGAGTCGAATACCACGGATAGGTTCGCGCTGATTTCCCGGAAGTCCAATAAGGCTTGTTTGTGGCAGACGCAGCACGTTGAGGGGTGGTATCCGCTGATGAAGTCAGGTGCTGAAAAGCCGCATTGACCGCTTTCAGCTTCTCTTCCGCCTTACTGCGAAGTTTTCCGTCGTAGGAGAAGCGGTCTGGGTGCCACACCTTAACCAGGTCGCGATAGGTCTCACGAATCTCAATTGGGGAAGCGCCGTGCTTCAGGCCAAGTGTCCGCAGGGCATCGCATCGAGCGCACAATTCACCGGACGCGCCGAGCGGTCTGCCGCATTCACACTGAGCCATGCCCCGAGCATTCCACCGGGCAGATGACCTGTCAATGCCCGCAGGCCCCCGGCGAATCCTGTTTTACACCTTCCGCTGCGCTCATGCAGCGAAGCCCGTGTCTGGCGGTCAAGCCAGGGCGCTGCCGGCGGTCACAGGCGATTTCTTGCGTTTAAGGTGTTGGCGGAATCCTATGCCGGCGATGCATGCAATACCCGCAATTCCCATGAGGGTCAACGTGCCCGATTCTGGAGTAATCGTGGCATCGTCGTTCACGTAGGCGGTCCCATAAACAACCGAATACCCCGAGGGGGTCTGATACCCAGCAAAGGAGGCTGTTCCATCGCCCCCCAAGTCTATGTCGTAAGCCAGGGTCCCATCGTCCGAAAAAAGATCGATCTCGCCGGTCCATGTAATTGGAACTCCCGTTGCGAGCAACTCTGCGCCCCGTGCCCCCCTGTACGCACCGTCATCCCCAACCGTAAACGAATCTGCCGCCTGAATATTGAATGTTCCGGTGCTGTAGTCTCCGGAGAGCCCGTTGAGGTTCCAACCACCACCACTGAAGCTGATGCCATACGACGGCTGGACGGAGCTTCCGACGGTCCAGGTATTGTTGAACAGGGCCCAGGTGGCCCCGGAGTTCCCGCTGAAGGTGAAGGAGGGAAAGGCTAATGATCCCCCTTCAGTGTCGCCGCTGGCTTGAAGAATGCCGCTCGCCCCAAATGGGTCGCCAAAAGAATAACGGGATAATGGAACCAGCAATGCCAGAACCAGGAGCGCACGGCAAGTGCCCTGACGCATAAGATTCTCCTTTTCGCCAAGTCGTTACGCTCTCCGAATGGGAGTGGGCTTCGAGAGAGGCCCCTGCCCCCAGGAGAGGTTGCGGATTGCGACTCGGATTTTAAGCGGGAGAAGGGTGGAGCAGCCCCGGTCGAAGAGTTGGGGGCAGCCCGATCCGTGATTCCCACGTCCGCAGACTCTTACATAACAGTAAAACTCGTTGCGTTTGCTGGTTCAATGACACTTCTGCGTCATGCATTCACACTTCGGCACTATGGACGGCATCTGGCGGCCCTTCACGTGCCTCGTTTCAAGTCGTCTCGTGCACCCACCCCCGGGTTGCCGCCCCCAGCCCTTCGCGCGGTACACTCTTGCTTGCTATCCGGAACAGAACAAATCGCGTACCTGGGCCCCGTACCCGCGTGACCCCGGCACCTCCGTTGTTGCCACTCCCATCATTGAGGGACCCATTCCATGAAAGAACCAAAATCGACCGAGCAAAAAACGACTGATCCGGAAACCAGCGAGCCAGAAACCAAAGCGCTTCCTGAAAACGCCTATCTGCCGCTCCAGCCCGGCGAAACCTACACGCCCATCATCCAAGCCCACGTGCGTCCACCCGAGTTAACGGCCTACTCCATCCTCTGGGGCGTCTTCTTCTGCGTCATCTTCACCACCGCTACGGCCTATTCCACGCTCAAAGTCGGTCAGGGCATGGAAGCCGCGATTCCCATCTCCATCCTCGCCATCGGCCTTGCCCGCGTGTTCAAGCGCCGCTCTAGTTTGCTTGAGAACGTCATCATCACCGGCACGGGTGGCGCGTCGGCCGCTGTGGTCGCGGGCGCGGTCTTCACCCTCCCAGCGCTCTACATCCTTCACCTCAGTCCCAATCCCATTCAAACCGTCTTCATCTGTCTCGCTGGCGGATGTCTCGGCGTTCTCTTTGTCATTCCTCTGCGCCGTTTCTTCGTCCGCGAAATGCACGGCAAGTTTCCCTTCCCTGAAGCCACAGCCATTACTGAAGTCCTCGTCACCGGCGAGCGCGGCGGCTCGCAGGCCAGGCTGCTGCTCGAGGCCACCTGCATCGCCGGCCTCTACGATTTTTTCGTCACTACCTTTCATGTATGGAGCGAATACCTCAACCTCCAGTTCATCCCCATCATGCGCAACCTCGCCGATCGCGGCCGCATGGCCTTCAACTTTGAAGCCATCGGTTTCATCCTTGGCCTGGGCTACGTCATGGGCCTGCCCAGCGCCATCGTCTTCTGCGCGGGCGGCATTCTCGCCAACTTTGTTCTTGTCCCGCTCATCTGGTTCCTCGGCAGCCACGTCGACATGGTGGTCTATCCCGGAACCATGCACGTATCCGCCATGTCTGCCGCGCAAATCTACTCAAGCTACGTGCGCTACATCGGCGTCGGCGCCATCGCCACAGCAGGAATCTTCGGCGTCATCAAGTCGTTGCGCGTCATCGCCGGCTCCTTCAGCATTGCCCTGCGCGCATTCCGTTCGCGGGTCGCCGACACATCGGAGCGCACCGATCGCGACATCTCCCTACCCACGATTCTTCTCGGCGTCATCGTCAGCGCCCTCGCCGTCGCCATCTTCTTCTCGCGTCTTCAGGTCTCGTGGACCATCCTTGCCGTGGGCCTCGCACTCACGTTGCTCTTCGCCTTCTTCTTTGCGTCGGTAGCCGCCAACGCCATCGCCACCACGGCCAACAATCCCGCCTCCGGCATGACCATGCTCACAGTCATCATTTCGTCGGTCGTGCTGCTGCACTTCGGTCTCTCCGGCAACACTGGCATGTTCTTCATCATGGCCATCGCCGGAATGGTTTGCACCGCGCTCTGTGTCTCCGGCCAGTTCATGACCGACCTCAAAACCGGCTACTGGCTCGGCAACACGCCCGCCGCGCAGGAGAAGATCAAATTCATCGGTATTCTCGCCGCCGCCGCTGCCGCCGGGCTCACCATTGTTCTCCTCGCTCACACCTACCAGTTCGGCGAAGCCACTGCCGGCGACATGCGCCCCGTACTCGCCGCGCCGCAGGCCTCCATCATGAAAGCGCTGGTCGTCGCATTCATGAGCCGCCAGCCGGTTACCTATCTTCTCTTCGGCGTGGGCGCTCTCATCACCATCGTTCTCGAGATGCTCGGCAAATCTTCCATGGTCTTCGCGCTCGGCATTTACCTGCCGCTGAGCCTCACTACGCCCATCCTCACCGGCGGCTTCCTTTCGCACTTCGTCAATCGCCGCTCCGAGAAAGTCGGCGGCGATGCCGGACACGGCATTCGCGAGCGCGGCATCATTCTGGCCTCGGGACTCATGGCCGGCGGCGCTCTCGGCGGCGTGCTCGGCGCGGCCCTGCGTCTCTTCCCGAGCTTCCACGAAGACTTCATCCAGACACCCTTCTACGCGAACGACACAATTTCGCAATCCGTTTCCGCATTGCTTTTCATCGGTCTGTGCCTGTATGTCTGGTTCCGGTCGATGAAAAAGGAGAAAGTGCAGTCATGAACCAACTCGATCTTTATGTAGCAGACGCCGTCCTCGGCATCGACACACTCTGGGGCGGCGACGTCATGAATCCTTCAGGCACGGGCCGCTTCATCGCCGACTCGTGGTTCTCCGATGAGCCGCTGCCCACCGCGTATACTCATCCAGCCGCCGCGCTGCTGCGCCAGTCGGGTGGCGTGGGCGCCAAAGAGATCGACCGCGCCGCGTTCGACAAATATCTGCGCGACGTCAATCTCCCCGCCGCCATCGCCGGTCTGCGCAAAGAAGCCGCAAGTTGTCCCGCTCTGCGCCGCGCCTATCTCGAGGGCCTCGCCGTTTCGCTCGACGTCATGTGGGACCTCGCCATTGAAGTCCTCGGCAAGGGCGATCCGGTTCCCTACACGCGCGCCGTTGAAGCCTCGACCGCCAAACCGCCCGAGCCCTCGCATCCCGAAGCCAAGCGCGAGCGTGTAGCCGAGCTGCTCGGCCGCGCCGGTCACCCCACATCGCAATCCGGCGGAATCCTCGCCGCCGTCGATGCCTGGCGTAGCGAGCGCGTTACGCCCATGGCGTCGGTTCAAGCCTTAGGCCAGGCCGTCATCGCCCACTTCGACGCGCTCTCCGCGAAAAACCTCGTCCCGCATCTGCCGCCGGAGCTCGCCGCCGTGCCCCGCGCCAACATCAACTTCATGCCCATCAAGGACGCATGGTTCTCCGGATCGATGAACTACATTGGCCGCGCCCGCACCGCGACCGGCGCGCCCGAGTACGAAGCCAGCTACGAGATCAACGCGTCTCTGCAAATTTCGTATCCCGAATTCGAGCAGCTCGTCAGTCACGAGGTGGTGCCGGGCCACGTGACCACTTTCGCGTATCTGCAAGATTTGTATGTGCGCGGCAAGGCCGGCTTTGAAGCCACGGTGCTCACCATGAACACTCGCGCCGCCACGCTCTTTGAAGGCATCGCCAACAACGCCATCCTCATCGCTCACGGAGTAACTGAAGTTGCCGAGCTGCCCGACGAAGACTTGCAGATCGGCGTGCTTCTCGCACTACTACAAGACGACGCCAAGAACCAGTCGTCGTATCTCACCTGGGGCGAGGGCCGCGAGCAACGGGAAGTTGCCGCCACGCTGCGCCGCGATTTTCTCGTCACCGAGGAGCGCGCCAACAAGCTCTCCGGCGCATGGGGACGCCATCCGCTGCTAGGCCGCATGTATCTCCCCGCCTACCGCGCCGGCACCGACAAAGTCGCCGCTCTGCGGAGCAAGCACCCGGCTGCCAAGGTGCTTCCGGCGCTTTATGGCTGCAACGGACTCGTCGACATCGAGACGATCGATCAGGTGTTGAACGGATAAATCCGCGCAGCCCCACCCGCCGTGGCACACGGCAAAGCTGAAAAGCCCGTAGTCTACCGTAGTCTCCACGGGCAACAGAAAATCTCCTCAAGGGCCGCAAGAAGTGTCAGGGCGCGAGAGGGGAGCCCGTCCAGTGGGTGGGGGTCTCGTGCTTTCCTTCCCGTGCTGAGGCATGGGAGGGCGGGAACGGATGGAGATATGGAGCTAAGCTGATTCGGAATTGCGAAGAGGTTACTTCCGCTCAAGAAATGAGTCTTCAGATAAATGCTTCGCTGGTCTAACAAGTTTGAAACCCGGATGGCATCCTTTCGTTCGGCAAGGTGGGAATTCGTTCCCCTTTACGCAAGTGACCTCATGGTCAACGGCGTGTCCTACGGGATGCACGCCTCTATCGTGCAACACCTGATAGATTCCTGACGTCTGGACAATAGTGCCCGGCCTGTGTTCGGTCATAATCCCTCCGCGTCTACAATACGCTTATGCCCGATGAAATCAAGGTGGGCGCCGCTAAATTCAACCGGATTCTAGACCGGATGTTGGAAGCCAAACTGCAATCGAAAGCGGAGATAAGCGCAAGGATCAAATCTGCGCGGGGGGAGGCAACCGGGAGTATATTGGTTGCCGGGGAAGCAGTCCAATAATCCTGGGTAATTCGTCGCGTAAAGTCCGCGGAGACCACGCTGTCTCCATAATTCCGATTGGAGGTATTAAGCGAGGGGGGATTTATGTACTGCGCTGAGTGCGCATTCAGCCTGCCGGCTGGGGCCAAGTTCTGCCCACGATGCAGCAAGCGCAACGTGCTCGCTGAGACTACCCCGGGCACTGCTCCAGAGGGAGCGTCTCCGCAAGACGAGGAGGCCAAACCGGCACCTAAGACTGACACTGATCTCGATGGTAGTGCCTCAGTCGCATCCGACGAGCCGGGCACGCCCCATCGTTTCGTATGGGAAGCCCTTAAGCCCGAGAGCCCGCCTCCGCCTCCAGCCCCTTCGGAGTCGGCCGGCGCGGAAGGGCCAAAACCCCGTCTGCGGTACGCCAACGCTGGCTCGATTACCCTGGGCGCTTTCGCACTGGTCTGCCTAGTAGTAGGCGCGATTCAAGGGTTCATACCGATCCTCCTGATCGAGGGTGTTGCGTTCGGCGGACTGGCTTGGCTTTGTGCCGCCCGTTGGCCTCTTACACCACTCCTGCACTCAATCGTGCTCGTCTCATCTCTGCTTCTTGCGGTCCTGGTCGGAGTGACGCTCGATCAGGACGCGTTCGGACCACGATATCGCTATTTGTCTCAGGGATCGGTGCAATACCGGGTCGATGAAAAAGCTGGCCGAACCGACCGGCTCGGAAACGGAGGGTGGTTTGCGGTCGCATTCGACAGAGAGGCTGAGGAGGTGCCTGCGAACGGGCCCCTCACGCAAATCGAATTAACCAATGGAGAGTGGGTGCCGGTGAGTTCAGGCTCAATGGGAGGACAAGTATGCCTCCTCGCGAAGAATTCCTCGGACTACATCGTCGACAGAATTACCATTTCGGTCAAGATTCTTAAGCGGGCCGGGGCTTCAGCAGGGAAAGACGATGCGCTCGATCAGTACCTGTCCGGTTGGGGCCAACAGGTAGTTCTTAAGAGCTACGGGGGTGGCTTCATTGGCGCGCGCGAGACCCGCTTAGCCTGCGGGCCAGTGCCACGCGATCTCGCTGCAGATGAGACATGGAACTTCGCGGTGTCGAACGCTTACGGCTGGAAGCGGTAATAAGTCGGGGCCGAAATTTCGAGGCTCTGGGCACCGAGAACCCTGCGGCCGCTCCCTCCTACGGGTGTACCGTGAATTGGGGGATCGGCGCTGCGGATATAATTCCGCACTATGAGAAAGCTGTTTGAGAACTTTGTAATGTATAGCGACTTCCCGCAGCGTCACTATCGACAGATCGCCGCGCTCCTTGAGGACGGCATGTTCAAATGTTCCCGCTGGGAGGGTGAAATCCTTCACGCCGAGCCGTTCGAAAGGACTAACCCTGACGCTGAAATCCTGATCTGCGCTAGCGAAGAGGATGCGGTTGCGTCGGCGCGGGCGGATCACAAAGAAAGCCTAAGTGAGGGTTGGCACAACTATGATCCAAGCGGACCTTGAGGGGCTGTAATCGACTCTCCACCCGATCGAGCGTAAGCACCTAGCAAGCTGACCGCGGAGAGAACGAACGCAGCTTCACACGGCAAGCCCATCTGCGACATCTTTCACTCTTTCACTCCGCTCACAGCACGCTCTTCGCAATCGCCGCTAACTGCATGAACGACGTGCCCTCGTAAATGGTGCCGATCTTGGCGTCGCGATAGAGCTTTTCGACGGGTGAATCTTTCACGAACCCCAGCCCGCCCAGCACCTCCACAGCTTTGCTCGCCACGCGCTCGGCGACTTGCGAAGTGAAGTACTTCGCCATCGCCGCCTGCTTGCGGAACTCACGCCCCGCGGCATCATTCATCGAATTCTTGAGCCGCGCCGCGTTATAAACCAGCAACTTTGCCGCTTCAATATCGGTCGCCATCTCTGCAAGCTGAAACTGCATGGCCTGGAACTCCACCAGCGCCTTGCCGAACTGCTTGCGGGCCTTTGCATGATTGACCGCGTGGCCCCACGCGCCTTCGGCGAGACCGAGCATCTGCGCGCCAATTCCGATGCGCCCCTCGTTCAGCGTCTCCATGGCCACTTTGTATCCCTGGCCCACCGCGCCCAGCACCTGCGTCTCCGGCACCACGCAGTCTTCCAGAATCAGCTCGCACGTGCTCGACGCGCGAATGCCCAGCTTGTCCTCTTTGCGGCCCACGCTGAATCCCGCCGCGTCTTCCTCGATTAAGAAAGCCGTAATCCCCTTATATCCCGCACTCGCGTCCACAGTGGCAAACACGATAAACAAACTCGCTTCTTTGGCGTTCGAGATCCAAAGCTTGCGCCCGGTCAGCACATAATCGTTGCCGCGCCTGGTCGCTCGCGTCTCCAGCGCAAAGGCGTCCGATCCCGATCCCGCTTCGCTCAGTGCGTATGCGCCGATGGTGTCCTCTACCAGCCGCGGCAAGTATTTTCGTTTCTGCTCCTCCGTAGCCCAGCGCAGCAAAGCGCTCACCACCAGAGTGTTCTGCACATCCACCAGCAGAGCGACCGCCGGATCGACCGCCGACAGCAGTTCGACCGCGAGAATGACATCGAAGAACGATCCTCCGCTGCCGCCGTACTCTTCGGGAACTTCAATCCCCATCAGCCCCAGCGCAAACATCTTCTCCACCAGCGCCGTGTCTATCTGCTGTTCCTCATCCATGCGGCGCACCAGCGGCGCAACTTCAACGCGGGCAAACCCGCGCACCGCATCTGCAAACATCTTCTCGTCTTCACTTAGTTGCGTAACTGGCGCGCCCGCCGCTTGAGAACTCACGTCCGTTCCCTCACTTTCTCCGATCCCAAGGATCACATACCGGCCTACAAAATGATATGCTGCGTTCGTGAACAGGCTCTCCCGTGGGCTGATGAAAAATTGCGAACAAAGGACGAGTCTGCTACAGAACTTCCCTCGGGGCCTGAAGGCCCGATTGATTTTGGTCCCTTTACGGCACGACTGAAGTCGTGCCCTTTCAAGGCCGGTCGTGCTTTTTCATCGCCAGTCGTGCTCTTTCAACGCCAGTCGTGCTCTTTCAACGCAAGTTGGATTTTTTCAAGACCAGTTGCGCCGTTTCAAGACCTGTCGAGCCCTTTCAAGGTCAACTTCAACCACGGGCTATGAAGGAGCCCCGATGCCCACCCCCGACCCCATCGTGATCGTCGGCGCCGCGCGAACGCCCATCGGCGCATTCCAGGGCGACCTTAGCGCTCTCGCTGCTCCCGAGCTCGGCGCTGCCGCCATCCGCGCCGCCGTCGAACGCGCTTCCATCCCGGCCGACGCAATCGACGAAGTCCTTTTCGGCTGCGTGCTTCCCGCGGGCCAGGGCCAGGCCCCCGCGCGCCAAGCCGCTCTGGGCGCAGGTCTGCCGCTTTCCGCCGGCGCTACCACTGTCAACAAAATCTGCGGCTCCGGCATGAAGGCCGCCATGCTCGCGCACGATCTGTTGCTTGCCGGCAGCGCCAAGATCATCGTCGCCGGCGGCATGGAGAGCATGAGCAACGCGCCTTATCTTCTCGATCGCGCGCGCTCCGGCTATCGCATGGGCCACGGCCGCGTGCTCGATCACATGTTTCTCGACGGCCTTGAAGACGCCTACGATAAAGGCCGCCTGATGGGCACGTTCGCCGAAGATTGCGCGCAAGGTTACGCCTTCACGCGCGAAGCCCAGGACGAATTCGCCCTCACATCACTCGCCCGCGCGCAGAAAGCCAGCGCCGAGGGCGCTTTTGCGTCTGAAATTATTCCACTCACAGTAAAAGCCGGCAAGACCGAGCGCCAAATCGCGCACGACGAGTTGCCGCTCAAGGCCACGCCCGAAAAAATCCCGCATCTCAAGCCGGCATTTCGCGAGGGCGGCACGGTAACGGCGGCCAACTCCAGCGCCATCTCCGACGGCGCCGCCGCACTGGTGTTGATGCGCCGCTCTGAAGCCGACCGTCGAGGCGTCAAGCCGCTGGCCACGATCGTCGCGCATGCGAGCTACGCCAACCAGCCCGCGCTTTTTCCCACCGCGCCCATCGGCGCCGTGCGCTTGCTCGCTGAACGCACCGGCTGGTCTCTTGCGGAAGTCGACTTATTCGAAATCAACGAAGCCTTTGCCGTAGTCGCGATGGCGGCCATGCGCGATCTCGGCCTGCCGCACGAGAAAGTCAATGTGCACGGCGGCGCATGCGCACTCGGCCATCCCATCGGAGCCTCCGGCGCGCGCATTCTCGTCACACTGCTCGCCGCGCTTGAGAAATATCATCTGCGTCGCGGCATCGCCTCACTCTGCATCGGCGGCGGCGAAGCCACGGCCGTGGCGATTGAGCGCATCGGCTGAGTAGCACGCCAGCCGCGCAATTGAACTCAGTTCGGTAAAGGCTGTTCTTTGAAGGGTGGCGGGCCACGTTTGCCTGGGCGGGATATTACGCCCCGGCCAGCGCCGCTTCCGCCACGCCTGAATCTTCCTGTGGCTGACGTTCAGTCGCCGGCTCCGGCGTCACCGGCACATGCGCCAGCTCCCATGCCGAGCGGTCCTTGATGAGCCGCGCCACAAGAGCGGTGTGCATGGCGTGACCGGCGCGCATCGCCACCACGTGTCCCTCGAGCCGGCGTCCGGCCAGCGCCAGATCGCCAATCAGGTCCAGCACCTTGTGCCGCACGTATTCGTCGGGAAAGCGCAACGGGCCGTTTTCAGGACCATTCGGACCCAGAACAATCGTGCTTTCCGAGCTCGCGCCGCGGATCAGCCCCATATCGCGCAGCTTGCGTTCGTCTGCCTTGTAGCCAAAAGTGCGCGCCGGCGCAATCTCCGATCCATACATCTCCGCGGCCAGGTCCACGCGCGCTTCCTGTCGGCCGATGGGCGCGGGAAAATCGATGGTGTACGAAACCCGGTAGCCGCTGCCCGGATACACGCCGATGAACTTGTCGCCCTCGCGCACCTCAACTGGATGGAGAATGCGCAACGTCTCACGCCGCCGCCGCTGCTCGCGAATCCCCACGCGCTGGAACGCTTCAACATACGGCAAAGCACTGCCGTCGAGAATGGGCAGCTCCAGATTGTCGAGCTCCACAATCACGTTGTCGACGCCCATGCCGATGAAGGCTGACAGCAGATGTTCGGTGGTGGAGATGAGCACGCCCTGGCGCATCAAGCTCGTGGCGTAGCTTACCTTGGCTACGTTGCGCCCGGTGGCCGGAATCTCGAAGTTGTCGAGATCGGTGCGCCGGAAAACAATGCCCGAACCCGCCGCGGCAGGCAGCAGCCGCATCGTCACCGGAGCTCCGGAATGCAGCCCCACTCCCGAGAATTCAAGAGGTGCCGCGATCGTCTGTTCCAGGTGGGCCAGTTGAGCCAAGAACTTACTCCGAATGCACGAAAAACTGTGCAGCGTTTAGATTAGACGGCCCGAGGGAATCCTGCACTGTGGTAAATTCGCCACACCGTGGGCCTAGATGACCACTCCGTATATCCTCCCTGATTCAGGCGAGGCATTTAATTAAGTCGCTTAGAATCATGAATTTTAGCATTCAATGGCCTGCGCGGAGAAGAAGCATCAGAGTCTCCCCCGCGCCGTAGGCACCGTACTTGTTGGCCCCGAGCTTCACAGTGGGGAAGCCGTGGCGGGATGTATTCTTGAGTCCCGTAGGGACGATGCCAAGCTTGAAAGGCCTGAGAATGTCTTCTGTTTCCGACAATTCCATCCCCATGCGCGCCCTGTTGGCCGGGGCCCGGCGCAAAGAGCGCTCACTCCTCGATCTCACGCGCAAACTGGTTCAGGCAGAATCGCCCTCCGACACGAAATCCGCGGTCGACGCATGCGTTGCCCTCGCCGCCGCGCACCTCAAGCAACTCGGCGGCCGCATTAAACTCCACCGGCAAGCTCACCACGGCAATGTTCTCGAAGCCCATTTTGGTTCTCGTTCCGCTCGCTTCCAAAACCAAGAAAAAATCCTCCTCCTCGGCCATCTCGATACGGTGTGGCCGCTCGGCACGCTCCAATCCATGCCCTGCCGCGTTCGCGAAGGTCGTCTCTGGGGGCCAGGAACTCTCGATATGAAGGCCGGCGTCGCCATGGCCGCGACCGCCATCGAACTCCTCATTGAAGCTCGCCTGCTGCGCCGCGAAATCATTCTGCTGCTCAACGGCGACGAAGAGATCGGCAGCCCCGTCTCGCGGCCCATCACCGAAGATCTCGCGCGCGGGTGCTCCGCCGTCTACGTCCTCGAGCCTGCGCAGGGCCTCGCCTATAAAACCGCGCGCAAAGGCATCGGCGACTGGCACATCGTAGTCAAAGGCATCGCCGCCCACGCCGGCGTCGACTTTGAAAAAGGCGCCAACGCCCTTCTCGAGCTCGCGCGCGTCATCGAAACCGTCAGCGGCTGGACCGACCTCAAGCGTGGCCTCACCGTAAGCGTGGGAGTGGCATCCGGCGGCACGAAGAGCAACGTGGTTCCCGCCAGTGCGCATGCCGATATTGACGTGCGCATTCCGCGCCTCGCCGACGGGCCTCGCATCGCCCGCAAATTTGCCGCGCTCCGGCCCACCGATCCGCGCTGCACCCTCGTCGTCACTGGCCAAATCAATCGTCCGCCCATGGAGCGCAGCCGCGGAACCGTCCGGCTCTTCCGCAAAGCGCATCTGCTCGCCCGCGAACTCGGCTTTGAGCTAAACGAAGCCTCCACCGGCGGCGGATCGGACGGCAATTTCACCGCGGCGCTCGGCATCCCCACGCTCGACGGCATGGGCGCGGTCGGCGAAGGCGCACACGCGCGGCACGAATCGGTCCTCATCGAGCACCTCGCGCCCCGCACCGCTCTGCTCGCCGGCATGCTGGCCAACGCGTGAGAGCAGACTCTAAATTTTCGATGCGCCCCTTCTGCATTGGTCCCCCCGGCTTGATACACTCCCTTTTGGAATCCATCCAGGAAGCGGTCTCGTCATGAATCGATTTGCCCTTGCCCTTATCCTCGCAGCAGCAGCGCTCCCCGCGAGTGCCCAAACTCCCTCAAAGCCAAAGACGTCCACAACGCCGGCTGCAAAGAGCTCTTCTCCGGCCACGCCCGCCTCCGCGACAAAACCATCGGCGGCCGCGCCCGCGCCGGCGCCCTGGATCAAGTTGCCTCCCGGCGTGCCCACGGTCACTCACGGCCCGGTCAAGGTGCCGTTCGCACTGCGCTACGAAGAGATCAAGGTCGGCACCGGGCCATTCGCACAGCCGCATAAGGTCTACCGGGTCAAGTACGCGGGCTGGCTGGCTGCCGACGGGCGCAAGTTCGATGCGTCCGACGACCATCCGGCACAACCCGTCTATGACAGCTCGCTGCAACAGGTGATGGGCGCCGACGGCAAGCCGAAGATGGAGGCCGGTCAGGCGATCTTGTTCTTGCAGGGCCGGCCCGGCATGATCCCCGGATGGGATATGGGCTTCGATGGGATGCGCGTCGGCGGCAAGCGGCGGCTGTTCATCCCTTACCAGTTGGCCTACGGAGAGACGGGACGCCCAAACTCGGATCCGAAGAACCCCGGCATTCCTCCGAGGGCCGACCTGATCTTCGATATCGAACTGGTGGAAATGATGGAGCCGCCGGCTCAGCCTGCTCCGCCGACGCGTCCCGGAATGCCGCCGCACCCAGCGCCGGCCGCTCCGCATCCCGGCGCAAGCACGCAACCGAATACTGCGCCTGCTCCATCTGCAGCTCCGGCAGCGCCCGCTCCCGCGCAGCCGGTTCCGCAAGGCCAGGCGGCCACACCCGCGAGTCCGTCTTCGGCAATGCCCGCGGCGTCGCCAGCAGCGGCGCCTCCAACCGCGCCGCCCCCGCCCCAACGCTAGAGCTGCTTTATCACTGCTATAGCCATTTGGTGTGCCCCCGGTCCCTCGCTTTCAGGGACCGGGGATGACCGTGAAGCCAGCGGCTAATCCAACTTCGGATGCAGCTTCTCGAACCCCGTCGCCTGCTGATACGCGCGCGCAAACGCCGCCACTTTCCCGTCCTGATACAAGCCGCCTAGAAATGTGAGCGAAACCGGTGTGCCCGGCCCACCAATATCGTCGTGGTCGCCGTCGTCGACTTTGGGAGGAGCGGGCGCATCGTCTCCGCGCAGCCCGTTCGGCACAATCACCGCGGGATTCCCCGTCAGATTCGTAGCGATCAACTGCGCATCGGTCGAGGGCGTCACGATCACGTCGACTTTTTCAAACAGCGCTGCGAACCCCCGCACCGCCAGCGTCCGCGCCCGGTTGGCCTGGATGTACTCGACCGCCGGATAGAAGCGCGCCACGCGGAAATCATTCGGCCAGTCTTCCGGCCCCTGCTCTGTCAGCAGCCGGTCGCGGCCGTTCAAGGTCAGGTCGTCGAATGCGGCGGCAGCCTCGGCCGTCAGCAGCGGAACCATCGCGTCCCACGGCAGCTTGGGCAGCTCGACTGGAATCAGGTTGACGCCCATCGCGCGCAGCTTTTCCAGCGCGGCCTGTTCGTAGCGCCGGTCATATTCGCGCCGCGCCCGTCCGGCCTGCATTTCTGCGTTGGCTTCTTCGCGCTTTTTCTTGTCCTCGGCGGATTCGTTGGGCGCCGCTTCCTTCAATTTCAGCGGCTCCAGCGGATCGAATTCGGTTTTCAAGTACCCGACCCGCAGTTGCTTCCAGTCCAGCCCCGGGTTCCAATCGAAGTTCGCCGCCGCTTCCGAGAGATCTTTGCCGTCCGGCCCGTGGATCACATCGAGCACCAGCGCGCAATCTTCCACCGAGCGGCAGATCGGCCCCAGCTTATCCATGGTCCACGAAAGCGCCATCGCGCCCGTGCGCGGCACCAGGCCAAAGCTCGGCCGCAATCCCGAGCAGCCGCAGCGCGTCGAAGGCGACGAGATCGATCCCAGCGTCTCGGAGCCAATGGCAAACCCCACGCACCCCGCGGCCACCGCGCTCGCCGAGCCGGCCGACGATCCGCTCGACCCCTGCGCCGGATTCCACGGGTTGCGCGTGCGTCCGCCGAACCACTTATCGCCCATGGCCAGCGCGCCCAATGTGAACTTCGCAATCAGCACCGCGCCGGCCGCATCGAGCCTCTGCACCACCGTCGCATCTTCGTCGAAGGATTGATGTTCAAACCCTCCCGCGCCCCACGTCGTCGGATAGCCTTTCACGGCGAGCAAATCCTTCGCGCCCCACGGGATTCCATGTAGCGGGCCGCGATAATGTCCCGCGGCAATTTCTTCATCGGCCTTCTTCGCCTGTGCAATCGCGCGCTCCTCGGTGAGCGTGATGACGAAGTGCAGCTTCGCGTCGTAGCGTTTGAGGCGGGCGATGTACATCCGTGTGAGCTCAAGAGAGGTGACTCTGCGCATCCTGATCAAGTCGGCAATTTCACCGACGGTCGAAAACGCTAGAGTTTCGGGTCGAACCGGTGTGACCGGACCCTGAACGACGACGCCGCAGCAATCCTGACCCATGTAAGTGACTACACCGGGAGATTCACATGGCCGCGGCTCCGGCTCATGCGCTCCCTGGGGATGAAACACATACGCCGGCGGCACATCGTTCGCAATCTTCAACGCGCGAATCTGCGCGTACGCATCCCGCTGGTCGTTCAGCCCTTCGAGCATCATCTTCTTCTGCTCGGCCGTAAACGGCCCCACCCCTGCCAGCTCCGCCGCCCGATCCAACATCTCCGCAGAAATCTTCGGCAGCGCCGGCGGCTTGGCCTCACCGCTCGCGCCAGAGGTCGCGTCGGGACCCGCCTCCTGCGCCTGCGCAGCCAGCGTCAACAAAATCCCCGGCAGCAGCGGCGAAGCAATCCCCGCCCGCGTGCACGCATTCAGAAAAGCTCGGCGATCAAGAGTCATGGGATTGTGCGTCATGCGGAAGAATCCTTTCCAAGCAGAGGAAGTCCTTGCCGAAAACTATAGACGATAGCCGTTGGGCCCAGCGCACTCTTTGCTGCTTAGAACTTATCCGTAAATTAGCTCTTGAAGTAGCGCCGGCCTCCAGGCCGGCTGTCGTGCGGGTCTCCTGACCCGCACATTGCCGCTGGCGGCGTGGACGCCGCCAGTACAGCCGGTCTGGAGACCGGCGCTACCCAAAGCCCTACGAAGCGTGCACCGGCATAAACACCACGCGCATCTCCGCCACTTCAATCTTGATTAGCCCGCCCTTCGCGGCGGGATCGCCGTTCCCCAATGCCCGCGCCTCATCCTCGGTGGCGGCACGCACGACCAGGATGCCGTACACGCCCTTTGGATCGAGCACCGGCCCGCCGAACAAGCACACGCCCTTTTGGTTGAGGTCCTTCCAGTAGACAAAGTGCTGATCCATCAGCGCCTGCTCGGCCGGCGTGGCGTCCTGGTCGAAATGCGGCCGCGGCGGAATGATGCTGATTAGCCAAGTCTTCATAGGCTGCGTAGTCTCCTTCGGTTGCGGAATTGCGGCGGGGGCCTGCGCGTGAGCCAAGGAAGCCGCCGCGCCAAACAACAAAGCAGCGAGGGCGATCAAAACCAGATTCTTCATGCCGGGGATGCTACACCGCCCACCCACTGCCGGCAAACTCCCGAGGGATGACCGCGCAAACAGAGCCAGAAAAAATTCAAAACTCCGCTTGACATATTCCCATATAGGTATGTAATGTTTTGATCATGGCACGAGCCGCAACCACCTCCGATCCCTTCAACGCCGTCGCCGAGCCCCGCCGCCGCCAGATCCTCACCTTCCTGGCCGCGGACGAGCGCGACGTGAGCGAAATCGTGGTGGCCGTCGGCCTCGATCAGCCATCGGTCTCGAAGCACCTCGGCGTGCTGCGCCGGGTAGGCCTGGTGCGCGTGCGCCGCAACGGCCGCCATCGCCTCTATCGCACCAACGCCGCCGCGCTCAAGCCCGTGCACGATTGGACCGAAACCTTCGAGCGCCTCTGGCGTCACCAACTGGAACGCGTGAAAGAACGTGCCGAATCGCAAATGAATCCCAAGCCCCCATCGCAGTGAAGGGCCCGAAGAACTATGAAGGAGCGAGCCATGAAGCCGCAGGATTTCATCACCACATTTACCGTCGACCGATCTCCCCAGCAGGTCTTCAGCGCCGTCAACAACGTGCGCGGCTGGTGGTCAGGGACGATCGAGGGCGATACGGACAAGCTAGGCGCCGAGTTCACCTACCGGTACAAGAACTTTCACCGTTCCAAACAGAAGGTGATGGAACTCGTTCATGGAAAGAGGGTCGTGTGGCACGTAACGGACGCCGAGCTCGGCTCCTTCAGCAAAAAGAGCGAATGGATCGGAACCGACATCATTTTTGAAATCGCCAGCAAGGGCGCAAAAACCGAGCTGCGATTCACGCACAAAGGTCTTGTCCCGGCCTTCGAGTGTTACGGCGATTGCTCAGGGGCGTGGGGCGCGCTGATCAACACCAACTTGCGCAACCTCATCACCACGGGCAAGAATCAGCCGGACCTGTTTGCATAAGCATCCGCCGCGGATGATGCGGCAAAAGCCTAGCTTTCGCAAAGACCTTGTCCAAAACCCAAAAAAGTCCCCAAGGAGGATGTATGACCACCATGACCATTCCCGACCTCGAATCTCTCACCTTCAAAATCGAGCAGGAGATCCGCGTCAAGGCCTCGCTCGAAGTCACCTTCAACGCATTGATCGAGCAGCTCGGCTCGAGCTTCGAAAAGGACGACGGTACGCTGATGCCGTTCAAGCTTGAAGCCTGGCCGGGCGGCCGCTGGTATCGCGATCTGGGCGACAATAACGGCCATTGCTGGGCCACGGTACAGGCCATCAAGCGCCCCACGCTGCTGGAGTTCTCGGGGCCGCTCATGATGTCCTACCCCGTCGCCAACAACGTGCAATACCGCCTGAGCGAGCAGGACGGCGAAACGCTCATCAAGTTCTACCACGCAGGTTTTGGAAACATTCCCGACGACTTCAAGAAGGGAATGAAAGGCGGCTGGGCCAAGATCAACGACACCGTTCGCCAACGCGCCGAGAAGGCGTAACTACTTCGCCGCCTCCGCCAGCAGCGCCTCGGCACGATGCAACGCGTCGCGGCGCTTCTGCTTTTCGCTTTCTACGTCGGCCGGAGCCTGCGTCGCGCCGCCGACGCGTCGCGAACTGTCGCTCAGCCGCTTTTCGAACTCCTTGTCGAGCGCGATCAGATCCGCCTGCGCCTGTTGCAGCGCATCGCTGAAATGCGCAAGCTCGCTGTCGATCTTCTCGGGGTAGTAACTGAGCCGATCGCGGCTCTGCATGGCATCGATCAACGCCAACGACGGTCCCGCCACCGGCCCGGTTGCTTGCATGGCGTCATACGCGCCACGCAGGAGCGTCATCTTGCCGGCAAAGCCGTCGATCTTTTCGCGCTGCGCCGACAATCCTTTTCCGCGCTGTACTTCAACAACAACCTTTGCGGCGGTGCTTTGCGCCGGCGCGGGAACGATCGTCGTCAGCGTATTGCCTTCGTACCGCCAGCCTCCAGGCTCGCCTGGCTTTACGGGCTTCAGAGCGTTGCCATTTACCGTCACGGAAACCGGCGGCCAGTCCGCGGGCAGCCGCAGTTCGTAGCCGCGCGTCTTCAACATCCCGGGATAGTTGCCCGCGACCGGCCCGATCTCCACGCGCAACGTGTCTGCGTTCTGCGTAACTTTGATCGGTGTCCGCGCAAACACGCCCTTCTGATACTCGACCGACGCGCCCGAATCCTCATACACTGAATAGCTCGAGCTCGCCCCCGCCGCCAGCGGCCACACATTCACAATCAGCGGGTCAACAGGTTTTTCGCCCGTGTGCAGCATCGGCGGCTGCATGGGCACAATGGCGCCTGCCTTCACATACACCGGGATCTGCGCAATCGTGAAGCTGCGCTCCACGCTCACCGGTCCGGAAAAGTGCTTGCCCGTCGGCCACTCAATCCAGTCGCCCTTGGGCAGCCACACTTTCTCTGCCGACAATCCCGTCACCTTGTCCGCCGCAGCCGTCACCGGCGCAGCAATCAACTGATCGCCGAACACGTACTCGTTCTTGCTGGTGTACGCGGCATCCTCCTCCGGCCAGTCATAATAAAGCGGCCGCAGGAACGCCACGCCGGTATCGTACGTTCGCCGCGCCTCGGTGTAGAGATACGGCTCCATCGCCTCGCGCAACTGGAACGCCGACCGCAGCACCGAGGAGTACGGTTCGGGATACGCCCAAATCCTCCGCTCCGCATCAGGATTCTTGGTGGTATGCGTGCGCAGAATCGGCGAGAACGCGCCGAACTGCACCCAGCGCGTGTAAATCTCAGGATCGACCGCGCCCGGCATGTGTCCGCCAATGTCGTGGCTCCAAT
The DNA here is from genome assembly GCA_031296305.1 of Occallatibacter sp. Lineage (GTDB taxonomy): Bacteria > Acidobacteriota > Terriglobia > Terriglobales > Acidobacteriaceae > Telmatobacter. The sequence continues at coordinate 24,605 of JARLFZ010000013.1, read as the reverse complement.
AGGCGTAGCCCACGTTGGCCGCCGTCGCCGTAAACCACGGCTGAAATGCCAGCGACTCCCACACCGAAACCGTGTCGCCGGAAAATCCAATCTGGTAGCGATGGTTGCCCAGGCCGCCCCAGCGATGAAACAGCAACGGCCTCTTGCCCTCGCGCTGCTGATCGGTAAAGTGCACGTAGTTCAGCCACCATGTATTGCCTACGCCATCCAGCTTCGTCATGAACGGCTGCTGCTGCCAGTCGAGCCACCAGAAATCGATGCCCTGTTTCTCCAGCGGATGCAGAACCAGGTTCATGTAGTTGGTCGCAAACTTCTTGTCGGCAATGTCGAACGGCACGTACTTTTTCGTCGCCGGATCGATCCCCATGGCGCGCGCCATCGCCGGGTACGCAGCCTCCCACGGCTGAATGCCCGACGCGGGATGCAGATTCATCGTGGTCTTCAGCCCTTCTTCATGAATGTTTTTCAAAAACGCATCGGGATCGGGAAACAGGTCTTTGTTCCACGTATAGCCGCTCCAGCCCAGCCCGTAGCCCGACTGATCCTTCTCGCCCATGGCCAGCAGTTGCTCATGGTTGATGTGCCAGTCCATGTCGATCACCAGCACATCGAGCGGCGTATCGTTCTCGCGGAATCCGCGCACCAGCTCGTCCAACTCCTGGTCGCTGTAGGCCCAGTAGCGCGACCACCAAACGCCGAAGGCAAACCGCGGCGGCAGAGGAATGCGCCCGGCCACTTTCACGTAATCGCCAAGCGCCTGCTTGTAGTCGTGCCCGTAGCCGAAGAAGTACCAGTCCTGATATTTCCCCGGAGCCTCGTTCGCAGGCCGCTCCATCGCCCACGGCCACGGGCTCTTTTCGCCTTGAAGAAAACGGAAATCGGTGGAATCGAAGAGCGGCCGCGTGGAATCGTCCACCAGCGCCCATCCCGATCGCGAAACCAGCCCCGGCTCGATGGGTTCGCGGGTTTTGTCACCGCGCGCTCCGTCCAAAGTGCGCGTTGTGCCCTGCAGGTTTTCGGGATCGGTGTCGCCGGGATGCCAGACCACCTGCTTCCCGTCGATGGTCAACGTGACTGAGAAATTATCAGCTTCGAATTTGCGGTCGTCTTCCGATATGGCGTAGTGCAATTCCAGGGCCGCAGTCTTGATGACGAAGAACTCACCGGTCCCTCCATACCTGGCCTCAAACTTCGGCACCGGCAGCCGTCGATTGATGAACACCAGCGATGCGTGATCCTCAAACTTCCCATCCGCCGACCACTCCATGCGAATCAACTGCGGCGTCAGTACCGTAAACCGCGCATTGCCGACGGTCACAATGGCCTTCGGATCGGCCACAGGATTGTCCACCGGCGCTACCGGCCTCGCCGCAGGCTGCATAGTCGTTTGATGTGCTTGAGCCGGCGCCTGTGCCGCCAACGGCTGAGTTTGCGCCGCCAATCCCAACCCCGCTGTCGCCAGCACGACACCCATCCAAATCCACGAAAAATTCCGCACGCCTTCCCCCTGTCGCAATTCCACAGGCAAGCCTATCACTCGGTAGCAATGCACCAAAGCTGCGCCGTCAATCGAACTGTGTTAACACCGCTAACACCGCTAACTCCGCCAACTCCGCTATCCTTTGATCAGCCATGACCCCTTCCATCTTCATCTCGGCGGGCGAAGCCAGCGGCGAGCTTTACGGGGCGCTGCTGGCCAGTGCGCTCTCCCACGGCTCTGCTCCAAGAGGTAAAACCACGGAGTGGGGAATGGGCGGGCCGAGGATGGCTGCCGCCGGAGTCGAGATCGTCGTCCGCTCTGAAGACATGGCGGTCATGGGATTCACTGAAATCGTGCGCCATCTGCCCCGCATCTATCGCGAGTTCCGGAAGCTTGAATGCGCCATAAGGCAGCGCCGGCCCACCGTCGCCGTGCTCATTGACTTTCCGGAGATTCATTTCCGCCTCGCGCAAGTGCTCCATCGCCTCGGCATTCCGGTTATCTACTTTGTCAGCCCACAGCTCTGGGCCTGGAAGCCGAAGCGCATCAAGCAGGTTCAGCGCTACGTCAAGCGCATGCTGGTGATTTTCCCGTTTGAAGAGAAGTACTACCGCGAGCGCGGCGTTGAGGCCGAGTTCGTCGGCCACCCCCTCGCCGATCTGCCACCGCCCGCCATCACCCGCGAGCAGTTTGCCGCCGAAAACGGCCTCGACCCCGCGCGAACCTGGATCGGCATCTTACCCGGCAGCCGCCTTAAGGAAATCGAAGCCAACCTGCCCGAAATGCTGGCAGCGGCTCGAGGGCTGAAAGACGTCCCTCCGGGGCTAAAGTCCCAGTCCTATGGCGGCGAAGACGGCACGGCTGAAGCCGTGCCCTTTCAAAGCGAAGGCACCGACGAGGTTTTCCAGCGGCCTGAGCAAACGGAACTTCGGGGGCTAAAGCCCCTCGCTCATGGTGCGGCGGTTTCGGCGCGACTGAACTCGCGCCCTGATACAAAACAGTCCTCCGGGGTCGCAGGTGGTGAACCCCCAACAAATGCCGGTGGTGAACCCCCAAGAGACGCCGGTGGTGAACCCCGAAGGAATTATGAGTTTCTGATCCCATTAGCGCCCACGCTCGACGCAGCCCAGCGAAGAGTCGTCCTACACACGGTCGAGAAACTCGGCGGCGGGCTCTCCGTCCGCCTGGTCGAAGATGCCCGTGCCGCCCTCTTCCATGCGCGCGCCTCGGTCGTCGCCAGCGGAACCGCCACTGTCGAAGCCGCACTTATCGGCAACCCCTTCGTCGTGGTCTATCGCGTCTCCAGGCTGACGTATGCTATCGCCAGGCGCCTGGTAAAGGTGCCGCACGTAGCCATGGCCAATCTCATTGCCGGCAAGCGCGTGGTTCCCGAACTCATCCAGCAGGACTTTACGGCGGCAAATATCGTCCAACACCTCAGCCAGTTGCTACCCGACGGCCCTGCTCGCGAGTCCATGATGAAGGAGTTGGGAGCCATCCGCGAAGCCTTGCACGTGCATCAGACTGCTGGCCGGGCCGAACACCCGGGCGCAATTGAAACCGTAGCGGCCATCGTCGCCGGGGAGGTTGAAGCAGCGTCGCCGGCGGCTCAGGAAACCGCGCAACCTTAGGCGGGACCGGAGATGTCAAATGGTTATGCTCTAACAAGATACTTCACCCCAACAGAGCCCGCTTGAGCGGGCAACAGACGTTAGCCCCAGGGGTAAACCTGGGGCAAGAAGCAGAATCGGCGTAGCCAGCCCGCTTGAGCGGGCGTAAGAGACTTTCCAGAACCCGGTTTTTAGGCGGGATTTGAGAGAACATATTCCCAGCCCGGTCGATTGAGTTGATGAGTGAGTTTTGAAGGCGTTATAAACATTTCAGCCCATCCCCGAAAAGCGGCAAGGTACATGAAGGATCCAATGGTTCGTCACGAGAAAGCTCCCAATTCCCCCAAGGGCCGGCCGTATATCGTTGCGCTGCTGGCCTTCGCCTGCGCCGCCCTTCCCGCGACCGCGCAACGCGAGCGCCCGGCATTGAACATCACCGGCTATGTGATTGACGCCGAACTCGATACCGCGACCCACCACCTCGCCGCCACGACCGTGGTCAGCTTCACCGCGCCCGCCAATCTCGATGTGGTCAACTTCGGTTTTCATCCTGCGCTCAAGGTCACCAAGATCACCGATGAAAGCGGCAAGCTGCTCGAAGGCGAGCGCACTGCCGACGGCTCCGTTCGCGTCACCGCCGCCACGCCGTTCGTCGCCGGCCAAACCTCGCACTGGACCTTCGTTTACGACGGCACCATCACCGGCAACGAAGACGGCCCCATCGAGGGACTGAAACTCGCGGCTATTCAGGAACCCATCAGCTACCTGCTCTATCCGGCCCGCTGGTTCCCTACCACCGGCTACATGACCGATCGCTTCACCGCCGAGATGCACATCAAAGTGCCCCAGGGCATGCGGGTCTTTGCCAGCGGCGGCACGGGAACGTCCAAGTCCGTCAACCTCTCGAACGGCAAGCCTGGCTCCGAATGGGACTTCAAATGGACCAAGCCAGGCTTTCCCGGCACCATCATCGCCGGCCGATTTGCCGATCCCTTCATCGCCGGCCCCGGCAATGTGAAGGTGTATCTCACCATCAGCCATCAGGCTTCCGGCAACCAGCTTGCGCAAACCGCCAACAAAGAGTTCGATTTCTTCACCGACAGCTTCGGCGAGCCGGAATCCACTCACCTCAACGTCGTGGAATTGCCCGACGACACTCTCCCCGCCGCCTACGCTCCTGAACTGGCCGCCATTCAAGGCTCGCGCGTGGGCGACAAGTCCGGCATCCGGCTGCTGGCCAACACCATCGCCCACCAGTGGTGGGGATGCGAAATCAGTCCCCGCAACCTCGGCGACGCCTGGATCACCAACGGCATGTCGCGCTACGGCGAGTTGATGTATGTCGAAGACCAGGGTGGCAAAAGCGCCCTCAAAGCCGCTCTTGAAGACGTTGCCGCTGGCGCACTCGCCTATGACACCGTCCCGCTTTCCAGCACCAGCCGGCTCGATCCCTTCTCGCCGCAGTTCCAGTCCATGACCCTCGAAAAGGGCGCCATGATCTTTCACATGCTGCGCGGCGAAGTGGGCGACAAAGCGTTTCTCAACATCCTCAAAGGCGCGCTCAGCCAATTTACCGACGCCTCCATCCGCACCGAGGACTTCGAAAAGGTCTCTGAGGCGTTGAGCCAGCAGCAGTTGCTCCCCTTCTTCTCGCAGTGGGTCGACGGCACCGGCGCACCGAGCTTCACCAACAAGTACGCCGTCTACCGGCTCGGCAACAACAAGGGCTTCCGCACCATCGGCGAGATCAATCAGGATCTCGATCTCTTCCGCATGCCGATCGAGCTCCGCGTCGAAACCGACGGCAAAACCGAAGTCCAGAAGATCGACGTAGTCGGCGTCAACACCCAGTATGTAGTCGATACCTTCGGTCGCCCCCGCCGCATCAGCGTGGATCCCGGCGACTGGGTGCTCAAGACCACTCCCGACCTCCAGGTGCGCATCGCCATCCTCAAAGGCCAGCAATTGGTGGCGCAGGGCGACCTGGTCAACGCTCTTGCCGAATACAAGAAGGCGCTTGAATCCAACCCTCTCAGTTCCCTGGCCAGCTATCGCATCGGCGAGGTGCTGGTCACGCAGCGCAACTACCAGGCCGCGGTCAACTCCTTCCGCGACGCTCTTCGCGGCGACGACGAGCCGCCCTGGACCGAGGTCTGGAGCCACATCGCCATCGGCAAGATCTTTGATATCACAGGCCAGCGCGACCGCGCCGTCAACGAGTACCGTCTGGCCGTCCAGACCAACGACAACACACAAGGCGCAGTCAACGAAGCTCGCCAGTACCTGCAAAAGCCCTACAAGCGGCCGGAAGACAACTAGGCCTCATTTTTCCGCGGCTTAAACAACTACGGCCAGCTCCTTGGAGCTGGCCGTTCGATCCTTGTTCCCTCGGTCCCTTATTCTCTTGTTCCCTGTTTTTCCGTCTTTCCCAGCGACAACACCTGAAGATCGACCCGCGCAATCCCAGCCCAGGTCATCCCCAGCTTGTCCGCCGCGGCGTACGAGAGGTCGATCACCCGTCCCTCTTCCACCAGGTCGCCGCGGTCCGTAATGCGCACCACCACCGAACGGTGGTTTGACCGGTTCACCACCCGCACGAGGGAGCCAAAGGGAAGCGTGGGATGGCAGGCGGTCATGGCATACATGTCGAAGATTTCGCCGCTGGCGGTTTTCCGGCCGTTGAACACCCCGCCATACCAGGAAGCGACGCCGTGAATCTTGTCGTTCCAGTGCCGGGCCGCCGGCGTGGGGCCGCTCTTCGGAGTTGTAGGTTGCGCGTCAGCCAGCGAGACAGGCGTCGCACTCGTGGCCGCTGCGTTAGTCGGTGCTGTGATGGTTGGCCGAGAAAGACTCGCATCGGCATGCACTGTGCGCGCAGTGAAGAGTACCACCGCGGCCACCAGCGCAACGGCAGAGACTCCCGCTACGAGGTACATCCATAGCGAAGTCCGTCGCATTAAGTTGCGTGTTTTCCTTGTTCTAACCATCTGCCTATTTTACTAAGCTGACACTGGGTAGCCCTCACCGTTGTCAAGATAGACAACGTGATTTCTGTTGAAAATGCCTGGCATTTGCAGCCCATCCCGGTAAGGTATTTTGCTTGTTTGGGTTACACCTGGTACTTAAGTCACGCCCTCTTTCCCATTTTGGGCAAGACCCTCTGCTTCGCAGAATCCCGTGCCCCCAAACAACCCTTTCCGCGGGGATGGCATCTGTCCGTTATAATGTTCAAAATACACATCTTGCACCCTAGTGGTGCTCTCTCGCCGGCGATCTCCCAGCGTGCAAGGTTGAAGGGCGATTGATGGCGATTTTCGCAGTGGAAAAATGAGGTGAACCATGCGCACTTTTCTTGTTTGCTCTTGCTTGTGCCTGGCTGTTGCGGCTCCAGTTGCCCCAGGGGGCCTCGCGCAGGTATCCCCGTACGATCAGGCCAGCCCGATTCCGCCGGCGCTCATCGCGGCGAAAACCGTCTTTATCTCGAACGCCGGCGCTGACAGCGGCCTGTTTCCTGAGCCATTTACCGGCGATCCCGGCCGCGCCTACACCGAGCTTTATGCCGCGCTCAAAGCCACTGGCAATTACACCTTGGTCGGCGATCCCGCCCAGGCCGACCTGGTCCTCGAGCTCCGGCTCAACGCCCCCTACGGCCCCAGCGAAGCCAACAAGCAGAAGGGAGCCTCCGACCCCCTGCCCATGTTCCGTTTGGTGGTCTACGACGGCAAATCTCACTACATCCTCTGGACCGTCACCCAATCCATTGAATTCGCCTATCTGCAAAAGACCCACGACAGAAACTTCGACATCGCACTGTCCGAAGTCCTCAATCAATTCCTGAGGATCGCAGGCAAACCGCCCGCAGGGTCGCATTGACCAAGAAAGCGCCGAAGGCATGAGGCGCCGGACGGTCGAGGCCTCTCAACGTCTTTCCCGCACACATGCCCCTTGAAGATCCATGGGCTGCGGGTTCTCCCAATACTTCCGCTGGAAGTAAAGAGCCAGGTTGACAAGCGCAATCATTACAGGCACTTCCACCAGCGGGCCGATGACTGCCGCGAATGCAGCGCCCGAGTTGATGCCGAACACCGATACGGCCACAGCGATCGCAAGCTCGAAGTTGTTTGAGGCAGCCGTGAACGCGAGCGTGGTTGTCTTTGAGTAATCGGCGCCAAGTTTCCTGCCCATGTAAAACGACACCAGGAACATCACTACGAAGTAAATCAAGAGCGGTATGGCGATCCTCAGAACGTCCAGAGGCAGACGCACGATGTAACTACCCTTGAGAGAGAACATCACCACGATGGTGAACAGCAAGGCGACCAGTGTTATCGGTGAGACCCGTGGCACGAAGTTCCTGTCGTACCATGCGCGGCCTTTGGCCCGAACCAGCGCGGTCCGCGTCAGGAAGCCTGCGATGAACGGGATGCCCAGGTAAATAAAGACGCTCTTTGCGATCTCGCCCACGGAGACTCTAACCACGGCCCCGCGCAGGCCGAACCATCCGGGCAGCACCGTGATGAATACCCAGGCGTAGACCGAGTAGAAGAAGACCTGGAACAGTGAATTGAAGGCTACCAGTCCGGCTGCATACTGGGTGTCGCCCTTCGCCAGCTCGTTCCACACGATCACCATGGCGATGCAGCGTGCGAGCCCGATCATGATGAGTCCGGCCATGTATTCGGGGTAACCGCGCAGGAACACGATGGCCAGCACGAACATCAAAATTGGGCCGATCACCCAGTTCTGCACCAGCGACAGGCCCAGCACGCGCTTGTTGCGGAAGACCTCGTGGAGCTCTTCGTACCGGACCCGAGTGAATGGCGGGTACATCATCAGAATCAGCCCCACTGCGATCGGCACCGAAGTTGTGCCAATGCTGAAGCGGTTCAGAAACGGCACTACGCCGGGAGCAAGCCAGCCGAGGGCCACGCCGAACGCCATGGCGGCGAAGATCCATCCCGTCAGATAGCGATCCAGAAACGACAGCCGACTCTTTTTCACCGTTGCCTCCTACGAGCGGCCTATCCGATCGATTTCCCTCTTGATGGCCATGTCCTCAAGCGTCGCGAGGGGCAGCGAGAGGAACAACCCTATCCGGCGATCAAGCACCGTGAACGCGTCTCTGAATGCCCGGGCAATCTCCTCCGGCGTTCCCTTCGCAGCCGCGGGGTCAGCAATACCCCAGTGCGCCGTCATCGGCTGCCCCGGCCAGTACGGACACTGCTCCTTTGCGGCGTTGTCACAGACCGTAAAGACGAAATCCAGCTTCGGTGCTCCCGCGCCTGAAAACTCATCCCATGACTTGCTGCGCAGGCCTGCCGTCGACAATCCCGCCGATTCGATCTGATTGAGCGCCTCCGGACGCGGCTGTCCGGTCGGATGGCTGCCTGCGCTGTAGGCCGTGAACTTGCCTTTGCCTTTGTAGTTGAGGATGGCTTCGGCCATGATGGAACGCGCCGAGTTGCCCGTGCAGAGGAAGAGAACATTGTAATGATCGGCCATCGTTACTCCTTTGCTCCAGTCAGAGCAGGCATGCAGCAGCCAGGCTGGCAGCAGGCGGCTTTGGGCTTGCTCGCACGGATGAAACCACTGAAGAATTTCCCGTTCACCAGGGGCGCGATCCCATCCACATCCACTCCAGCCTCGGTCAGGAACTGACGCGCGTCTTCCACGTTGTACTCGCGCGTCGGCTCGATGGAAGTCTGCTCAAAACCTGCCGCAGTCAGCTTCGAAAGGTATTCGGTTTCTTCGAGAGCGCCGGCGATACACCCCACCCAAAGCAGCATGCTTTTGCGCACCTCGTCCGGCACAGCGCCCCGCACCACCACGTCGGAAACGGCAAACCGCCCGCCCGGCTTCAGAACGCGAAAGGCTTCGCGCAGCACGCGGTCCTTGTCAGCCGAAAGATTAATGACGCAGTTCGAGATGATGACATCCACGGAGTTGTCGGCCAGCGGAATGTTCTCCATTTCGCCTTTGAGGAACTCGACATTGGTCACCCCCGCCTGCCGCTGGTTTTCGCGGGCCAGGGCCAGCATGTCGTCGGTCATGTCAAGCCCGTATGCCTTGCCCGTAGGCCCCACGCGCCGGGCCGAAAGCAGCACGTCGATGCCGCCTCCCGAGCCGAGATCCAGCACCGTCTCACCGGGGCGCAGATCGATCAGGGCCGTTGGGTTGCCGCAGCCCAGCGAAGCCTGCACGGCTTTCTCCGGGATCAGGCCCTTCTCGCCGGAGCTATAGAGGTTGGTGGTAATCGGATCGCAGCAGCGCAGGCCGGGATCGCAACAGGCCTGCGCGCTGCCTGACTTTGCCACCGCCCGCGCCGCGCTTCCATACTTTTCTTTCACCTGTTCCTGGATGTTCGCCGTAGATTCCATACTTTGCGTTTCCTCACATACGCTAAAGCAAATATATTCTCGACTGGACATATCTGTCAATACATATATGATGAATTCGTGGAGCGCACTTCGAAGAACTACGATTTCGCCCTGCTGTTTGCGGCCCTCGCCGACCGCACCCGTTTGCGGCTGCTCAACCTGATGGATGGCCGCGAAGTATGCGTCTGCTACTTTGTGGAGATTCTCGGCCAGAGCCAGCCTAAAGTCTCGCGCCATCTTGCGTACCTGCGGCGGGCGGGCATCGTAGCCGCGCGCCGCGAAGGCAAGTGGATGCACTACAAGATCGTGGCTCCCACGCATGCTGGAGCGGCCAGCATTCTGCGCGAGACCTTGTCTGTGCTCAGGCAGGATGCGGAGATGCAGCGCGATCTTGGCCTGCTGAACAAGGCCTGTTGTGCGCCTCCGCAACTGACCACGTTGCGTGGAGCTCCGGCGCCCGTAAGGCGGCCTGCATTGTTGAACGCATCGAGCTGATCGAAGCCGCGAATCCTCGCAAAATCAGCCGGTTTCCCTTCGCCAAAATTATTCTCCGGTTTTGCAGATTAATTCCGAGCTTCTGCTAGCGTGGCTTTCAGGGCTTGCCGAAAACCCCCAGTGAACGGAAGGGTTCTCGGCAAGCCCTTCGTGTTTCCGGCCGTGAGATTCGGGCCGAAGAGGGGATTTCCATGCAACTCAGCGCAGAAGGACTGGAACTGATCAAGCGATTCGAGGGGTTTCGCAGCCGGCAATACACAGATGTGGCCGGTTTCCCCACCATCGGCTACGGCCATCGCGTCGTGCCTCCGGAGTCTTTTCCCAGCGGCGTCAGCCAACCGCAAGCCGCCAGCCTTCTGGCCGCCGACGTCTCCGCGGCTGAGCGCGCCGTTGGCAACCTGGTCAGAGTGGCTTTGACCCAGGGCCAATTCGATGCGCTGGTTGATTTCTGTTTCAACCTCGGTGCCGGACGCCTGGCAAAGTCCACCTTGCTGCACTGCCTGAATGGCGGCCGCTTCGACGACGCTGTCGAGCAGTTGCTGCTTTGGGATCTCGCTGGCGGAGAAGTGAACCTGGGATTGAAGGCCCGCCGCGAAGCCGAACTCCGCCTTTGGAAATCCGCTCCGCAACTTTGCCCGGTAAGCTCTTCGCAGCCGCCGCAAATCGGCGTCGCTCCGTCCATCTCCTGAGAAGCAGCGTCCGTGCGCGCCAAACTGCCGCCTGAATCTTCAGTCCCTCAGTCCCTTAGTCCCTCAGTCCCTGTCTTCTGCCACTTCCAGCCGCTCGCCCGCCTGCAAATACCCTTTGCGCCGGAACCAATCTTCCATCGCGGCTTTGAGCTGCTCGAGCGGGACGCGATGACCAATCTCAAGCACGCCATCGCCCGCGGGAAACGTATCGTCGAAGACCGCATCGTTGGTAAAGTTCCGCATGGCGAAGTTGTCGATCTGGCGGATGGGGCAGGCGTGGCGCGCGCCCGTCGCGTCAATCCGCTCGACAGAGATGCGGCGCGCAAACATGGTTCCACTCTAAAGCAATGCCCGACTCGCAGACACTCCGCGCGGGTACCGGACATGCGGTTGGCAGAATCCTTGCGCGGGAGTCGCGGCGCAGGATAGCTTATAGCGAGCGGCGGGCACGATTCCTTTGTTCACCTCAACTCGCGCCGCGATTCGAATCCGCGCAGCCGATTCGCCGGAGGTTGAAAGCATGAGACTCCTTCTCCATTGGATACTGAGCGCACTCGCGCTCATCGTCGTTTCCCATTTTGTCCCCGGATTTCACGTCGCAGGCTTCGTTCCCGCGCTAATCGCTGCGCTGGTCATCGGCCTGCTCAATGCCACGGTCGGACTGTTCCTTAAGATCGTGACGTTTCCGCTGACCATCCTCACCCTGGGACTCTTCCTGCTAGTCATCAACGGCGTCATGATCCTACTCGCCTCGGCCGTGGTGCCGGGATTTCATGTCGTAGGTCTGGTGCCGGCATTCTGGGGCGCGTTGGTGCTGGCGCTTCTGGGTATGTTGATCAGGGCTGTGACGAAGGACGCGTAGCTGGCTACTGCGAAACCGCCGGCTGCGGCGTCGGCGCGCTTGCCGGGTGTTGACCTGTCGCGGACTTCTTCGGCGTTGCAGGTTTCTTCGCGGTCTGCGCTTCTTGGTCCCGCGGTCCCTTGGTCCCTTGTTCTCTGACTTTCGGTCCCGGAATCGTAGCAGGCGTGCGAATCGCGCCGGCGCCCGAGAACCCGCCCGAACTCGGCATGGGCTGCGGCATCACGATGACTTTGCCGGCTGGTCCTGGCTGCACGCGGCTGTAAACGCCCCATCCTCCGCCGACCACCACAAACACAATCGCCGCCGCGGCAGTTGCCCGCATCCAGTTGCTCTCCAGCACGGCCCTCGCCCGGAATCTCGCCGGCCACGCCAGAACACGCCCGCCCCGTAATTCGTGCGGAGCTGCGCCGAGCGCCTTATGCACGCGCTCTTCAAGTCCGGCAGGCGCGGGCAAGCCGGCAATCAGCCGCAGCGTGGCCTCTCCGCAATCGGGGCCGGAATCGGAGTTCATCGCATTGTGCGGGTTCGTATTCATCGCAGACTCCTGTTGTGATCCAGCAGTTCGGCCATCAGGTTCCGCGCCCGGAACAGCCGCGAACGGACGCTCGATTCCGTAATATCGAGAACCGCGGCAATTTCCACGCTCGTGAGCTCCTCGAAGGCCGAAAGCAGCAGCACTTCGCGCTCCTTGGCAGGCAGTTGCTCCACGCACCCGAGCACGTGAGCATGGTGCTCGGCCGCGGCCGCCAACTCCTCGGCGGAAAGTCCTTTAGAAGGCAGCACCCGCGCCAGCTCAGAAACGTCGTCCGTCTCCGGACGCGTCTTGGCGCGGCGCTTGCGATCGAGCACGATGTTCCAGACGATGCGAATGAGCCAGACGCGGTGGTCGCGCACTTCGTCGAGCGTGTCCCGATGCCGCAGCACGCGCAGAAATGCTTCCTGCACGGCATCTTCAGCATCAGTGGAATTGCGCAGCACGGAATAGGCGACGCGGTAGAGGGCTCCGGCGTATTGGTCGACCAGCGCCGAGATCGCTGCGTCTTCCGCGCGCCCGCGCGCTTCCTCGTTCACCGCGCTCGTGGGAATCTCCATCCAACCTGCGTAAATGGCCTGGCTGGTGCTCATCACACAACAGACGCAGGCAGCCGGGAAACTGCTCAGACTCGTTCTGCCCTATGCGTGCAATTGCGCATGGCCGCCGACCTTTGCGCGGGTTGCGGTCTTACTTCGCAGCCAGCTTCTGCGCCGCGATCTGACCTGCCGCGCCGTCCTTATCCGCATCGCGCACCTTGGCCCAAAGCGCGTGCGCCTGGTCCTGCTTGCCTTCCGCGGCATAGAGATCGGCAAGATCGAGTTGCGCCACAGTGGTGGGGACTGTAACTGAAGGCTTGGCGGCGATCTCGTTATAGAGAGCGATGGCATCGCTGTCGCGGGAGGTCTGGTGGTAGAGGTTGGCCAGCGCCACCTTGGCGAGGTTCGAAAGATTGCGGTCCCAGCATTTCGAGGCGGCCGTCAACTGGGCCTCGGCCGCTCCATTCTGGCCCAGTTCCGCATAGGTCACGCCGGCAAAGTAGTGGGCTTTGGAGCCTTGGGACAGCCAGCCGTATTCGTTGGCCACGGCCACAAACTCGCGATTGGCCTCTTTGGCGCGGTCGGCCGAGGCCGTGTACACGCCAGATACAGGTGGAGCTCCCGGAAGCGCCAGCGGCGAGGTGTAAACATCGAGCGCCGCGCCCAGGGCAGAGTCGGCAGCCTGCGAGCGCAAGATCCAAAAAATCAGCGCGCCAACGCCCAGGACAAGAACCACTCCTGCCGCGATCACCCAGCGCAGCACGCCGGATTTGTGCTCGCCGATCCAACTGGCGCTCGAGGCAGCAGCCTGGGCGAACTTGTCTTTTTTCAGAGCGTGACGGGTTTGTGTATCCACTTTTTTGTCCTTCGCTGATGGTCTTACGGGCGGGGTCGAAACGGATAAGATTGACGCCACTCGAACCCGATTAGTTTATCAGAGTGCGGTTTGTGCGCGGGCAAACGGGTGCTGGTGGCACTGTTTGAGAATCCCGTCTCTGGGCGCGATCTAAATGAGCATTGAAGACACGCCTCGCTCCGATGCGAGATAAAGGTACCATCGGTTGTTAGCCGGCCGCTCTCAACAATCTCGGTCTGTCCGATTTCTAATGGCCGTGACCCGACGCAGGCGCCGAGCCGGAGCCACCTGAACTCCCACCCGCATTCCCGCCGCCCCCGCCACCACCACCGGGGCCTCTGCTCGCGCCGCCCCCACCGCCACTCGGCCCGCCACCGGATCCCCCACGCGGAGACATGCCGCCCGTAGAACGTTGCCCGGGTTCAGGACGCTGCCCGTATTCAGAACGCCGCTCGGATTCCGGGCGGTTCGAGTTGCCAACGCCGCCCGCACCCTGCGGGCGCATATTGGCGGTAGGAGAAAACGGTCCGCTCATGTAAACGTCCCTGGTCGCCGTACCCCTGTCCAGGGCGTGTTGCGACAGCTTATTCAGGTTCCCTAAGCCTTCCCGCGGAACGCCCAAACCTGCTGAGTCCCTGCGCAACACAAAGGAGTCTTCCGAACGCGCCTCCGAACGAACCAGAGGCTTCAGGTTCACCTCCATCAGCGTGCGACGGCCCCCGCTGGGCGGCCCGGCCGGTCGAACCGGAATATGGACTGGCCCGTTCCCAGGTCCGGCCGCGGCAACGTTGTTCAGCCCATTCCATGCGCCCCCGGGCTGCCATCCATAGCCAACGCCGGGACAATAGGCCCAGCTCCCGTAGTGATAAGGCGTCCATCCCCACGGGTACGGAGACACCCAGGAATAGCCTGCGCCCTGATACCACGCCCAGACCCCGTTCGAATACGGGTCCCACGCCGCGCTTGCAAAATAAGGGCGCCACATCATGCCGCAGCCGCCGGTATCCATAAAGCTTCCGTAGTAACCCATATCGCTCAGGCCGTACGCGTAGGGTGAGCTGTTCAATGCACTCACGGGCGCGGCCGCCGTGTGGTATTCAGCCTCCCTCTTATCCCACGCGTCCAGCTCATCATAGGACTCGACGTTCTTGGCGACCATCGGTTGTGCCTGATCCTGTCCTTGCCCCTGCAGCTTGAACGTAACCGTCTTGTTCCGCGTAACGTCCATCTCGCCCGCTGGTCCCCCCAATGCCCCGTCGATGTGCAACGTGCCGTCCAGCACCGCGAGCTTGGCCTCCGCTCCGTCCACCAGCAGCCGAATGTGGCTACCGGGCGGCAATTGGAGCTGCTGCTGTCCGAACAGAAGGGTGAACTCGTTGCCGCGGGTCTTCAGCAGGCTCACATAGACCATGCCTTTCACCAGGCGCGCTGACGAAACCGTCGAGCCTGCGGGAAGACGCTCAAGTTGCGGAAACTCCACCATCGCATTGGGACCGAGCCGCAGGCTGCTGTTATCTTCGAACTCGACTTCTGCAACCCCATCGCCTGTCATCAGCCGGCTCTTTTCCACGACGGGCATGTTCACTACGGCAGGCTCAAAACCGTTTCCTGTGTTGCGGTCCAGCACAACCGTGCCTTTGTGTTCACTCAAACGGACGATGCGCACATTCGAAACCCCGCTGGCCGGTGTGGTATCAGCCTGCCGGGCTGCGTCGGGGGACTGTGCTGTGAGGGCTGCGGCGAGCAACAGGGCCGAGAAACTGGCGGTTGCAAGGTATGTGGGAATCGTAGTCATGTCCGCCTCCTTTGTGGAATACGGCGAACTCTGGAAGATTGAAGCCTGGGACTTTCGAGTGGCGATCAACTCCACGACGGAGCGTACTCGCGAAAATGATGCTAGCACGGAAAGTGGACCCTTGACAGAAGCACTTGTAAGCCCTTTCAGGACAACGCCACCACGATCGAAATTGAGCGAATGAGAATTGCCGGCGACCGGTTGCATCCTCTCCGGAATCGCATCCGCGGATTCGTGTTCAGCGCGTCTTCGGCTTGGAACAAAGCTGCCTTCGTTCGATAAACGCCAACACCGCCACGGCAAACAAGCCTATGTAGTCGGCCACCGACGTGTGAACATTTTTCCCTTCGCCGAGCGTGTTCGTCATCCCGTGCGGCAGGTAGGGCAATGCGAGAGCAACCATCCGCAAGCCGCCGAGCAAAATCAGCAGGTACAAACCGTGAATGCGCATCACGCGGGAAATCGGCCCCACGATCTTCCCGGAAGAGCCCGTCGAATCATCCGGAACATGACCCTGTCCATCCCGGTTGCGCTGGCCAACGCCCATGAACTTATCGATGATTCCGCTCAGGAAGACAAATAGCGTGTATCCGGCGGCAAGGCCTAAGTACGCCGACCAGGAAAAATATTGCAAAATCTCGTTGGGATCGACACTTGGTCTCATAACGCCCCATGCCAATTGCATAAAGCCGAGCAACGCTGCATTCATAGTGATTCCGTTAACTGACGATCAGTATAGGGTGTCCAGCCTGCCGCGCCGCAGCGGGCTTGCCGCGCCGCGCCCGGAACGGTACGCTTAATGCATGTACGAGGATTTTCACGTCACCGACCGCTGGAGCGGCGAGGACCTGCACTGCCGCTGGAAAGCGAACATCGTGGCCATCGCCACGCGCCACGCCGACGCCGTCGACATTCGTTTCGACGTGAACGGCCGCCCCATGTGGATCGCCTTGCCATGCACTGCGTGGGTCGAGCAGAAGAAGCGCACCGGCAAAGCGATTACCGACCAGCTTGCCGCGCAGATCGCCGGCCGCTATCTCAAGCAGCTCATCGAAGAAGGCTACGACTCGCGCCGCGAAGTCTACACCATGACCGTGCCCGAAGTGCTCGCACTCCTCGACGCCGTAGTGACAGAAGCCAAGGACCAGGGTGCTATGCCGTCGCTACCGGTAGGTGCGTAGAACTTGTTCGCATCAATTCGGCCGTGAAAGTCGAACGTGGAAGGGCACGACTTCAGTCGTGCCGAAAAGGTCCAGAATAAAGGCGGGGCTTTAGCCCCGGAAAACCGGCTGCATCAACTCGGCTTTGAAAGGGCACGGATTTATCCGTGCCGAGAAGAACGCATAAATAGCGGGGCTTTAGCCCCTGAGGGATGTCCTTAACTGCTCCTCACGCGCCGCAAATTCATCCCCTCCCTCTTTGCCGCTCTCTTTGTGTGCATTAGTTCCGCCCCCTCTCAAACCACTGCTCCCCTCGCCCCGCTGCCCAACGCCAACGAAATCCTGCAACGCGCGCTCGCCAACGAACGCAAATTAGCCGCCGAGCGCGAGCGCTACGAATGCCGCGTTACCACCACGGCCATCGAAACCGACAGCAACGGCAATACAAAAAAGAACATCACCAAAGTGAAAGACCAGTTCTTCGTCAACGGCATCGCCGTCGAGCGCACTCTCCAAAAAAATGGCCAGGCCCTCACGCCCGAAGAAACCAAAAAGGAAGACGAGCGTGTGATGAACGAAACGCTCAAATACTCAAACCAGGCCACGGCCAAGAAGGAAGAGGACAAGCAGAACCAGGAGCTCGCGGATTTTTTAGAGGCCATGATGCTGGCCAACGGACGGCGCGAGCTCGTCAATGATCGCGGCGTTGGCCGTAGCGTTCTCTTTTACGACATCCTGCCCAATCCGCGCTTCGAGGCCAAAAACCTCAACCAGCATCTGGCCCAGGTGATGCAGGGCAAAATTTCCATCGACGAGCAAACCGGCGAACCCGTCGACATCAACGTAAGATCCGTCGCCGATTGGAAGATCGGCTGGGGCCTGTTTGCGAATGTGCACAAGGGCCTCTGGCTGCACATCCACAATCATCCCGAGGCGGACGGCGTCTGGCTCACCGATTTCGCCGAAGGCTCAGGCGACATGCGCGCCGCGCTCTTTCTCCATCCCTACATCCACTTCAAAGAAGTCACCGACAACTGCCGCCTGTACACGGCGACCGCAACGCAGGTGGGGCCCGTGCAGCCCGTCAAAAAGCCCTAGCGTCGATTTCGTTAAATGCTTCCACCGGGCTCCAGCCGAATCCTGCCGGCTTTTGAGAACGATGCTGCCAGGGATTCCAGTGAATTCCCCCTACCGGGCAAGCATACGGAGACAGGTATTCAGCGCCACCAGAGGTATTCATGTGGAACTACCGTGCCTCCAACTCTATGTCGCCCTTGAAGAAGGTCGGTTGCCCATTCACAATGTAGGGCCTAAAGGTACACTCTTTGAGAGAATTCAGAGCCGGTCCCCACACCGCACCCTCCCCTACCTTCATCGGGTCCGAACTGACGAAGCCCCAAAATGCGCCTTTTTCGTCGACGGCAATTCGGCAATGCATCACGTTCCCGGAGGGGAGCGGTCCCTTCGGTAGACCCCTGGGGTTGCAGGAAAGCATCTGGCGCTTCATCTCATCCACGCTGAGGATCGGAATAGGGTTGTCGATTCGGGAGACGAAATGCATTACCAGCGGAGTTTCGAATTGAACCGTTGCTCCGTCGACCACCAATGGTTTGAACCTGTATTTAAGCGCCTGCTCCATGCCGTATTTCTGAAGGGCATCATTTGGATTGTGAGAACTATACTCCGCGGTTTCGCGAACCTGCCCAGAGCGGTCGGTACGGGCAAAGATAATCATGTACCCATCCGTTCTTCCCTCCCGTACCGACGGCCAATCCATGGCGGGCGCGCTTTCCTGCAGCTTTTCCGCCTGGGCTGTGGGAATGAACACAGTCGAAATGCGCTGGCTTGCAGGGGTATCTTCCTTCGCCTCGAACATCGACTCGTCTGGGTGTTTGAGGGCCTCGAGCTTCAAAAGATGGCCGACAAGTTTCTGCTGATCGAGCACATTTGTCTCATAGGTCCGTGCGATCTGCTTCTTGCCGAATACAGTCCAATCTCCGAAGACCATCGACTCGTGGAACATGTGCGTACTCCGCACTAAGAACTCTGGGCCGTTGAAGATGACTGACCCCACCGTCATCGGATCGGTAATTCCATCGACACGGTCGTCTCGGTTTACGGAAACCATCGTGACAGCGGTATGAGGTTCCGGATCGAAGGTTGCCAATGAGGCGGTTCGTCCTGCAAAGTTGCTCGCCATCCACACGGGGTCCAGGAGGGCCAGGACGAAGTTCTCGAGCCAGCGCGGATAATAATCGCCCTCGGTTTGCTCTTGAACCTTCTCGCCGTTGATAGTTTTGATCTGGCTGAACTTTGCAGAACGAATTTCGATCCTGTATTTCTTTTCGCTAATCCACCAAACTTCGATGCGCCCGGAGTAATCCGATCCCTCGGTTCCGACTTCCATGACCGCATGAAATGGCTTGCCAGCAAACGTGAGGGACGACGACTTGAGAGCCCGATTGAGCGCGACGTCAAAGCTCACGCTTCCCATCGTAACTTTGCCCGAATTGTTGCCGTTGGTTTGCGCATTACCGAGAAGCCCACACCCGAGAACTACAAGCACCGCTGCACGCCACCGAATCGACAACATGTCTAGATTCCTCTTAATGAAACGTTGGAAAGATTCTACACTCGCTCGACTTCAGGGCCTGCTCCGGGGCGAGGCCGAAAGGCGTCATTCGTCGCGCAAAACCCACTGCTACGCCTCGTGCGCCTCAGCCGGCGCGTCGCCGCGCCGGAGCAGCCGGCTCAAGATCACATACAGCACCGGAATAAACACCAGATTCAGCAAGGTGGAGAACAGCATGCCGCCGACGATCGTGGTTCCCACCGAGCGCCGCCCCAGCGAACCCGCACCGGTGGCGAACACCAGCGGCAGAACTCCGAGAATGAATGCGAACGACGTCATCAGTATCGGCCGCAAGCGCAGTTCGCCGGCCTCAATCGCAGCATCGGCAATGGAACGCCCCTTGCGCCGCAGTTGCTCGGCAAACTCGACAATCAGAATCGAGTTCTTCGCCGCAAGTCCGATCAGCATCACCAGTCCGATCTGGCAATAAACATCGTTCGCGTATCCACGCAGCGAAATCAGGCCCAGCGCGCCCAGCACCGCCATCGGCACTGCCAGCAGAATAATGAACGGCAGCGCAAAGCTCTCGTATTGCGCCGAGAGTGTGAGATAAACCACCAGAATACCGAGGCCGAAAATCAGCATCGCCTTGCCGCTCGACTCAAGCTCATCGAGCGTCAAGCCTGTCCACTGATACGTCATGCCCCGCATCAAGTTTTCGGATGCCAGCTTGTCCATGGCCACGAGCGCCTGGCCGGAACTGTAGCCCGGAGCCGCCGAGCCTTCGATCTCAACCGAGCGAAAGAGATTGTAATGCGAAATCACCGGCGGGCCCGCGCTCTCCGTCACCGTCACAAGATTGTCGAGCGGAATCATCTGCCCCGAATCGGAGCGCACGTAATAACTGTGCAGGTCGCCGGCATTCATGCGGAACGGCTGGTCGGCCTGCACGAACACGCGATAGGTGCGATTGTTGTAGTCGAAGTCGTTGATGTACTCCGAGCCCATGAAGACGTTGAGCGTCGAGGTGATCTGCGAAAGCGAAACCCCCATCGCCTTGGCTTTTTCGCGGTCGATGGTGACCAGCTCCTGCGGATCGTTGGCAGAAAAGCCCGTGTAGAGGCCGGTAAGCTCCTTGTGCGCCGGGCCGGCGTTCACAATCTGGTGCGCGACGCGGTCCAGATCGCTCAGAGTGTTTCCGCCCTGATCCTGCAGCATGAATTGAAAACCGCCAAGGCTGCCCACGCCCTGAACAGCCGGCGGCGCGAACGCCTCCACCAGGCCGCCGTTCGGTGCAAACATCAGCATCTGTAGTTTCGGGCCGACTTCCTTGAGGATCTCGTCGGTTGATCGCCACTTTCCGTGGTGATTGCTGGGCGGGCTCGTATTGATAAACATCATGCCGGAATTGGAGGCAGAGCCCGCGAAGCTGAAACCCACGATGGAAAACAGGCGCATACCCACTTCAGGCACAGGCGCGACGATCGCCTCTGCCCGCTCGGCGAGTGAAGTTGTGTATGCCATTGAAGAGCCCGGCGGCGCCTGGATGAGCACCATGAAATAGCCCTGATCTTCCTGCGGAATAAAACCCGTCGGCACCGAGCGGTAGACCCACACCGTCGCGCCCAGTCCGGCGAAGAACACCACCAGCAACACGTAGCGCAGTTGCAGCGCCACATGAATCACGCGCGCGTAGGTGCGTCCCATCCAACTGACAAAGTTGTCGGCGCCGTGAATAAACGCGGCAAAGGCGCGTGAGATAAAGGCGATGTGAAGAAAATCAAGTTGAGCCGGACGGGCCTCTTCGCCGCGCAGCAGCAGCGCAGAGAGCGCCGGCGAAAGCGTGAGCGCGTTGAACGCCGAAATCGCAATGGAAAACGCAATCGTCAGCGAGAATTGCCGGTAGAGAATACCCGTGGTTCCGGGAAAAAAGCTGACCGGCACAAACACGGCAATCAGCACCAGCGATGTCGCAATCACTGCGCTGGTCACCTCACCCATGGCACGCGAAGTGGCCTCGTGCGCATTGGAGTGCTCCATGTGAATGTGGCGCTGCACATTCTCGATCACCACAATCGCGTCGTCCACCACCAGTCCGGTGGCCAGCGTAATGCCAAAGAGCGTAAGCGAGTTGATGGAAAAATTGAAGAGCCTGATAAACGCAAAAGTGCCCACCAGCGAAACCGGAATAGTGACTGCGGGAATGATGGTGGCGCGCCAGTCGAGCAGGAAAAGAAAGATGACCGCAATGACGATGACGACAGCTTCAATCAGCGTCACCAGCACTTCGCGAATCGACTCACCCACCGCGGTGGTGGAGTCGAAGGCGATGGCGTACTCCAGGCCCGGTGGAAAGCTCTTCGCGAGCTGCTCCATCGCGGCCTTCGCCCTGCGGTCCACGTCGATCGCATTGGCGTTCGAGAGTTGCTCCACAAAAAGGCCCATCGCCTGGTGGCCGCCGTATTCGATCAGGTTGCTGTAGTCCTCCGCACCCACCTCTGCGTGGCCCACATCCTTCAGTTGCACCAGGCCATTCGGCGAGTTCTTGACGATGATGTTGTTGAACTCCTCGGGACTCGAGAGGCGGCCCACCACGCGCACGGGAATCTGAAATGCCTGTTTCGAATTGGATGGCGGCTGCCCAAGTTGTCCCGCGGGAACCTCGACGTTTTGCTCTTGTAGCGCGCTCGTTACGTCGGTCGCCGTCAAATTGCGCGCAGCCAGGCGCACGGGATCGAGCCACACGCGCATGGCGTACTTGCGCTCGCCGAAGATGAGCACATCGCCCACGCCGGGCACGCGCTTGAGCGCGTCTTTCACATAAACGTCTAGATAGTTGGAGATGTATTCGTCTGAGTAGCGGTTGTCGCGCGTAAAAAATCCCGCGCCGAAAACAAAGTTGTAGTTGGCCTTCAGAATATTGATGCCGGTAGAAACGACCTCGCCCGGCAGGCGCCCTTCCACGCTGGCCACGCGGTTCTGCACGTCCACAGCCGCGATGTCGAGGTTGTAGCCGGTCTGGAACGTGATGTCGATTTCCGTGGTTCCGCTGTTGGTGCTGGAAGAGCTGATGTAGCGCATGCCCTCCACGCCGTTGATAGCTTCTTCCAGCGGAATGGTGACGGCCTTCTCCACGGTCTCCGCATTGGCGCCCACGTAATTGGCCGTTACCGCCACCACCGGCGGCGCCAGCGTTGGATACATCGCCACAGAAAGATTGGGAATGCAGATGGCGCCCGCGAGAATGATCATCAGGGCGCAGACCGTGGCAAATACCGGGCGGTGAATGAAGAAATCGACAAACAAAGCGAATCCCTTTCTATCCGGCTGCGAAAAGATCTTAAGAACTGCAAGAAGTGAGAGGGCACGACTTTAATCGTGCCGCAAAAGCGCAAAAAGCTAGAGGCTAGTAACTAGACGCCGCTTCTCTCATCCCCCCAGCGGAATCACCGGCATGCCGTCCACCAGGAACTGTATGCCGGTCACAATCACGCGGTCGCCCACGTTCAGCCCGGAGACAATCGAATAGTTGTTGCCCACGGTATCGCCCAGCACCACCGGCGTGCGGTGCGCCACGGCCATCCCGTTTTGTTTTTGCATCACGAACACAAAGCTCTCCTCGCCCTGCCGGATCACCGCCAGCACGGGAACCACCGCCATGGTTTTCGTGCTCCAGATGACTTTGGCCTTCACGATCTGGGCATTGCGCAGCGTCTCGGGCGCCGACCGCACCGCGGCTTTCACCAGAATCTCCTGTAGCGCGCTGTCCACTTGTGGCGAAATGAAATCCACCTGGGTCTTTTCGAGCAGCTTGCCGTTGTTGTCCGTCAGGTCGATCGCGAGTCCCATGCGCACCGCGGCCGCGCGCTCCGTGGGAATGTAAACGTAGGCCTCAAGCGCGTTGCTCTCGTCCACGGTGGTCAGCATCGTGGTCGTAGTTACGTAATCTCCCACATGCACCGGGATGTCGCCCACTACGCCGTCGAACGGCGCGCGAATGGTGTAGTAGCCGAGCAGTTGTTCCTGCGTCTTGCGCGATTCCACCGCCGCTTCGTAATCCGCCTTCGCGTTCTCAAATGCCTGCTGCGCCTGTTGGAGAGTATCGCGGCTGGTCACGCCGGCGTCGAACAGCTTCTGCTGGCGATCCTGCTCGATGTTGTCGTAGTCATAGAGCGCCTTCTTCTGCCGCTCGGTGGCGCGCAATGATGCGACCTGCGCCTGCTGCTGCCGCGGATCGATCTCGATCAGCGGTGCGCCCTTCTTCACATGGTCGCCCGACTTGACGTGAATCGCCGTCAGCGGGCCGCTCACCTGAGGTTGCAGCGTAGCCGAATTCCGCGACTTGATGGTGGCCACGTATTCGCTGCTCTGTGCCACCGGCGCCATGGCTACGGTCGCCGTTTGCACGGGCAGGCCCTGCGGCCCTGCCCCGGCAGCAGCGGCCGGCTTTTTCTGGCAACCCGTTGCCGCCAGCACTGCTAGGGTCAAACTACCCGCCAATAAAATCCCTGCGAATTTGCTTTGCGTCACTTGATTCTTCCTCTGGCCATCCAGGTTCAACCGGCATGGGCCTTGCGTGTTCTGGTTCGAATCTTCTCAGCGGCCGCGCACCCACGCCTCTCGCCTGCGTACTCCGCCCGCGTATCTTCCCCGCGCCGCCACGTGATTCCCGCCCGACCCGAGACACAGTTGGGCCGCGCGGTGGCATTGAACCGTTGGCTGTCACCCAAGGGACCTTATGATGCCCCGTTACCGCCGCATCATGGACTGCCGCATGATTCCGCGCGGCTGCGGCAAACGGCGCCAGCAACGGGGCCGGCGTGAGCGCGGGCCTGATCTCCGCAGCAAAATCCGTGAAGGGCGGGCTCTACGCCCCTCCGCGAGAACGGATTACGGTGATCGCCTGCCCAATTCGCCGCCTCAAAGATGCGATACGCGGAACCGGGCAAATGATGCAAAAACTACGCACGCATCCTGCCACAGAGGCTCGCGGTCACGCCGCAGCCTTTATCGAGGATAGCGCACAACACGTTTACGCCACCTTGACGCCTCTGGTTTCAGTCACGCCATCTGTACCGAAAACGCACAATTGTGCAATCGGCGGAAAAGTCGCTCCGATCTCCGGAAGCTGCGGCAAGATTAGTTGCTTTGAGAGGGCACGACTTCACAGCTTGCTGAAAAACTCGTTTCTTGCTGGTTGGAGGGAGCGGGAGGCCTCAGCCTCCCGAATAAAGCGCCTCGATTCAGCGTGGCATTAGCCACGGGCCTCTCTCTTGCGATCGACGGACAGACTTTTTCGGCAAGCTGTTCAGTCGGGCCGATAAAATCGGCGGAACGAATATGGGCTTCAGCACCTGCCATTTTCGTTTCCGATGGCAATTGCTCCCCCCGCGAACCTCTCTCGTCCCTGCTGCATTGTGATAATTGCCATGACCCTACGCTTCGGCCGCGGCCCGGCGTTCTTTGACACCCATTCCGCGAGTTGATAGCCTTTGAATGGACGCATCTTGAAAGGCGCTTGAGTCCGCTCTTCCCGCCGCTCTCTGCTCTCCTTAACGTCCCCGTCGTCTAGCCCGGCCTAGGACACCGCCCTTTCACGGCGATAACACGGGTTCAAATCCCGTCGGGGACGCCAAAT